>NZ_RBWE01000001.1:1602015-1783281 GCF_003627965.1 Desulfofundulus salinus | reverse complement strand
CGTGCCGGGGTAAAATATTTTTGCCACTGCCCTAAAACGGCCTATTCATCTCTACTTCCGAACATCGCAATTGGCTCAGTTAAAATATCTGGCGTGCGATTCTGGTTAACTGGGAAAGGTTGCGGCATTCGAAAACGTGCCGGCAGTAGGGTGTGTAAAGATGCATAATGCTGTCTTCCTGGTTCCAGCTTTCCTGGGGGGTCGGGTTTAACCAGATCACCTGCCGAACCCGGCGGCAAATCTCCCGGAAATACTCTTCCCCGGATGGCTTATAATTGTTCCGGGCGTCTCCCAGGATGATCAGGGTGACCTTCCTGTGAAGTACATGCAGGTGTTCGTGAAAAAACTGGTGCCAAACCGCGCCGTAGTCGGAAAAACCTGTCCGCCAGATGCCGGTTTGCCGCTGGATGTTCCGCACTGTCCTCTCAAGGTCCAGTTCCCTTAATTGGACGGTGACCTCGGCTATGGCGTCAACAAAAGCATATGAACGCACCATGCGGAATTTATTTTGCATAGTGTGGACCAGGAGCATCATGAACTGGCTGTAAGGAGCCACCGAACCGGAAAGATCGCAGAGCACAACTAAATCCGGTCGTGTTGCCTGGCGGCCCTGGTGACAGAGGATTATGGGCACTCCCCCGATGGTGGCTGCCAGGCGTACGGTACGGCTTATGTCTACCGCCCCGCGGGTCGCCGGAATGCGCCGGTAACCCGCGCGGGTGGCCAGGCGGCGCCCCAGGCGGGCTACTTGCCTCTTCACTTGTATCACCTGTTCCGGGTCCAGCTCGGCAAAGCAACGTTGGGATAGATTGGCCTCCCGTGCGATGGCTGGAAGCTCCTTTTCCGGTTGTCTTTTACAGCGCAGTTGTTCGAGTTCCCGGTTGAGCAGGCGTTCCAGCCGCAGGAGATTTTTCTGCTGGCGGAGCTTTTCCGCCCCCCCAAGGGGGGACCGTTCCAGCCAATCCTTTACCTGTGCCCAGTCGAGGTGTGTTTTCAACTGCTTTAGCATTTGCCGGGGATCTTCTCCAGGGGTGTCTTCAGCAGGTGGGACCAGGGTAAATACGGCTTCCCGGGCCAGGGCCTTTAAATCTTCTTCGCTGTCTTTTGCAATGATCATGGCCAGTCGCTGTCCCGCTGCCGCAAGGGGAACCGTACTACCATGTTGAAAATGCCTTTCTCTTCTTCCCTGTTCCGGGCCGTTTCCCTTGCCGCCCCCCTGCCCTGCCGGTTCTCCGCCCCCTGCCGGTAAATCATCTTCACTCTTCAGGGCCTGCCGCAGCCACTCTTTCATCTGTGCCAGTCTGGCGTTAAACTCTTCCCGGGACAGTCGGGGAGGATGAATGGGAATGGCGGTTTTATTGGTTGGCTGTTCCTGCTTTCTAGTCTTTTGTTTGAGTGTTGTCCAGTATAAGTCAAAGAGTTTTTCCAGGATCCTCTCCTGTCCGGTTTCCTTAATTAGGGTGGCCTGCATGGCCAGGAGGAGGTTTTTCCGGGTGGGTTCCAGGAGGGATAGGGCCTGCAAAAGATCCAGCATTTCCCCCGTGGAGACGGGGATGCCGGCCTGCCTTAGTAATTGTATGAAGCCGATCAAATGCCCAACCATGGGTTTCTGGCTAAACCCCTTATTACCTAGATATTTTCCAGTACCCGGTTAGTGAAACATTCCATGGCCCTGTACAACTGGACTACCCGATCCACTGCCCCTTCCTCTGCCAGGTTAACTGAAGCGGCGAGGCTCATTTGCCTTTCTTTGATGTTATAACTGGCCAGGAAGGTTCCCGGGCGGGTAAAAAGATGAAACCGGTGATCTTTGGTAAATCCCAGGTTTTTAATTAAGGTATGAGGTTCCAGGCTGATTTTATCTATAGTCCGATGCAGGGTTAAATCGGTAAAACCAAGCGTTGCGGTCAACTGTTTGTAGAGTTCTTCGGTCAGTACCTCCGGTTTTTCCAGGTAAAGCTCCGCTTCTATTTTTTGGGCGGTCTGGCGGAAAGTTATGTGCCCGGCAGGATCAAAAAAGGCCCGCAGGGCATCCTGTTGCTCCAAATAAAGGGTTTGGCCCTGAAAGTGATTTAAAAATTCCGCACAGCACTCCGGCGTTACAACTTTTCGGGTTGATATGGTTAGCACCCCTACCAGGGGTTCTTCCCTGGGTGCGGTTACTTCCGGGGTAAATACCCGCAGCACTTCCGCAAGGGAAATTTTATTTAAGAGCTGCCGGCAATGGTGCTCCGCGTCCCGGAAGTGGGTGGTAAATTTAATCTTAGCCGTGGCTATCCCTCCCTGGACCATCAGGGAAACCGGGCAACTGACCGCCACGTCCCGCGATTGCCACTGCACCTGGAATTGCCCGGCCAGCTCTTCCGCTTCCAGGTCGAGATGTTCCAGCAGGGTCAACCTTTCCATAATTTCCGGTAACGGGCGGGCTATGGCGGTAACCAGAATTTTTTGATCGGTTACCGGCTCGTAGTAAGAGGAAGAGTAGGCATGGGGTACAATGGAAAAAAGCCGTGGGACGATTTTCTCTCCCCATTCCCATTGCCGGGTGGTAATATAAATATAGCTTTGCCCCACGGTCATTTGTAGACCGTCCACAAGGATTTCATTCCCCCGGGTGCACAGGCCCGGTTGTTCCGCCAGAAAAGTCAGCAAGGCGGGCTTTTTGTCCATGTTGCGGGTGAGAATCTCAATACGCACGTTTTGCCACCCGTTATGTAAAGATTTTTAGACTACGTCTTTTTACTTTCATTTTGTCGGTTCGACTGTGGTTTCGTCAAGGTGCATTTTGCCTGAGTTATCCCCACTTTCCAACTACCCTGTTTTGGCTCCCGCTCGCTCCGGTGAGCCTCGCGGGCCAAACTATTGCTCGGCTCAAAGCTCCGGCAGGCTTCCCGGCAAATTCGGCATCCTGCCTCACCTCAGTTGCCGGCCTCGGGCATCCATGCCCTCGGGCCTGCCTTCGCTTTTCGCCTCGCCGATATACCAGTTCATTTTCCACCACCGGCTGAAAAAGGCCGTAGTGCACGGCCTTTCACGGTGTTTTACAGGCGTTGGGCGGACTTGAAGCCCAAATTAAATGTGAGTATTTCCAGTTTCACGGACAGGTCCACATTGCGGATCTCTATCCCTTCCGGCAGGTTCAAGGCCACCGGGGCAAAGTTTAAAATGGCCTCCAGACCGTTTTTAACCATAAAGTCGGCCACATCCTGGGCCGCCCGGGGAGGTACGGCGATGATGCCGATACGGGCTTTGTGTTCCTGAATTATCTCGGGCATTTTTTCCATGGGCAATACTTCAAGTTCGGCGATTTTCTTGCCTATTTTGGTCAGGTCGTTATCAAAGACGCCCACAATTTTAAAACCCCGGCTGTTAAATCCCTTATATGTGCATAATGCATATCCTAGGTTACCGGCACCTACCAGAATCAATGGCCATTCCTGGTCCAGCCCCAGAATCTTTTTGGTGTAGCGCATGAGATCTTTGACATTATAGCCAACTCCCCGGGTGCCAAATTCACCAAAGTAGGCTAAATCCTTGCGTACCTGGGCCGGACTTACTCCTACCCCTTCAGCGATTTCCCCGGAGGAGACAGTAGTTACTCCGTTGCGGTCGAGCCGTTCAAGATACCGGGAATATATCGATAGCCTGGTTACTGTGGCTTCGGGGACGCGCAGGGTCTTCATCAAATCGCCTCCTTATCTTCTATGTTATTCTATGCAAATAAGGGGCCTTACCCCGGCCCCGGTAGAAGACCGGTTTTTAAGTTATAAAATTCACATGCTAGGTATTTTATATCATTTGTACCCCTGTCTGTCAAATGACTTTTTCCCGAAGAGCAAAGAAAAGCCCCGAAAAGAAGTTTCTCCTCGGGGAATGGTTGCGAACATCAATTCGCCCTTTTCCTCCAACCCTGTGACCTTATTTTTATATTTTGCTGGCAGCGGCAAAGGCCTTCCGGGCTGCTTCCACCGTCCGCTGGATTTGATCGTCGGTATGGGCCAGGCTGACAAAGGCTGCCTCGAATTGGGACGGGGCCAGGTAAATCCCCTGTTCCAGCATAGACTGGAAGAAGGCAGCAAAGCGGCGGGTATCGGCCGTGCAGGCAGTGGCATAATCCACTACCGGTGTTTCGGTAAAGAAAGTGCAGAGCATGGAACCAACCCGGTTAAAGGAGAGCACAAGGCCTGCTTCCCCGGCGGCTTCGGCCAGTCCCCGGGCGAGAAGGGCGGACTTGCGCTCCAGTTCTTCGTAAGTGCCGGGCCGTTTTAGTACCTTTAAGGTGGCCAGGCCCGCGGTTACGGCCAGGGGGTTGCCCGAAAGGGTGCCTGCCTGGTAAACCGGGCCTTCCGGCGCCACCTGTTCCATGATGTGCCGCTTTCCACCGTAGGCGCCCACGGGCAGGCCGCCGCCGATGATTTTGCCCAGGCAGGTCAGGTCGGGATCGATATTGTACAGGGCCTGGGCGCCGCCGTAAGAAAGCCTGAAGCCGGTGATCACTTCATCAAAGATCAATAATGCTCCGTAACGGCGGGTGATTTCCCTGAGGCCCTCCAGAAAGCCTTCCCTGGGCGGTACTACGCCCATGTTGCCCGCTACCGGTTCCACAATCACGGCGGCAATATCCTCGCCTTCCCGGGCGAAGATTGCTTCTAAAGTATCCAGGTCGTTATATGGGGCCGCAATGGTGTCCGCCGCCGTGCTGGCCGGCACACCGGGGCTGCTGGGCACCCCCAGGGTAAGGGCCCCGGAACCGGCTTTAATCAACAAAAAGTCGGCGTGGCCATGGTAACAGCCCTCAAACTTAACAATTTTATTGCGCCCCGTGTACGCTCGGGCCAGCCGCAGGGCGCTCATGGTTGCTTCGGTGCCCGAGTTTACCAGGCGCACCATTTCCACGGCCGGTAGCGCTTCTACAATGGCCCTGGCCAGCTCAATTTCCAGTTCGGTGGGAGCACCAAAACTGGTGCCGATTTCCAGGCATTCCTGCAGGGCCGCCGTTACTTCCGGGTGCCGGTGACCCAGGATGAGCGGTCCCCAGGAGCCCACGTAGTCTATGTATTCATTGCCGTCCACATCATAAATCAGCGCTCCCTTTCCCCGGGCAATGAAAAGGGGTTGTCCCCCCACGGCTTTAAAGGCCCTTACGGGGCTGTTTACGCCGCCGGGCATGTAACGGCGGGCCTGGGCGAACAGTTCCTTAGACCTTTCGTAAGACAAGATACCACCCTCATTTCTCCACAAAGTATTTCATACTGCTCTTTTTTAATTCGGCTATACTAAATAACAGACGGTAGTTGGCAACCCCGCTGGTCCGGGAGAGCCGGGCGGCAATCTCCCGGCAATCCTGGGGCGTCTGTCCGTGGACCACGGTAAACAAGTTGTACGGCCAGTCGGGTAGTCGGGCGGGACGCTGGTAACAGTGGGAAACCTCATCAAAGGAGGCCATCAGCCGGCCCACTTCTTCCATGCGTTCCTCCGGGACTTGCCAGACCACCATGGCGTTGGAAACGTAACCCAGGTCCTGATGGCGCACGGCCGCCCCAAAACGCCGGATCACCCCCCGGTCGACAAAATCCCGCACCTTGGCCAAAAGCTCTTCCTCACCAATACCCAGTTTTTCCGCCAGGGCCAAAAAGGGACGGCTGACCAGGGGAAGACCTTCCTGCAGGGCGCGGATAATTTCTTTGTCCAGCTGGCTAAGCATTTTCATCCTCCCCCAGGTCAAAGTTCACCCTGATTTTAAAAATTCTTAAGGCCGGGAGGTGGAGCATATCTGCTATGCCGGTGCGTCTTTTGATTTCCTCCAAGGTATTTTCCAGCTTGGCCTGGGATTCCACCAGCAGCGTAAACCACATGTTGTACGGGTGATCCCGCAAATAATTATGGGTTACCCCTGGAAAGCTGTTGATCACGGCCGCCACTTCCTTAATTCTCTCCGCCGGTACTTTCATAGCACATAAGGTACCGCTGTAACCTACCCGGCGGGAGTCAAAGATAGCCCCCAGCCGCCGGATTACCCCCTTTTCAATGAGACGTTTTAGCCGGGCCAGGATGTCCTCTTCGGTGGTGCCCAGGGTTTCGGCGAGTTTTTTGTAGGGTTCCGGTTCGATGGGTAGATGGCTTTGGATTATATTCAACAGTTGTTTATCCAGACTATCCAGAGTCATGAACTATTCCCCCGTTGGTTTTTTGCCTTTCCGGTACAGGCACCAGGGGTCCTCGGCCATATAATCCCCGTGGTAGAAGTAGGCTCGGGCCCGGCAACCACCGCAAATATTCCGGTAGTTACAGCTGCCGCAACCGCCGCCGTACCCGCCGGTGCGCAGCCGTTTGAATACCGGGTTATTCTGCCAGATAAGGCTAAAGGGTGTTTCCCGCACATTGCCCACGGGCATGTTTAAATAGGCACATGGCTGGACGTCCCCCTTCGGGCTGATGATGCAGTAACCCGTGCCGGCCAGGCACCCCTTTTGAAAGCGCAGTTTTAAGCCCATTTGGGCGGCAATGCGCATAAACTGGGGGGCACAGGTGGGCTTTACTTCAATGGGCACTTCCCTTTGTTTTTTCATTAACCGGTGAAGTAAGCGCTCGTATTGTTCGGCCCTGAGGGATTCCTCTTCCATATTTACGGCCCTTCCGGTGGGTACCAGGAAAAACACGTGGTGGGCTACAGCTCCCATACGCACGGCCAGGTCGGTTAACGCCTCTACCTGTTCGTAGTTCCATTCCACTACCGTGGTATGAATTTGAAAGGGCAAGCCGGCTTTCCGGCAGGCTTCCATGCCCTCCACGGCGGCCTGCCAGGCTCCCGGGACACCGCGGAAACGGTCGTGCTGTTCCGGTTCGGTGCTGTCCAGGCTAATCCCCATGGCCAGCGCCCCGGCCTGCTTTAATTTTTCGGCTACACTGCCGGTAATTAAAGTGCCATTGGTACCAAAAACCGGGCGCAGGCCTTTCCGGGCCGCATACCCCACCAGCTCATATATATCGGGCCGTAGAAGGGGTTCACCTCCGCTGAAGATCATAATTTTAAAACGGGCCCGGGCAATTTCATCAATTAGACTGGCAGCTTCGGAAGTACTTAATTCTTCCTCCATCCTGGCACCGGCGTCCCGGTAGCAGTGCCGGCAGGTCAAATTACAGGCGTTGGTAGTATTCCAGGAAACCAGCACGGCTTAACATCCTCTCTAAGAACTAACCTTCCCGTAACCAGCGGGCCACGTCCTTGGCGTGGTAAGTGATGATAATGTCGGCCCCGGCCCGTTTCATTCCGGTGAGGGTTTCCAGGACAACCCGGCGTTCGTCAATCCAGCCCCGCAGGGCCGCGGCCTTAACCATGGCATATTCCCCGCTGACGTTATAAACTGCTACGGGGTAGTTAAAAGCATCCCGCGCCTGCCGGACAATATCCAGGTAGGCCAGAGCAGGTTTGACCATGATAATGTCGGCCCCTTCTTCAATATCCAGGGCTATCTCCCGCAGAGCCTCCCGGGCATTGGGGGGGTCCATCTGGTAGGAGCGGCGGTCTCCGAACTGGGGTGCCGAGCCCACCGCTTCCCGGAAGGGGCCATAATAGGCTGACGCATACTTGGCCGCATAGGACATGATGGATACATCCTGGTAACCGGCTTCGTCCAGGGCACGGCGGATGGCGGCCACCCGGCCGTCCATCATGTCGGAAGGAGCTACCATGTCGGCTCCGGCCCGGGCATGGGAAAGGGCCGTACGGGCCAGGAGCTCGAGGGTCGGGTCGTTGAGAATGCGTCCCTGTTCTACCACTCCACAGTGACCGTGGCTGGTGTATTCACAGAGACAGACGTCGGTAATGACCACCAGTTCGGGGAACTCCTTCTTAATTGCCCGCACGGCCTGCTGCACAATCCCCTCATCGTCATAAGCTTCCCGTGCTGTTTCATCTTTTTCCCGGGGAATGCCGAAAAGGAGAATGCCGGGTATGCCCAGATCGACCACCCGGGCTGCTTCTTCCAGGAGCATATCCGGGGAAAGATTATACACCCCGGGCATGGCTTCTACGGGGCTTTGAACCCCCCGGCCGTGGGTGACAAAAAGCGGGTAGATAAGGTCGTCTACCGTCAGGCAGGTTTCCCGCACCAGGCGGCGGATGTTTTCCTTCACCCGCAAACGGCGGGGACGGGTTATGGGAAAGGCCACCGGACGCACCTCCTTGTTCTAAGCAATACCGATTTCTTCATCCGTCAAGTAGCAGGCGGGATCGGGTGCCCAGAAATCGTTAAATACCGCTTCTGCCCGGGTACGGAAATTGCCGTTACATATTTCCAGCCAGCGGCAGCGGGCACAGCGTCCCTTTAAAAGAGGACGGCGGTTTTTCAACCCGGCCAGAATGGGCTGGGAGAGATCCGTCCAGATTTCACCGAAGCTTTTCTCCCGCACATTGCCGAAGGTGTGCTGGGGAGTAAACTGGTCCGGATGGACGTTGCCTTCCCAGTCCACGGCGGCAATGGCTATGCCGGAACGGTTGCCCCCGTTGTGCAAAAGCAGCTGGTAAACCCGCTCTGCCCTTTGGAGGTCCCTTTCCCGCAATTTCAAGTATACATAAATCCCATCGGCATGATTATCCACGGTTAAAATCTCTTTGGACAGGCCCCGGCGGTGGAAATCAAGCGTCCGTTCCATGATCAGGTCCAGGGCGGCCCGGGACTCCTGGTGGGTAATATCGTCTTTTAACATTTCCTTTCCCCGGCCACTGTAAACCAGATGGTAAAAACATACCCGGGGGATGTTTTCCCGCTCAATGAGGTCAAAGATGGCTTCCATCTGGTGAAAGTTATGCCGGTTGATGGTAAAGCGCAGCCCCACCCGCTGCCCCACCGCCAGGCAATTGCGGATGCCCTCCAGGGCGGCTTGAAAAGCTCCCGGCCGGCCCCGGAAGTGGTCGTTGTTTTTCCCGGTGCCATCCAGGCTGATGCCTACGTAGCCCACGCCTATTTCTTTTAAACGGCGGGCTACGGCGGGGGTAATCAGGGTGCCGTTGGTGGAAACGGTGGTGCGGATGCCCCGGCTGGTGGCGTAAGCCGCCAGTTCAAAAAAATCCTGGCGCATTAAGGGTTCGCCGCCGGAAAATAAGAGTACCGGTACCTTGAAGGCAGCCAGGTCATCAATAAATTTTTTGGCTTCGGCCGTAGTTAATTCACCGGGGTGCTTCTGGTTGTCTGCATTGGCATAACAATGAATGCAGCGCAGGTTGCAGGTACGGGTCATGTTCCATACCACCACCGGTCCCTGGCCCGCGGTTGTTCCGTGGATCTGGTTGCGGGAGGAAGGGGTGTAACGCAGCTGATCACCAAAATTGGCGGTATCCAGGAGCAATTTACTGATACTGATCATCTTGATTCCCCCCTTGGGCTGCCTCAATAACGACCTCCAGCAGGCCTTCAATGGTATAGCGGCGCGCCTGTACGTGCACGGGCAGGCCCAATTCCCGGGCGGTCTGGGCCGTTACCGGGCCGATACAGGCCACCGTTACTCCCTGCAGCAACCGGGGCAGCTTGTGTTCTTTCAGCAGTTCAACGAAATTGCGCACGGTAGACGAGCTGGTAAAGGTAATGATGTGAATCTTTCCTTCAGCCAGCATTTGCCTGACCAGTTGGGTATCCTCCCCGGTTGGGATGGTGCGGTAGGCCACCACCTCGTCAACCACTGCTCCCAGGCCGGATAGCAGTTCGGTCAACACTTTCCGCGCAATGTCCGCCCGGGGTAAAAGGATGCGGTCGCCGGGTTTGATCTGGCCTTTTAAACCGGCAATGATTTGTTCTGCCCGGTATTCATCGGGTACGTAAGTAACTTTCAAAGCATACCTTTCCAGGGCTTCTTTAGTTTTGGGTCCAATGGCGCAAAGATTAGCCCCTTTTAGATCCCGCACATCTTTCCCCTGTTGCAGCAGACGGGCAAAGAAGAAGCGCACACCATTGACGCTGGTAAAGATAATCCAGCGGTAGGAATCCAGCCGGGCAATGGCTGCATCTATGGGTTCGTAGCTTTCCGGTTCTACGATTTGGATGGTGGGAAACTCCACCGCTTCTCCTCCCAGCGCCTCAATGGCCCGGGATAACTGGCTGGCCTGTTCCCGGCTCCGGGTGACCAGGACCCGTTTCCCGAAAAGGGGCTTCTTTTCGTACCAGGACAGCTTTTCCCGCAGGGTTACCACTTCGCCCACAATGATTACGGCCGGGTTGGTAACGCCTGCTTCCATGGTCCGGGAAACAATATTTGCTAAAGTACCCACGACGGTTTTTTGCTCCGGACGGGTTCCCCAGCAGATTACCGCCACCGGTGTTTGGGGGTCACGACCGTGCCTGGTGAGCTGTTTGACAATGGATTCCAGGTTGGTCATGCCCATTAAAAAAACCAAAGTGTCCGCCCCGGTGGCCAGCTTTTCCCAGTTAATGCGGGAACTTTCCTTAGAGGGATCCTCGTTGCCTGTGATCACTGCCAGGGTAGAGGTGCAATCCCGGTGGGTAACCGGGATGCCCGCATAGGCCGGCACGGCAACAGCCGAGGTGATTCCTGGCACCACTTCAAAGGGGACGCCTGCCTCCGCCAGAACCTCGGCCTCTTCCCCGCCCCGGCCAAAAACAAAGGGGTCCCCCCCTTTCAGGCGCACAACCACCTGCCCCTTTAGGGCCCTTTCTACCAGGAGCTGGTTGATTTCTTCCTGGGTCATGGAATGCCCGGCGGGGCTTTTGCCCACATAAATCAGCTCTGCCCCGGGAGCAGCATGGGATAATAGCTTGGAACTGGCCAGGCGGTCGTAAACAATAACGTCGGCTTTTTGAATACAGGCCAGTCCCTTAACAGTAATCAGTCCCGGATCCCCGGGACCTGCTCCTACCAGATAAACAGTTCCCTTTTTCATTCAAGATCAAACTCCTGTCGCGCCTTTTTTAAGATTTCCTCCGCACCCAGTTTTATTAACCGGGCAGCCAGCTCTTCTCCCAGTTGTTCTGCCTGGTTTGGTGGTCCGGAAATTCTGTCCCGAACCAGTTGGCGGCCATCAAGACTGGCTACGGCCCCTTCCAGAAGCAGCTGGTTATGCTGTATTTGTCCCAGGGCACCAATGGGTACCTGGCAGCCGCCTTCCAGTTTCCTCATCAGCGCCCTCTCGGCGGTAATGGTTGCCCGGGAATCTGGGTCATCCAGGGGACGAATTAAATCCTGAATTTCCGGATCATCCGCGCGAATTTCAATGGCAATAGCTCCCTGGCCTACGGCGGGCAGGCAGATGTCAAAGGGGATGAATTGGGTGATGCGTGCATCATGTCCCAGACGGTGTATCCCGGCGTAAGCCAGAATTATGGCATCCAGATTTAATTCCTCCAATTTGCGTAGCCGGGTGGTCAAGTTTCCCCGGATGGTAGTAACGTTAAGGTCGGGCCGGAAATGAAGTAACTGGGCGGTGCGCCGCAAGCTGCTGGTGCCGATGCGGGCACCTGAAGGCAGTGTTTCCAGGGTAAGGCCGTAGCGGGAAATTAACACGTCCCCCGGGTACTCCCGCTGGCAAAAGGCCCCGATGATTAGACCCTCGGGCAACCGGGTAGGCAGGTCTTTCATGCTATGGACCGCCAGATCAATTTCCCGGGCCGATAGAGCCAATTCCAGTTCTTTGGTAAACAGGCCTTTATCCCCTATTTTAGCCAGGGCCACATCCAGGATGTGGTCTCCCCGGGTTTTCATACCGCGCAGGACAAATCTTTTCCGGGGGTATAGCTTTTGCAGTTTTTCCAATACCCACCGGGCCTGCCACATGGCCAGCTGGCTGTCCCGCGTACCGATGATAATTTCTTGCTTCATTAAATTTGCCTCCATAAATAAGGCCTGCTCTCTTGGTCCGGAGTCGGGCACTGCTACCACCAGCTTACCACTCATCTGCCGGTGGCCAGGTTACCCTGTACAGGCTTTTTCCCGGCCTGGGATTGTTCACCTGGTATTTCCAGTTTAAAAAGATTTTGCAATACTTTCATATACAGGTGACCCTCAGGGGTAAGAGCATAGGCTTTTAGCTGGGTCACCGGTACGTGCAACAGCTGATTAACAATGGAGTTGGCCAGGGAACTGACCACCTTGCGATCATGCTCGGAGATGTCCCCCAGCCGGTTGAGGGCCCGGCGCAATTCCTTTTGTTTGATTTCTTCTCCCCGTTGCTTTAAGGCCACAATGGTGGGCACGACAAACTGCATACTCAACCACTGCATAAACTGATCCAGTTCTTCTTCAATGATGCTTTCTGCCGCCACGGCGGCCTTTTTACGCTGGGCCAGGTTGTGGTCGACCACCTGTTGCAAATCATCGATATCATAAAGAGTTACTCCCGGCAACTGTCCCACCGCCGGGTCAATGTCCCGGGGTACCGCAATATCGATGATCATCAGCTCCCGGCCCTGCCGGCGGGCAATGGCTTCCGCCACGTCATTAAGGCGTACCACATAGTGGGAGGCTGCGGTACAGCTGATGACGATGTCCGCTTCCTCGATATACTGGTAAAGTTGATCGAATTTTACTGCCCGGCCATTAAACTGGGCGGCCAGGTCCACGGCCCGCTGATAGGAGCGGTTGGAAACAATCACTCCCGATACACCGTTGGCTACCAGGTGGCGGGCGGTCAGCTCGCTCATCTTGCCTGCACCAATAACCAGCACCGAGCGTCCGGAAAGGTCCTTAAATTGTTGTTTAGCCAGCTCCACGGCGGCATAGCTGATGGATACGGCGTTCTGATCGATACCCGTTTCCGTGCGTACCCGTTTACCTACGGTGATGGCCTGCTGGAACAGGGTGTTCAGCACCCGGTTGGTTGCCCCGAACTGGCAGGCCAACTGGTAGGCATGACGCACCTGGCCCAGAATCTGGGTTTCCCCCAGGATCATGGAATCCAGACCGGCTGCCACCCGGAACAGATGGCGGATGGTATCATAGAGGGTATGGGCGTAGGTGTAGTTTTTAATTTCCGAGATGTCCACCCCCGATTTCCTGGAGAGGAAATCCCAGATGGCATTTAACCCCTCGTCCAGTTCCCGCGTGGCGGCGTAAATTTCCGTCCGGTTACAGGTAGACAGGATGACACACCCCTCAATGGCGGGATAACTGTTTAACCGGGCCAAAGATGTTTCCAGGGAATGATCCGAGAAGGAAAGCCGTTCCCGTATTTCCACCGGTGCTGTTCTATGGTTGACTCCGACCGCGATGATAAGCATTGATTACCCGCTCCTTTGCTTGCTCGAGTTCTCCCCTGGCCAGCAACTGCAAAACCTGATCATCCAGGATGGCCGTCAGCAAGTCCCGTCTTTTACGGGGATCGGCTATATTTTCTAAAATATCGTGGCGTAATTCACCCAGCAAATTAACCAAAAGACCGTATTCCGGGCCATAACGTTTTTCGAGCTCTTCTTTAATCTTCCGGGCCAGCAGGGGGCTTTTGCCGTCGGTGGAGATGGCGATTTGCAGGGAGCCCCGCCTTACCACTGCCGGGACATAAAAATTGCCATGGGGTGGATCGTCTACCACGTTCACCAGCATATTTCTGGCCATTGCCTCGGCTGCTACCCGGCGGTTGATCTCATCCCGGTCAGTGGCGGCAATTACTAAAAAGACGCCTGCAAGGTCGGCAGTTTCGTATTCCCCCTGCCGGTAGCTGATTTCTCCCTTTTCCACCAGTCCACGTAAGGGTGGAGTAAGGGTGGGACTGACCACCTTTACTTTAGCCCCACAGGCCAGGAGGGATAACACCTTGCGCTCCGCTACGCTGCCGCCGCCCACTACCAGGCACAGGCGCTGGGATAAAATTAAAGAGACGGGATAACACTTCGGCAAAATAGCTTCAGTCCTTTATCTAGAATTTTCTGATGCTTATAAAATCTGCAATGGCTGCTAAAATTTTCTTGGCGGGGCGTTCCGGCAACTGCTTTAAAGCCCCTTTGGCCTTCAATATGTATTTCTCGGCTACTTCAATGGAATGTTTGATCCCGCCGCAATGCCGGATGAGGGCTATTGCTTCCTGGACCTGTTCCTCATCCTTCTCCCGGGATAAAATCAATGTCCTTAAACGTTCCCGCTGGGGGCTGTGCTCCAGGGCGTAAATGACCGGCAGGGTAATAATGCCCTGGCGCAAGTCGCTGCCCACCGGTTTGCCCAGTTGGCGCTGTTCAGCCACCAGGTCCAGGATGTCGTCGGTTATTTGAAAGGCCATGCCGATGTTGTGCCCGTACCGCCGTAAAGCAAGATGTACTTCCCTTGGAGCACCGCAGGCTACGGCCCCTAACTGGCAGCTGGCGGCAATGAGCAGGGCGGTTTTGCGGTTAATGCGCGAAAAATAGTCCTTCACCGTTTGCCCGGCATCAAAGGAGCTGGAAATTTGCTGGATTTCCCCTTCGCACATTTTTACGCTGGTATCGGCCAGCACCCGGGGTATCAGAGGTTCATCGTAACTGGCAATCAGGATCAGGGATTGGGCAAACAGGTAGTCTCCAATATGAGTAGAAATCCGGTTCCCCCAGCGGGCCTTAATGGTGGGTACGCCGCGGCGGGTCATGGCCGCGTCCACCACATCATCGTGAACCAGGGTGGCCATATGGATGAGTTCTAAAGCTACCGCCAGGGGCAGGACCCGTTCCAGGTGAAAATTGGCGCACTTGCCCCCTAACAAGCTAAAGGCGGGGCGCAGGCGCTTTCCCCCTGCTTTTAAAAGATGGGTAGAGGTTACGGTGAGAAAAGGATCCGGGGTTTGCAAGGTGGCTTGCAATTCCCGTTCTACGATGGCCAATTCATCTTTAATTTCCTCAAACAACTCCCGCATCTTTTCCTAAAAGCTCACCTGCCTGTAATTAAGTCAAACCCCGGCTTTTTGTATTATTCCACGGATAACTGGTAAAATCCTTCTAAAGCCAGCTACCGGACAACTCTCTAATCTAGGGTATTATATTTTTCCCTTAAAATCAATGGCAGTGGATGGAGAGGGGTTTGTTTTTTGGTTTGCCTGTTTTAAGTTATTCATGTTATAATATAAGATGGATTTCAAGGGAGTGGATGGGGCCTGGTGGCCCTCCTGGTCTTCAAAACCAGCTGTGGGGCGGCAATCCCGTCCCGGGTGAGTTCGATTCTCACACACTCCCGCCATAACTGTTTTAGGCTAGGTCCAGCTGGTTAACACCCTGCTGGATTATTTTTTTAGCCAAAATTCCCGGTTTACTTTGATGGGTTACGTTTGAGGGCAGGTTTTTCCCTTAAGAAAGCCAGGAGAAGCAAAAAGGTGGGAATGCCCATTTCAAAGAGATAGGCGTAGGGAATCCAGGGACCGTTAATCCAGGCCATCATTTCCGTTAAATTTTTAAACTGGCTCAGGGACAGGGCAATGAGAAGAATACTCAACGGAACGATAACGGTTCGATGGTCTTTAAGTCTGAGCAGCTGGACAGTGCCCATTATCGCGGCATAATGAAATAAGGCTACCTTTCCAAAGATACCCACGATCCAGATCACAATCCAGATGGCGTCAAGACGGGTTAAAAAGGTACCAAAACCGGCCAGCCTCACCAGCTCGAAGGTGGCAAAATTAAACCTTCCGGTGGAGACACCAAAGACGGCGGTACAGGCGAGGGCGTTTACAGTAAGGATCAATCCGATGACCGCTACGGCAATGATCCCGTTGCGTCGGGCCAAATCAGGCCTGGCCAGGTAGGGAAAGAACATGCCCAGGAGAAACACCTCATTCCGCCAGGCAATGGGATTGAGGCTGGCCCGGATGATGGTTTTGAAATCGTGTTGGAGCATTGGAAACAGGTTGGCCAGTTCCATGTGCCCGGACACCAGAATGAGAATTAAGCCAAAGAGGATAAGCATCATAGGGTAAGCTAATTCCATAACCCGGGCTATCACCTCCAGGCCCTGGTGCAGGCCGTAGCTGCAGACAGCAACCATTAAAGCGGCAAAAACTACCTGTGGGGTTTGGGGCATAATGGTGGCGGCAACCAGTTCACCAAATTCCCGCACGATCACTCCGTTCACGTGCAGAAAAAACAGCACGTAGAAAAAGGCGATGATTTTTCCCAGCCAGGGGCCCAGCAGTTTTTCTATGTACTGCACAATGGTCCGGTCGGGAAAACGCCGGCCCAGGGCTGTGATTACCAGGATGACGTAAAAACCGGGCAGGGTGGCCAGAACCGGGGTTACCCAGTCATCCCTTCCCACTATGGATGCAGTAAACCCGGGCAAAAAAACCAGGGCCGTAGCACCGACAACATTGATCAGCAAATATACCATTTGCAGACCTGAAATCTTCCCCGGATCGTGCATTGTGACACCTCAATAGGCTACATATCGATATTGTTAGTAACTTACATTAATTCTATGTACCATCAAGAATAATTAAAGGGACCACCTTTGACAGTGGCCCCACGTTTTTCCAGGAGGCGTTATGTTTCGGGCTGGAGGTCGTGGAAATCCGGCGGCGCCGTTTCCCTTTCCCCGAAAACCAGACAGAGCACGGCCAGCACGAGGTTGACCGCGGCCAGGAAAAGGTAAACCTTGCCGACCGGATTGTTTATCCCTAACAGGAAATGGAAGCCTATTAAAAACGCCCCGGCAGTCAGGTAAGCGCGCCCCTTTTTATAATCAAGGGCCACTTGCTTGAGGGCAGACAGAGACGGGAGGGATATGGTTTTTTCCGCCGTTATCTGGTCTGTGGACTCCTTTATTTTTTCTGCCTGGGCCACGAGGTACAACAGTTCTTTTTCCGGCACCAGGGCAATGCGGTATTGGCTGCGCAGTGAAGCCACCAGCCGTCTGGTGCTCGGGGCAAATTCCCCGGGGGTAACCAGGAGGGCGTATTGATAACCCTGCTTTTTCATCGTCCTGACCAGGTTATGCACCGCGGAAACATCCACCGGACTCTGGTCGGCCGGTATAAACTCGACGAGTACGGGTACATTACGGTAAGTTGCCTGGATAACTCCGGCCGGTACTTTTGCCGTCTTGTCCCTTTTTCTACCCTTTGGCCGCGCCTGCTCAAACTGGGGCAGGCTTTCCAGGATCGGCCATAAAAAAGAAGCCAGTTCTTCAGCAGTTCTGAACTGCTTTAATTTCTCCCGGTACTTTTCAGCTAAAGAGCGTAGTTTGCGATAGAGGGTTTCCGTCTGGAACCTTTTCTTTTGGATTTTTGCCGCCAAAAGACCGGTGGAACTTACGATGGCCAGGGAAAAGGACAGGGCGATCTTACCGGGCCAGAACGTGGTTAAAAACACGAAACTCAATATCCACAATATTAAAAGGGTACCGTAGAAATCCAGCCAGCGGGCAATCCGGTTGCGGCTGTCTTCTTTTGGTTTAACGTAGTAACGCAAAAGCTCACCCCGCCGGCGACGTTTTTGCCAGGACTGGTAGGCGAGATACAAGGCCCGGCGGGGAAATTTAAATACCTTCACTACTGACCCTCCTTTGAGTTTGTTTTATGGTTTATCATTCTTATCTGTAGGATTACCAATTTTTGTATTAATGATTCCTTAAAGAGGTGCATTTATTAATTCTTCCCACGGCAAACTATCCTTTAGGAGGTGAAAGCCGTGGCCGGCGGGGAAAAGGAGTTGGACGAAAAGTACCGGCAGCTGGACGAGGTAATTGAACGCTACGGCCATCAGGAGGGACAGCTAATCCGCATCCTGAAAGAGGCTCAGGATATTTTTGGCTACCTGCCGGAGGAAGTGCAAACCTATATTGCAGGCAAGCTGGACATGCCGGTAAGTGAGGTTAACGGGGTGGTTACGTTTTACGCCCTCTTTCATACAGAGCCCCGGGGAAAATACGGCATCAGTGTCTGCATGGGAACGGCCTGCTACGTTCAGGGCGCCCAGGGTATTCTCGACGAGTTCAGGCGCCAGCTGGACCTGCACGAGGGCGATACCTCCGCTGACGGTTTATTTACGGTGAAGAGCACCCGCTGTGTGGGTGCCTGCGGGTTGGCGCCAGTTCTAACGGTTGAGGATGAAGTGTACGGAAAATTTAGACGTCAGGATGTGGCTAAGCTGTTGCGGAAGTACCGGCGCAGGGAGGTGATTGCCGGTGATCAACGGGCTGAACGACCTGATCGATATCCAGAAGAAACGGCTCCCGGACATTAACGCCCGCAGGGAAAAACCGGGGGATGCCGCCGGCTGGCAGGTGCTGGTCTGTACCGGTACGGGTTGCACATCTTCGGCCAGCCATCAGGTAAGGGAGGAGCTGGCCAAACAGGTTCAGTTAAAGAAGGTCCAGGCCCGGGTAATCAAGACGGGTTGTTTTGGTTTTTGTAAAATGGGACCCCTGGTGGTTATTTACCCCGGACAAACCCTTTATTGTTTGGTAAAAAAAGAAGATGTTGCCGAAATCGTGGAAAAACATTTGCTGGAAGGTCAGGTAGTGGAACGCCTTCTTTATGAAGAACCGGCTTCCGGGGAAAGAAAGCGACGCCTTTCAGATATCCAGTTTTTCCGCGCCCAATACCGGGTAGCCCTGCGCAATTGTGGTCTGATCAACCCCGAGGATATTACGGAATATATAGCATGTGAGGGCTATTTTGCCCTGGCCGATGTCCTGCTAAATTGGACGCCGGCCCAGGTGGTGGATGCTATTAAGCAATCCGGCTTGCGGGGGCGGGGCGGTGCGGGTTTTCCCACCGGCCGTAAATGGGAGCTGGCGGCGGTCGCGGAGGGACCGGTAAAATACGTGGTTTGCAATGCGGACGAGGGGGATCCCGGGGCGTTTATGGATCGGAGTATTCTCGAGGGAGATCCCCACAGCGTGCTGGAAGCCATGGCCATTGCCGGCTATGCCATTGGGGCCCGGGAAGGTTATATTTACGTGCGGGCAGAGTATCCCATTGCCGTAGACCGGTTGGAACGGGCTATTGCCCAGGCCCGGCAGTATGGATTACTGGGGCGGCGCATATTTAATACTAATTTTGACTTTGACATCGACCTGCGCCTGGGTGCCGGTGCCTTTGTTTGCGGCGAGGAGACCGCCCTTTTGCGTTCGGCCGTTGGCGAGCGGGGTGAACCCCGCCCCCGGCCTCCCTACCCTGCCCAGTGCGGTCTGTGGGGAAAGCCCACCCTGCTGAATAACGTGGAAACCTACGCCAATGTGCCGGTGATCATTCGCGAAGGGCCCGCCTGGTTTGCCTCCCTCGGTACGGAAAACAGCCGGGGAACCAAGGTCTTTTCCCTGGCCGGCAAGGTTTTGAATACGGGTTTAATTGAGGTGCCCATGGGCACTACATTACGTACTGTGGTTTTTGATATTGGTGGAGGGATTCCCGAAGGACGGCAATTCAAGGCGGTACAAACCGGCGGCCCCTCCGGGGGATGTATTCCAGAACGTTACCTGGATACGCCCATTGACTACGAATCCTTAAAGCAGCTGGGCTCCATGATGGGTTCCGGAGGCATGATCGTCCTGGACGAAACCGATTGCATTGTAGACATTGCCAAGTTTTATCTGCAGTTTAGCCAGGATGAGTCCTGCGGCCAGTGCACTCCCTGCAGGGTGGGAACAAAGCGCATGCTGGAAATTCTGGAACGGATTACCCTGGGACAAGGACAAATGGGAGACCTGAACGAGCTGGAAGAGCTTTCCCGGGAGGTTATGGACGCTTCTTTATGTGGCCTGGGCCAGACTGCGCCCAACCCTGTTCTTTCCACCTTAAAATACTTCCGGGACGAATATGAGGCCCACATCAGGGATAAGCGCTGTCCCGCCGGAGTCTGCCGGGCATTGCTTGACTACGTAATAGATGAGGAAAAATGCGTTGCCTGCGGCTTGTGTGCCCGGGAATGTGTCGCCAAAGCCATTATAGGGGAAAAGAAAGGCCAGCCCTATTTTATTGACCGGCAGAAGTGCTTGAAATGCGGGGCCTGTTTGGCCCGCTGTCCCAAAGGTGCTATTTATACCGCTTGAGCAAGGGACGGGTGCGTTTTCAATGTACCTGTCCCTTGTATTTTTGGCAGGAAAGATTGGCTTGCTATTTCGGACAAAAAAGGGTTATAATGAGTTAGCCTAAAGAAAGGACAGAATGGCCGTGGTGAGAGCGGCCGCGATCCGGAAGAATTGGTTAAATAACTTTTTTGCAATTAACTTAACTTAATATTGGGAAGAGGGGATAAAAAATTATGGTCAATGAAAAACCGCTACTGAGCAGTGACAGCAAGTTTCACTTTTCCTGTCATCCAGGGCTTTCCTGTTTCACCCACTGTTGCCGGGATGTAAACATTTATCTCTCACCTTTTGACGTCCTGCGCATGCGCAAAAGGCTGGGACTTTCCTCGGGGGAATTTCTGGATCGTTATACCGTCTCCTTAATTGGGGAAGGAACCGGCTTACCCGTGGTACTCTTGAAAATGGATGAAGAACAGGACAGAAAGTGCCCCTTTGTAACTCCCCGGGGATGTCAGATCTATGACGATCGCCCCTGGGCGTGTCGCATGTTTCCTTTAGACAGGTGTTCCGAATGCGATCAGTTCACTATCTTAACTGACCCGTCCCGTTGCCGGGGCCTGGAAGAGCCCCAAGAGCTGTATGTTGAAGATTACCTCAGGGAGCAGGGACTGTTTGTCTATGAGGATGTAGAGGCCATCTTCAAGCTGCTTTCCAACAGCCCCCGGGTGCTGAACGAAAAGGTGGCCAACCCGCGCATTGTCCAGATGTATTATATGGCCTGCTATGATCTGGACAAGTTCAGGCAGTTTGTCTTTGAAAGCAGGTTCCTGGATGTTTTTGAAGTGGATCCGGAGGTCGTGGAACGGATCAAAACCGACGACCTGGAGCTGTTGCAGTTTGGATTTAAATGGCTGCAATTTGGTATGGTGATGGGAGATGCCCTGAAGATCAAGGAGGAGGTTCTCCAGGAAGCCAAAAAGAAACAGGCTGCCCGTGAGGGCTAAAGGATTGTACAGACAAATTAACCCCGGAAAAAGCTCCGGGGTTAATTTGTTAACGGGGTATTGACCAGTAACTGGTATAACTCTGGCCTTCTGGACTGCAGGTAAAAGCTATGGCGCATACTGGTAGCCTCATTGTTGCGGATGGTATTGATGAGCCGGGAGTCCAGGTCAACTACCAGCAATCCTTCCTTTCCCCGGAAATCTTCGGCCACCACATCGCCCTTAGGATCAATAACCAGCGCTCCGCCACAGAATTCCTGTTTTTTTTCCCCGGTCGGCCCCACCAGGTTGCAGGCAGCTACAAACACACTGTTATCGTAGGCCCGGGCAGAGAGATACTTGAGCCAGATATTCCTCCGGTCCCCTACAATAGTAGGTGAAGCGTGGGGGGCAAAAATAATTTCTGCTCCCTGCAAAGAAAGCACGGTGGTAACTTCGGGGAAATGCAAGTCCCAGCAAATTTCAATACCGAACCGGGCCTTTTCCGTTTCGAAAACCGGTAGCTGGTCGCCGGGGGTGAAATGTGGTTTCTCGCTCTTGCCCAAATGGGTTTTGCGGTATTTATCCACCCGGCCGTTGGGGTACGCTACTACCTGGGTGATGTAGGGTTTCTCACCGCCGGAGGCTTCAGCCAGCCCGGCCAGTATGACCATGTTAAAGGAGCGGGCCAGCTGGCTGATGTGGTTCGTGCTTTCCCCGGGAATGGGTTCGGCAAATTCCCGTGTCCTTTCCCGGTTATACCCCTGCACGCATAGCTCGGGGAAGAGAATCATCTCCACCTTCCTGCCGGCCGCTTCCTCCACAAAGGCAGCCATTTTTTCCCGGTTCTTTTTCACGTCGCCAATGGTTACCTGCATTTGAACCAGGGCAATGCGCAGGTCTTTCATTTTGCTCTCCTTTTGGTTTCGGTATTGAGCCTGCCGCCGGAAAGACTCAGGGCTTGATGTAAGCGTATCCTTGAGCCGGTTTCTGAACTATTTCGGTGATCCCTGCCGGCACCACGGTAACAAAGGCGGGCAGCTTGTTTTCACTGATGTTGTATTTTCTTATTCTTAATGCGTTCCGGCAGGCAATAAAAGTTACTCCCTGTTCATGCAATTTCTCCATCTCTTTAATTAAATCCTGCTTGCCCAGGCTGTATACAAGCACGCCGAGGCCGTTGGCCATCACCAATAGGAAATTATTGCCTGAAAAAACCCATTAAACACCCCCCTGTGTTACTTTCCCTTTCAAATTAGTGTGTACACCGGTAATCTCTTTTATTGGTAATTAAAGGTAATTACATAATCCTGGCTTTGTTCGCCCCTTGACCCAGCAAGGCGGGACGACCCAACGCCCTTTCCTATTGCAGGGTTCTAACCAGTTCGATGATCACTGCCTCCTCTTCACAGTTGGGGAACTTGGGGCAGTTGATACACTCCTTCCACACCTTCTGGGGCAGCTTTTCCTTGGGGATGGGCTGAAAACCGCACTTGATAAAAAAGCCCGACTGGTAAGTAAGGGCAAAAACCCGGGGAAGCCCCAGTTCCCGGGCTTCCTCGAGAAAGGATTGCACCAGGCGGCGTCCGATACCCCGGCAGGTGTAGCGAGGGTCTACCGCCAGGGCCCGGATTTCCGCCAGGTCTTCCCAGATGATGTGCAGGGAGCCGGCTCCTACAATCTGCCCTTTTTCTTCGGCTACCGTAAATTCCCTCACGGCCTCATACAAAGCGGAGCGGGGACGGGCCAGCATCAGTCCCTGGTCCGCGTAATAATTGATTAACCTGTGCACCGATTCCATATCGGTAATTCTGGCCTTGCGAATGTTCATCCTTTTCGGTTCTCCTCTTCTCACATCTCTTGAGCATAAGCCACGGCGTTGCGGAAAATGGGCAGGCCGTGGGGTTCGTGGAATTGCCGGCGCCGCCAGTTGGGGTGCTGGGTGAAATCCACGAAACGTTCCGGATGGGGCATCAGCCCCAGCACCCGGCCGCTGGGATCACAAATGCCGGCAATGGCGGCCAGAGAGCCATTGGGGTTGTGGGGATAAATGCTGGTGGGGTCACCGTTGCTGGTGGCGTAACGGAAAACCACCTGCTTGCCCGCTTCGATGCTGGCCAGAGTCTGGGCATCGGTATAAAATTTGCCTTCACCGTGGGCGGCCTGAAAATGCAATACCCGGCCGGCCAGTCCTCGCGTAAAGATACAGGGCGTATCTTCCACACGCAGGTGAACCCAGCGGCACTCAAAGCGGCCGCTGTCGTTGTGCATGAGGGTGGTCCTGATATCCCCTATTTTAGCTGCAGGCAAAAGTCCCGTACGGACGAGCACCTGAAAACCGTTGCAAATCCCGAGTACCGGCTTGCCGCTGTCCACAAATTCCTGTAACTGCTCCTTTAGGAAAGAGGTCAGTTCCACGGCCAGTATTTTGCCCGAGTGTACGTCATCCCCGTAGGAAAAGCCACCGGGAATAACCAGGATCTGATACTCGGTAAGCTTTTTCTCTCCTGCTCGCAGCTGGTTGACGTGCACCAGATGGGGGTCCCCCCCCGCCCGTTCAAAGGCATAACCGGTTTCCCGGTCGCAGTTGGTGCCATCGGTACGCAAAACACATACCCGCGGTTTTTTCATACTCCCACCTCCCGGCCATGACCGGCGCCAGGGGTGCCGAAGACCCGGGCCATGGGTTCCTGCCAGGCCCTTTTCAGGTCGGCCAGGGGAACACTGCAAAGCCGGCGTCCCCCTTGTTCCACTACAACCGCCGGATCATCTGTGGTTTGCCCCAGCACCAGGTGTGGTAAGCCGGCAAACGTTTTTTCGGGTTTTTCTGTGGGGGTCATTTCAACCAGGAAGCACCCGCTGGTTTCGTTAAACAGGAAATAATCCGGGCGTTCACCTGCAGGGATGGTGATCCGGGCTCCCACCCCGCCGCCAAAGCACATCTCGGCCAGGGCAGCGGCCAGTCCTCCTTCGCTGATATCGTGACAGGCCAGAAGCCGTTCCTCCTGGATAGCCCGGTGAATGCCTTCCCACACTCGTGTGACAACCTCCAGGTTGATCCGGGGCAGGTTTTTACCCAGGCAACCAGCTAAATCAAAATAAACCGATCCGGCCATTTCGGAAGGATTACGCTGGCCCACCAGGACAATTAAATTGCCGGATCCCTTGAAATCGGCTGAAACGGTGCGCCTTACATCGGGAAGACGGCCAAAAACCGAAACACAGAGTACCGGTGGAATTTTGATCACCTCTCCACCGTCCCCGCGGTAAGTGCTGGACAGGCTGTCCTTTCCGGAAATAAAGGGCATTCCGGTGGCCCGCACAAAATCCACGCAGGCATCCACGGCCCGGTCCAGGGCACCCAGCGCCTCCTCATCGGGGAAGGGCCAGATGAAGTTGTCAATCAATACCAACTCTTTCGGGTTGGCCCCTACCGCCACAGCATTGGAAACCGCTTCCGTCGCCGCCCACAGGCTACCGTAATAGGGATCTATTTGATTTAAAACCGGATTTAGACCGTGGCTGATGACCACCGCGGCGGGGGAACCGAACAGGGGAGTAAGGACCACCGCGTCGTTGGGCCCGTCCTGCTCCACCCCACCAAAGGGCGCCAGGGCACAGGAGCCCTGCACTCCGTGGTCGTACATGCGCACAATGGGTTCCTTGGAGCAGACATTCAGGTGGCCCATTACCTGGCAGTAAATCTCATCCCAGTTTTCAGGAATTGACATTTGCGGGTCTGCCAGCGCCGGCTGTTGCCAGCGGGCGGTGAGGACCCGTTTGGGCAGGCCGTGGTGGAGAAATTCCATATCCAGATCGCAAATTGTTTCATTCTCATAGGTAACCACCAGTCGCCGGTCGGAAGTAAATTCCGCCAGCACGGTAGCTTCCACGTTCAGCCCCCGGCAAATCTCCAGCAGCCGCTCCAGATTTTCCGGGGATACGGCTATGACCATGCGCTCCTGGCTTTCGGAAAGCCATATTTCCCAGGGCTTAAGCCCCTGGTATTTCAAAGGCACTCTCTCCAGCCAGACCCTGACACCGGTCTTTTCCCCCATTTCTCCCAGGGCCGAGGCAAATCCCCCGGCGCCACAATCGGTGATGGCCCTGATTAGACCGGCTTCGCCGGCCGCCAGCACTGCATCGGCCACGCGCTTTTCTTCGATGGGATGGCCGATCTGGACGGCACTGGCATTTACCTCGGTAGTCCGGTGGGTCATTTCCCCGCTGGAAAAGGTGGCCCCGTGAATGCCGTCCCGGCCCGTCCTCCCGCCGATGACCACGGCCAAATCTCCTGGCTGGGGCTGGCCTTTCCGGCAGCGTTCCACAGGCAACAGCCCGTATGCCCCCACGATCACCGAGGGCTTGGCCCGGAAGTCACGGTGGAAGTGAACCGAGCCGTTATTGGTAGGGATGCCCATACGATTGCCGTAGTCCCGCACCCCGGCCACCACCCGGCGCAGCAGATAATGGGGGGAGAGACAACCGGGGGGAATATCTTCCCGGGGGGTATCGGGCGGTGCAAAGCAGAAAATATCTGTAGAAGCGATTACCCGGGCCCCCTGGCCCGTGCCCATAACATCCCTGAATACCCCCCCGCTACCCGTCATGGCTCCCCCGTAGGGCTCAATGGCGGAAGGGGAATTATGGGTTTCTACTTTGCCGCAGACAGCCCAACCGTCGTAAAACTCCATTACCCCGGAGTTATCAACAAATGCTGAAAGCACCAGGGGGTGGTTGGCCGTGGCGGTTGCATCCTGCAAACGTTTTAAAAATGGTTCCCTTTCCTTGCCGTCCACCAGGAGGCGCGCCTTAAAGGTTTTATGGCCGCAGTGCTCGGACCAGGTTTGGGCCAGGGTTTCTATTTCACAGTCCGTGGGATCCCTGCCGATGGCTTTAAAGTAATCCTGGATGGCATGCATTTCTTCCAGGTTCAGGAAGAGTTTGTCGCGGCTCAACTCCATCAGTTCCGCATCGCTCATCCCGCGCAGGGGGATGATTTCGGTCCGGCCCGGCTGGCCCGAGATGAGGAGGGTGGCGGGTTTTTCGGTAACCACCCGCTCCACGGTGGCATTGACCAGCAGCCGGTCAAGGATGATTTCAATATCCCGTGAATTGATGTCCGGGCCGTAGAAGCCATATTCCCGGCTGGAATCGGCGGCCACCAGCCCCTCAATCCCCAGGTCTTGGGCGGCTTTCAGCAATGAGGCGGCCTCGGGGTTCATGACCCCCGGCTTATAGGCCACTTCCACTACTACCGGAGCGTCTTTGATGATGGGGGCGTTGATGGTGTAATCCTGGAAAACTGCTTCGGCCAGCAGTTTTTCGGCCAGCAGATGGGCCTTTGACTCATCGATGCCTTCAAAACGGTAAACCTTGGCCGTACGTACCCTTTGGACTGTATTTATGCCCAGGGCATGCTTTATCTCATAGAGAACCTCCTCTCCTGCCGGATCGGGCAGAAAAGGACGGTTCATGACCCTGATCTCAACAATAGTCACCTGTATTGCCACCTCCTGGATGAAGACTTCAGGAAAAAGAAATTTCCCGGCGGCGCGCCGCCGGGAGCATAACTCCCAAAGAAATTGTAGTATACTTGTGCCGGAAAAACAAGAGTCTTCTCTTAGCGAACAATAAACAATTATCAATTTTAAAAGTTTATTGAAATTGCGTTGGTGAGAAGATAGAAGTGTTGACTGTTATGGTACCTGCTTAGAGAATTTAAGGAGGAAGAATGCATGTCCATCACCCTGTCCATACCCAAAACCTCCCTGGTGGTTTTGTGTGGTTCCGCCGGATGCGGTAAATCCACTTTTGCCGCCCGCTGGTTTAAGGATACCCAGATTGTCTCCTCCGACCGTTGCCGGGCGCTGGTTAGCGATGAGGAAGAAAACATGGCTGCCTCACCGCAGGCTTTTAAAGTGTTTCATTGTCTCATTGAGCAACGTCTGGCCCTGGGGCGGTTGACGGTAGCCGATTCTACCGCTTTAACTGCCCGCGCCCGCCGGGATTTGTTGAAACAAGCCCGCCGGCATGATTTCCAGGCCGTCCTGATCGTGTTTAATTTTCCGGAAAAGCTCTGTCAAAGGCTTAATGCCGGGCGACGGCGGGTGGTGGAATCCCGGGTGATTACCGAACACCAGCGCCTGCTCCGGGAGAGCTTATCCACCGTGCACCGGGAGGGCTTTGACCAGGTGTACATCCTCGACCCTGAGGAGGCACGCCGCGCCCGGGTCGAAATCGTCCCTTTGCCCGTGGAATCACCGGCCAGGGGCCCCTTTGATCTCATCGGTGATGTTCATGGCTGCCTGGTGGAATTGGAGGATCTCCTTACACGGTTGGGTTACCGGCGCCGGGGGAAAATCTGGTTTCACCCGGAAAACCGGAAGGTGGTTTTTCTGGGTGATCTGGGGGACCGGGGACCCTTTAACCTGGCCGCCATTAACCTGGCCATGGATATGGTGGAGGCGGGGCACGCCCTGTATGTGCCGGGAAATCACTGCAAAAAACTGGCCGGGTTTCTTTCCGGGCGCCGGGTACAGGTGCGCCACGGTCTGGAAAAAACCACCCGGGAACTGGAGCGATTAAGCTCGGCGGAACGGGACGCCTTTGCCCGGCGTTTTTTGCAATTCTTCCACCGGGCTGTTCCCTATCTTATTTTGGATGAGGGGCGGCTGGTGGCGGTTCATGGTGGAATTAAAGAGAAAATGATTGGCCGCCTTTCTCCCCGTATCAGGGATTTCTGCCTTTATGGCGATGCCACCGGGGAAGTAACTCCGGAGGGTTTACCCGTGCGGCGGGACTGGGCCAAAGAATACCGGGGGCAGGCACTGGTGGTTTATGGACATACACCGGTACCCCTGCCTGTTTTTCGTAACAACACCATTGATATTGATCAGGGTTGCGTTATGGGGGGAAAATTAACCGCCCTGCGTTATCCGGAACGGGAGATCGTACAGGTGCCGGCCAGGCAGGTTTATTATGCCCCCGTGAAGAGCCTGGCCGGGCGGGTGGCGGCAAAATAAATTTTTACTAGTACCCCGGATAAGGTGGTGTTACAATATAGGAGTAATTTAGCATTGACGGGGGAAAATATTGATGGCTGATCTGCCGGAAGTGGAGATATATACCGATGGTGCCTGTAGCGGCAATCCCGGACCCGGTGGCTACGGGGTGGTGCTGCGCTACGGCAACCACGTTAAAGAGCTATCCGGGGGATATGCGCAGACCACCAATAACCGCATGGAATTAATGGCCGTAATTGAGGGGCTGAGAGCGCTGAAGCGGTCCTGCCGGGTCACCATATATACCGACAGCCGGTATATTGTGGATGCCATGACCCGGGGATGGGTCAGACGCTGGCAGGCCAACGGCTGGCGCCGGGAGAACGGCGAGCCGGCCAAAAATGCAGATCTCTGGCAGCAAATTCTTTCCCTGGCCAGCAGGCACCGCATCACCTGGGTTTGGGTAAAGGGCCACGCCGACAATATCTACAATAACCGCTGCGATCAGCTGGCGGTGCAGGCCAGCCGCCGGGATTCTTTGCCCGTGGATCCGGGTTTTCAAGCATGATAAGAGACAGGTCTATCCAACGGGCTTTTCATTAAAGGTCACACCGCCATTGAAAACAAAAATATCGTTATGGAGGTGCTCTTGCTATTGCACCGTGTCAAACGCAAGGGGCAGGTGAGCCGGGTGCACATCTTGCTCACGGGAGAAAATCCGGGGGAAGAGGCCAGGGTAAGTCAGCCCGGCCCTAACCAGGAAGTTGAGGGCTTCCAGCTGAACACCGCCGGTGGGCCCCTGGATGAAGAATTCCGGGAGAAAGGCCCCCGCCGGGATTAAACACAGGCTGGGCCATCACCAGATGGCCGAAAAGAACCAGATGATCATCCCTATCTCCAGCACCAGTTTGATGGCCGTCCCCCCTGCAAGGCCGACCAGGGAACCCCAGCCGGCCAGAATGGCTTGAGTTAAGGGTTTACGGGCGAGTAACTCCCCAATTACCGCCCCCACCAGGGGGCCAAAGACCATACCCATGGCTCCAAATAAAATTAATCCCAGGATTATGCCGGCCACGCTACCCCAGATGGCATAACCGGAACCGCCGTAGCGGCGTACCGCCCATGCTCCCGCCAGGTAATCCAGAGCCAGTACCAGGGCCACAGCCAGTGCCTGGCCCAGGTAAAAGCCCCATTCCAGGGTAGAGAAACCGGTGGCAAGGCCGTAAACCAGCATTCCCAGCCAGATGAGCGGTGCGCCGGGTAGAGCCGGCACCACCGTCCCGGCCAGGCCGGCAGCAAAGAACAGGCACGCCAGCACCAGACCCAGGAGGGACATTTCAACATACCTCCCCTGTTTTTTTTGATTTATATGCAACGTTCGACAGCCTATGATGCTTCCCTTTAAAAATAGGGGCCGGTTTTCCAAACCGGCCCCACAAACCATTTTAAATTGCCCTTCCTAAACCGTTGACCCTTGCCGGCGTGCCCCCCGCCAGGGGGAACCTTTAAATTTTGCACCCCTTAGTGCATTTTTTGCAACTGCCCTGGCAGCACTGCAATGTCCATAGAAGGTGGTTGCAGCGGGGGCAGCGGACAGCGTTAACATCAGCTGCTTTATAACCGCAACAAGGGCAGGTGCCTTTCGACCATTGCATGCCCTACCTCCCTCCCCATGTACTAAGTGGCGGCTACCGGTAGCACCGTTACGCCCCTACCCCGGAATATTGGTGGTCGGTTTGGTCCGGCGCAGAAACATGCACATTCCCACAATGGCCAGGGTAAGGGCCGCGAAGACCAGTATTACGGGCAGAACCTGTACTTTATCGCCGGCTGGGCTGAAGAGCCGGGCCAGCTGGGCCACCAGGCCGCCAACGAGAAATGCCGCTACCCAGCTGCTCCCCCAGATGAAAAGCGCTTCCTTTTTGGTCCGTTCCTTAAAAATCACCAGTATGGAGGCAATGCAGGGTACGAACAGGGTGATGGTGATCAGGGCCACAATAGTTTGTAGCGGGGTTAAAGCCAGGTCCGTCAACCCGGCAGCCCCGAAATCGCGCCTTACAATCCCCATAATGAAGGCCGTGGCCGCCTCGCGGGGCAGATTCAACCAGCCAACGGTAAGAGGAGCCAGGAGGTTTTGCAAGAACTCCAGGATTCCCGTTACCTGAAAGATACTGATGATCAGTGCCCCCAGGGCGAAGAGCGGTGCAGCTTCCTTAAGGAAATGGTATGACTTGGTACCGGTCTTCTTTAACACATTATCCAGCCGGGGCAACCTCAGGGGAGGCAGATCGATGAACAGGTCAGCTGATTTACCCGGCAAAAGGGTGGACAGCAATGTGCCGGCCATCACCAGCACGCTGAAGATCACCAGGGCATACAGGGCCAGGTACTGTGGTCCCAGTGTGGCCAGCATGCCGGCGATAACGCCCAGCTGGGCCGAGCAGGGAATGGTTAACCCCAGCAGAAAGATGGCGATCTTTCTCTCCCGGTCCGAAGATAAGAGCCGGGTGGTGATGGTGGCCATGGTTACGCAGCCAAAACCCAGAATAATGGGGATTACTCCCCTGCCATTTAACCCAATGGAGGTTAACAAACGGTCGACCAGGGTGGCAATCCGGGGTAAATAACCCGAGTCCTCGAATAAAGACAGGAAGAAGTAGAACCCCACCACCAGAGGCATCAACAATCCCAACAGGTAGGTCACCGTCATGGTGAGCAAACCGAACTCGCCAATCAAAATGGTACCCGGTATCGAAGACTGGGGTATAAATTGTTCGACGAATTGACGCACTGCAGGCTCATATATGCCCTGCATAATGGTTTCCTCGGTAATACCCACCACCGTTCCGGCAATAAAAACACCGATGGCTTTGTACATCGCCCAGAGGGCCAAGAACAGGATGGGAACCCCCGTCAGCGGCTTGATCATCCAGCGTCCCAAAGTGGCGGCCACACCGGTGCTCCGGGAGGTTTCCCGCACCACCTGCTGGCAAATCTCGTTAACCCTTTCTCTCCGGCGGCGGTAAATTTCCTCCCGCCGGGTGCCCGGCTCGCAGCCGTGGCGAGCGGCAATTACCGGGTCCCCTTCCAGGACCAGCAGTGCTTCTCCCCGGCTACCTACCCGGTTGAGCAGTTGGTTGAGCTCCTCTTCCAGTCCCGGTGTGGCCTGTCCCGGCCGGGCGTTGAAGAGTTCAGCCTTCAGGCGGTCAAATCCTTCCTTTTTCACGGCCACCGTAGGGATGACCGGCACTCCCAGCAACTGGCTTAACCGATCCACATCCACTTCAATGCCCATCCTCTTAGCATCGTCCATCATGTTCAGGGCAACGATTACCGGTACCCCGGTGTCGATGATTTGCTGGGTGAGGAAAAGATCCCTTTCCAGATGGGCGGCCGAAACAACATTGAGTACCAGATCGGCGGAAAGGATGATATCCCGGGCAATGCGTTCCTCGTCGTTAAAGGAAGAAATGCCGTAAACCCCCGGCGTATCAATCACCATGTCGGAGCCGTAACGCCCGTAGGAAATATCCAGGGTCGTTCCCGGGTAGTTGGAAACATCCACATACATGCCGGTAAAGTGATTGAAAAATACCGATTTTCCCGTATTGGGATTACCGGCCAGCACGATGCGCCGGGCCCCGGCAGGTGCTTCTATTTTCAGGCCAGGACAATGGCAGTGGGCCATGGTTAAAAACTCCCTTCCACTTCGATCTGCCGGGCCAGTCCGCGGCCGATAGCGATTTCCTGACGGTTTTTACTAATCACTACCGGTCCAGCAGGTATTACTTCACAGCAGGTCACAACTTCCCCTTCGGCGATACCAAAACGCAGGGCTTGTGCCCGAATCAGTTCAGATGGTATGGATAAAATGCGGCAACGCTGACCTCTTTTCATGCGATCCAGGGTCACGGTAAATCCCTCCTTATGTAGATAAATGCATGGATATGAGAATCATTATCGTTTCATGGTGATGACCTTCCCCCGACAGCAGGTTTTAGCGAGAAGCTGTGAGAATGAATCTCAATCCAAATACAGTTTAATTCTCCTGTCTGCTCCTGTCAAGATATTTTTAAGAAAATAACGGGGTATAAAACCCCGTTTAGACTAGTTTTTACAGATCGTCATCCGCTTTCGCGCATTCAGTGCAAGAATTGGAGGAAAGATCGGCTTCTGCCGGACAGGTACCTGTGCTCTCCAGGGCCGGACATTGGGCAGTATCGTTCCTGCGTTCCGCTGCGCGAGTGGTTTTGTCATCACGGGACATGATTTTTATCACCTCCTGGAACATATTTTGTCCCCAGAGGCACAAAAAAAAGCTAACGAAAAATGGTATTAGTTCTTAAACTAGATTCAAATTGTTTAACAATTGTTGCATGGCCTGCCAGGAATTTTTTTTCAGGAGGTCTATGTCTTCTGCCTGTGCCCTTTCCACATGGAGTCCGGCTACCACCACCACCGGCTGGGAGCAGGCTTTGGCCAGTTCTTCGGCCAGGGGTTTGGCTATTTCGTCGTCCTTGTGTCCCAGTCTGGGTACCACCGTGGAGGTACAGCTTAAGCGGCCAGGATCGGCCAGGCTGGGGCGGGGAATGCTCAAAACCACCGCTCCGATATGGGGCTTTTCACCACCGAAAAGGGAGATCATTATTCCCTCGTCGGTCAGGGTTGCCTGCAGCTGTACCCGGTGTTTTCCTTCCCCGGCGGCAAAGAAAAGGTTTTTGATCATGGCTGCCCCCTTCCTTTCCGTCCCTTCGGAAAACCAAGCAGGTCAGGTTGCTCAACCCCTTTGCAAAGTGCTAAGACCTTAAAGATTCCTCCCATCCCTTCCGGCAGAATCAGTTTTTTTACGGCCATGACGGTGCGCGTGGTCCTTTCATCAAAAACGTAGTCCGGGGCAGACCGGGGAATGGCCTCCACTATGCCCAGGTTCAGTAAGAAGTCCATTTGGGTAGTATACCCGGCCAGGTGCAGGCCGGCCTCCCTCCCCCAGTGGATGAGGGCGGAAAAATTAACATGGGAGGTGATATCCTGCTGTCCTACGTGGTTCAGGGGATCGCTGCTCAAACGGTGTTGCCGGTAACAGCGCAAGGTGCCTTCAAAGCGGGAAGGGTGGTAAAGCTCCATGGAATCCATACCGTAGTCAATGATGAGCACAAAACCCCGCCCCAGCCCGGCCGCCACTTCCTGCAGCCATTCCCGGGCGGCCAGATTTACTTCGGCTACCTGGCCCTGGGCAAGTTTTATGCCCAGGGTGGTAAAGTATTCCCCCAGGAGGGGGGTGGAAAGTTCCCCCTCCTCCTCCACCAGCCTGCCATCACGCCAGTTGATATAAATTTCCTTGAGTCCTGACGCGGTTTGGCGCACCCGGTGGACCGGAAAGGCGTCCACCAGCTCGTTGCCGAAAATGATTCCGTTAATATAACCGGGATTTCCCACTTCAGACAGGGCATTGGCCCAGGATACCTTTTCTTCCGGGAATGGGGCCAAAAACTCTTTTTGCCGCCGGACCATTTCCGGGCTGGCTTCAATGATGTAATAGCGCACCCCTTCCCATGCCGGCCGGAAAGATGTAGCCAGCGCATTTAGGATATCCCGGGCTAAAAAGCCTTTACCGGCTCCGTATTCTACCAGCACCCAGTTTTGCGGCTGCCCCAGGCATTCCCATATCTGGGAAAACTGTTTGGCAAGCATGGCCCCGAAAAGGGGATGCACGTCGGCGCTGGTATAGAAATCACCCCGGGGGCCAATTTTTTCCCCGGGGCCGGTATAATACCCCAGTCCGGGATAATAAAGGGCTATTTGCATGAAATCTTTAAAAGTAATAGGCCCCCGGGCCTTAATTAAAGCGATAATTTTTCCCAACAGGGGGTTCAAATTACTCACCTTTATCCTAACCAGGTTTTTATAAAGATATTTTTTGCATTTTTGTCCATAATAACCCGGTGATATCTCACCGTGAAAACGCTCACACTAGAATTGCAATTAAAAAATTTTTTCCTATAAGGAGGTAAATCTATGACCATTGGCGAAAAGATGCATCAAACCCTGGCCTCTTTAGAAAGTGCGGCTGCCAATTTAAAGACCTTCTCCCTGGATACCCAGGATCAGACGGCTAAACAAATGTTTGCCAGTTATTCGCAACAGCTGGAAGACATTTGTAAGGGCCTGCGTGGACGGGTTAATTACATCGAACAGCAGGAACCCCAGTACAAAGTATTGCAACCACAGCAAAAGCAGCAGTAGCGCTAATCTCGCCTGGACGCAGCATAGCCGGAGGACGCGGGGTTTTCCCCGGGTCCTCCCTGTCTTTTAGCCAAAGTCGGGAAAAATTTTAACAGGAGGATGGTCAGAATTTATATGCTCGTACAACCGGTAAGCCGTGGGCGCATGATTATGGGACGACTAAAAAAGGGATCCGATTTACTGGCTTCCCTGACCCAGCTTTGTGTGAATGAAAATATCCAGCTGGGCGTGGTGCGGGCCATTGGGGCGGTCACCCGTGCCCGGGTGGGCTTTTATCACCAGGACCGGCGCACCTATACTTATTTGGAGTTTGATAATCCCCACGAAATCATCAGCCTCGAGGGGAATATTTCCCTTAAGGACGGGCAACCCTTCGTCCACGCTCATATAGCCCTGATGGCCGCAGACGGGCGTATGGTCGGCGGCCACCTGGCTGAAGGGACGGAGATTTTCGCCTGTGAATATGTGATCACCGAACTCCTCCATGAGCATGACCGCAATTTTGAACGGGTCTTTGATGAAGCCACGGGGCTGTACCTCTGGCCCATGGCCGGGGACTAGTTTTCCCAAAAAAGGGGCCAGGGTGGATGGCCGGCTGTAACCGTATTGACGGTTATGACCGGTTTTTTTGTTTTTCCGCCCGGGTAAGAACCCGCTTGTCCTCCACCCGCCGGGTAGTTTTTTCCCGGTCAAAATACTCTAAGAGGGGCAGCGCGTATTTCCGGGACGTTTGCAGTAAATCCCGGGTTTCCCCCACCGTGATTTCCCCCTTTTCCCGCAAATAGTCAACCAGTGCCTGCCGGGCTCTGTCCACACAGGCCGGGTGAAAGTACAGATCGTCGGCCACCCGCACCAGCATACATTTCTTGAGCAGGTATTGCAAAATCTCCTGGGCAGTATGGCTTTCCAGCCCTACCCGGCGGGTTGCCTCACCCCAGGCAGGTGGCTGGCAATTCCCCTCCCTGTAAATCTCGAGCAGCTGCTGTATTTGCTGTTCCTGTTTGGGGTTGGGCTTCGGGGTAAATTCGGTCAGGGCTACTTCCTGGGCGTAAAGCTTCACCAGACCATCCTCTTCCATAACCTGGAGAAGAGACTGAAACTGCTTGCTGTTCAACCCCGCAAACAGGCGGGAACGCATTTCTTCTTTGGGGAAACCCTCCCGCAGCGGGAAGTCCCGATGGTATTCTTGCAGCATCAAGCGCATATTTTCCGCCCACTGCAGATAGACTTCCTGAAGAAGATAATAAACCTGGTTTTCTAAAGGTATGGAGCGAACCTGCTTTTTTTCCACCAGGGAGTGCAGGGTATCCTTTACCGTGTTCTCATCCAGTCCGCTGGCCCTAACCAGTTCTTCTGCCGTGAGGATAGTCCGGTGGCTATTGAGTTGCTGAAGCAGGAGTTCTTCAGGTGTACCCTTTTCCCGGGTTAAGAGGCTTTCGATTACTTCCCGGCGCAGTCGCCGGTGTTTAGGCGCTACAGGGTCAATGATCTTACCGCCACCAATGGTGCGTACCGGGGAATAGGAACGGACGACAAACCGGTCCCCCCGCACGGCCACCGCGGGTTCCTCCAGCTCCAGCTGGGCCAGGGCCGTCTCATGCGGAGTCAGTTCATCCCGGTCCAGGAGGATTACCCGGCACATAATTTCGGCCGTTCCCAGGTGCAGGCGCACCCGGCTCCTGTTTTTCAAGGGCCTGGCCGTTCCCAGAAGCACAAAGCGAGCATCCAGGCGGTAGGAGGGGGTAAGGCTGCCGGGAGTGGCCAGGACACTGCCCCGGGGCACCTCCTCGACTTCAACTCCGGTCAGGTTTACCGCTACCCGCTGTCCGGCCCGGGCTTCTTCCACCTTCCGTCCGTGCACCTGCAGCGTGCGTACACGGGCGGCTATTTTGCGGGGCATGATTTCCAGCGCGTCCCCGGTGCGCAGTATGCCGCTCCACAGAGTACCGGTGGCTACGGTGCCAAAACCGGTGATCGAAAAAACCCGGTCAACAGGGAGGCGTACGTAACCGGTAGCCGGTTTTTCCTTGACCTCCTGCGCTACCAGATCAATGGTGCGTAAAAGCTCGTCCAGCCCCTGGCCGGTAACACTGGAAACCTCCACCACCGGTGCACCTTCGAGGATGGTACCCTTGAGGAACTCAACCACCTCTTCCCGCACCAGGTCCAGCCATTCCCGGTCCACCAGGTCCACTTTGCTCAGCACCACTACTCCCCGTGCTATTTGCAGGAGTTGGATGATATCCATATGCTCTTTTGTTTGGGGCATGATTCCTTCATCGGCGGCAATAACCAGGAGCACCAGGTCAATACCGCCTACACCGGCCAGCATGTTTTTGATAAAACGCTCATGGCCTGGGACATCTACAATGCCGGCCTGCCGGCCGCTGGGTAAGGTTAAGGAAGCAAAGCCCAGTTCAATGGAGATACCCCGTTCCTTCTCTTCCTTTAACCGATCCGTATCCACTCCGGTAAGGGCCTTTACCAGCATGGTTTTACCGTGATCCACATGGCCGGCGGTCCCGATGATCAAATGGGTCACCTTTCGACCTCCTCCCCGGGTTGAAGTGCTGCTGTGATGGCTTGAACCAGAATCTCCTCTTCTCCAGGTAAAACGGTGCGGACGTCCAGGATCAACCGGTCATCCTGTACCCGGCCCATGACCGCCGGTTCCCCGGCCCGCAATATCCTGGCCAGATTCTCGCTATCCGTTTGCCGGGGTTGTACTGTTACGGCCATGGAAGGCAGGTCAGCCGTAGGCATGGCCCCTCCCCCCACCCGGGAAATGGCAGGCTCTACCTCAATGACGGCCAGTTCCCCGACCATCTGGCGCAATTGCTCCGCCAGTTTCCGGGCCCGTTCTTCCAGCTCTGTTATGTCTACGGTGAGCATGCGTAGGGTAGGGATGTGGACAAGGGCCCGGTCGGGCTCGAGGTAGACCCGTAGGGTGGCTTCCAGGGCGGCGACGGTAAACTTGTCAATGCGTATGGCCCGGGTCAGGGGATTTTTCTTCATCTTTTCGATGTACTCTCGCCGGCCCACGATAATGCCCGCCTGGGGGCCACCTAAAAGCTTGTCGCCGGAAAAGGTGACCACATCGGCGCCAGAGGCCACGACCTCCTGTACCGTTGGTTCTGCAGGGAGTCCAAAGTGGCTTAGATCAACCAGAAAACCACTGCCCAGGTCGCTCATTACCGGCAAACCATATTCTTTGCCCAGCATGACCAGCTCGTTAACGGTAATTTCCCGTACGAAACCTACCAGGCGGTAGTTGCTGGTATGAACATGCAAGAGAAGAGCGGTCCGGTCGGTAATGGCCCGGCGGTAATCATGAGGATAGGTCTTGTTGGTTGCTCCTACTTCCACCAGGGTGGCTCCGCTTTGGGCCATCACTTCGGGAATGCGAAATGACCCACCAATTTCTACCAGCTGACCCCGGGAGACAATAACCTCCCGGCCCCGGGCCAGGGTGCTCAGGGCGAGCAAAACGGCGGCGGCATTGTTATTTACCACCATGGCTGCCTCCGCCCCGGTTAGACTGGTCAGCAACCCTTCCAGGGGAGCATAACGGGAGCCCCGGCGACCACTCTGGAGATCCAGTTCCAGGTTGCAATAGCCGGAAGCTACCATCTCTACCGCGGCCCGGGCGGCAGGAGCCAGTACGGCCCGGCCCAGGTTTGTATGCAGTACTACTCCCGTAGCATTGATCACCCGGCGCAAATTTGGCCGGGAGCGGCGGGCGGTTTCCCGGATTACTTCCCTTACTACCCGGGTGGTAATTTCTACGCGCCCCATCTCATCCTCTGCCCCATCCGCTAAAAAGGCCTGGCGCCAGCGATCCAAAACTTGCCGGACCGTTTCTACCACCAGGTTGCGGGGCTTTTCCGCCAGCAGGGCGGCCATTTCTGGTGAACGCAATACTTCGTCCACTGCCGGTAGTTTACGTAAAGCTTCCCTATTGGCCATGATCTGTATTGCCTCCGCTACCATTATCCCCAACATTATAGGGCAAGCACGTCGTTCAAAGCAAGTGCGCGGGGCATACCCGGTCGGTTTGCTCTGCCCCGCTTCACCCATCAATATTCCCGGATGATCTCATAAAAAGTGGTGCGCTGGGCCGGGATGAATCCCGCCTCCCTGATGCAGCGGATTATTTCCGGCAGCGGCACCCGGTAGTTCACTCCCGCTGCCCGGACCACATTTTCCTCCAGCATGGTGCTGCCGAAATCATTGGCTCCAAAGAAGAGGGCTATCTGGGCTATTTTGGCTCCCTGGGTGACCCACGAAACCTGGAGGTTTGGCACGTTATCCAGCATCAGCCTGGCTATGGCCAGGGTGCGCAGATAATCCACCCCGGTAGCCGTTTCTCCCCCCAACTCGGTATTTTGGGGCTGGAAGCTCCAGGGGATAAAGGCGGTAAACCCCCGGGTTTCGTCCTGAAGCTCGCGCACCCGCACCATGTGCAGCACCCGTTCTTCCGGAGTTTCCACATGACCGAACATCATGGTGGCGGTGCTTTTCATCCCCAGGCTGTGGGCGGAGCGCATTACCTCCATCCATTCGGCCCAGGAAACCTTGTACGGGCTGATAATCCGGCGGACGCGGTCCACCAGTATCTCCGCCCCTCCCCCGGGCAGGGAGTCCAGGCCGGCTTCTTTCAACCGGGCCAGTACCTCCTTTACCGGCAGGCCGGATTTCCTGGCCATGTGTACTATCTCCGGCGGCGAAAAGGAGTGAATATGGATATTGAAACGTTCCTTTATGGAGCGCAGCATGTCCAGGTAGTAGTCCAGGCCCAAATCGGGGTGCAGACCCCCCTGGATGAGCAGTTCAGTGCCTCCCGCCCGGATGGTTTCCTCGATCTTCTGAAAAAGTTCTTCCTTAGTAATTACATAGGCATCGGGATCTTTCGGATGGCGATAAAAGGCACAAAAACGGCAGCGACACTGGCATACGTTGGTATAATTAATGTTGCGGTCAATGATAAAAGTCACCCGGTTTTCCGGGTGCAATCTACGACGTACCTGGTCGGCTGCCCTGGCCAGGGCCAAAAGGTCGGCCTTTTTGAGGATTTCCACCCCTTCTTCCAGGGAGAGCCTTTCTCCCGCTACGGCTTTCTCCAGCAGAGCCGTTACCTCTGGCACTTGTCTTCACCCCAGACTAAAAGCCTGACCCTTTCTTCGATGATGCCGCTCTTGTAGGCATAGTCATAAAAAGTGAGCAATGCCCGGCGGTAGTCCCCGTCAAAGTCGTAACGGATGATGTGAAAATAATCTTCCAGTACCGGCAAGGGCAGTTCGGTGCGCCGGTGTGCTTTTTTAATAAGCGCGGGCAAATTCCCCATACCTATTTCCCGGGAGTGGTAGAGCAGTTTGGCCAGGGTGGTAGTTTCCTGGGGGTAGGTTTCGGCAAATTCCCGCCTGATTACCCACAGGGCATAAACCATCTTTTCCCCAGTGAAGTCTTTCCAGGCCTGGCCCAGGTCGGTGATGAACACCGGCATATTTTCCCGGATTACCTGCTGGTGGGCCAGCATGGCGTCGTCACCAATGAGCAGCGCCCCGTCTCCCATTTCCAGCATGGTCTTTAAATCCGCTTTCACGGGGTAGAGTTCTACCTCCACGTGGTAGTAATGTTCAAAGAGGATGCGTAGTAAAACCACGGAGGTAGCCGAGGCCGTGGTTACGCAAACCTTTTTCCCCTCCAGTTCGGTAACCGGGAGATAGCTAAAGAAAAGGACGCTGGCCACTCTGCCGTCGCTGGCTATGGATAGGCGGGGTAAAATGAAACAATCCCCGGCGTGGCGGGCGTATTCAATGGACGAAAGAGGGGTGCAGTGGAGATTTCCCTCGAAAAACATGCGGTTTAACCTGGTAGGGGGTCCCTTTACCAGTTCCCCGTCCAATGGAAGTAACCCCTCCTCCAGGGCATGGTAGACCGGCAGACAGTTCAGGTATTCTACCTGCCCCAGGCGCAACCTGGTCACTGCAACCCCTCCCAGAGTACATTATACAGGGTATCCCGTTCTACCGGTATTCGCCCTGCTGCCCGGATCATTTTAATGAGTTTTTGCTTGGGCATGTACTGGTCCGTTTCAGCACCCGCGTCGTGGGCAATTTTTTCCTCCACCACCGTGCCGTCCAGATCGTCCACCCCGAAGGAAAGGGCTACCTGAGCCAGTTTAGGGCCAATCATAATCCAAAAGGCTTTGATGTGATCGAAGTTATCCAGCATCAGACGGGCAATAGCCAGCACTTTTAAATCCTCGTAACCGGTAGTGCCGGCCAGTCCCAGGGATTCCAGCCCGGTGTTTTTGGGATGGAATGCCAGGGGGATAAAGGCCAGAAAACCGCCAGTGCGATCCTGTAATTCCCGCAGCCTGATTAAATGTTCTACCCGTTCTTCAATGGTTTCAATATGGCCGTAAAGCATAGTAGCGTTGGTCCGCATGCCCAGGCGATGGGCCGTTTCGTGCACTTCCAGCCAGCGGTCGCCGCTGATTTTGCGAGGGCAGATCCGCTCCCGCACCCGTGGGGCAAATATTTCCGCCCCTCCGCCTGGTAAGGAGTCCAGTCCGGCGTCTTTTAGCAGTTCCAGGGTTTTTTTAATGGAGAGTCCGTTGCTCCGGGCCAGGTAATCTACCTCTACGGCCGTAAAGCCCTGAATTATCGTTCCCGGCAGGGCCCGGCGCACCCGGCGCAGCATTTCCAGATAGTATTCCAGGTCCAGCGAATCATTTAATCCGCCTACAATATGAATTTCCGATACACCCTGTCCCCGGCATTCCAGCGCCCGGGTTTCAATTTCATCAAGGGTCATGGTATAGGCTCCCCGGTCGCCGGGATCCCGCCCGAAGGCACATAGGGGGCAGCGATTGATGCAAATATTCGTATGGTTGATATGCCGGTTGACAATGAAGTACGCGCGGTTGCCGTTTTTCCGCTGGCGGACCTGGTCGGCCAGGTAACCAATGGTTAAAAGATCCCCGGATTTAAATAAACGCACCCCGTCTTCAAAGCTCAGGCGTTCTCCCGCCTGCACTTTTTCGGCGATGTCCCTTAATTCTTCAAAAACAAAAAATTTGTCCATAATCTCCTTCTCCCTTAGATTTTTTTAAGTGCCTTCCCTAACTAAAAAAGGTGCAGGGGAAAGAGCACGTCTAAAAGGGTAAAGATAAACATTACTACGCTTAAAGTCCCGTTAAGATTGAAGAAAGCCACTCCAGCACGGGAAAGGTCTTGGGGTGAAACCAGGGTATGCTGTTTGAATAAAAGGACCACGGCAATCAGCACACCCGCCAGGTAAAATATTCCCAGGTTTAAGATAAAAGCCACGGAGATGAAAAATATCGGTGCGACAATGTGAAAAAAGGTTGAAATTAGTAATGCCCGTTCCAGGCCAAAACGGGCCGGAATGGAGTAAATACCGTATTTACGGTCAAAGTCATAGTCATCGCAGGCATAAATAATATCAAAACCTGCCACCCAGAAAAGAACCCCCAACCCGATGAGTACAGGGGCCAGATCAAAACGATTGGCAATGGCAATCCAGGCACCCACCGGGGCCAGCCCCAGGGCCAGACCCAAAAAAAGATGGCAGGCCCAGGAAAAACGCTTGGTAAAAGAATAAAAGGAGAGGACCGCCACTGCAACCGGAAACAGCTTAAAGGCCAGAGGGCTCAACTGGTAGGCCGACAGAAACAACAGGGCAAAGGAAAGGATGACTAAAAGCCATACTTCCTTTACGTTAACCAAGCCCCGGGGCAGAGCCCGGTTGGCTGTACGGGGATTTAGCGCATCAATATGCCGGTCAATTAACCGGTTGAGAGACATGGCGGCAGTGCGGGCCCCCACCATGGCCAGAGTAATCCAGAGCAGGTCGTGCAGGCTGGGTATTTGTTTTTGTACCAGGAGCGCACCCACATAAGCAAAGGGCAGGGCAAAAACGGTATGTTCAAATTTAATCATTTCCAGGACAATGCGTGTCTTGTGCACTACCCTATAAACCATAGCTCTCCCACTTCCTGTCTACAAGTTCCTTGATGTCTGCGCTCATCTCTATATCCGGGGGCCATTCCCTCATATGTCCTTCTCCGGGACCTTTCCGGGTGGCGTCAATGCCCATTTTACTGCCGTAATGGGGTAAGGGCGACGAATGATCCAGGGCGTCCAGGGGGCCGTCCACCATCAGGACATCCCGGCGCGGGTCGACATTATTGAATACCCTCCACATTACTTCGGAAAGGTTTTGTACATCCACATTTTCATCCACCACAATAATCAGCTTGGCCAGCATCATCAGCCCCATACCCCACAGGGCGCACATTACCTTTTTGGCCTGCCCCGGGTAATGTTTTTTAATTGATACAATAACACAGTTATGAAATACTCCCTCAAAGGGCATATTTATGTCCACAATTTCCGGTAGCTGCAGCCGCATCAGGGGCAAAAAGATGCGCTCGGTGGCCTTACCGAGATAGGCGTCTTCCATTGGTGGTTTGCCCACAATGGTCGCGGTGTAAATGGGGTTTTTACGCCGGGTAATACAGGTCAAATGGAAAACCGGGTAATGATCCGGCAGAGAATAATAGCCCGTGTGGTCACCAAAGGGTCCCTCCAGGCGGGTTTCCCGCGGGTCCACGTAACCTTCCAGGATGATTTCGGCATTGGCCGGAACCTCCAGGTCCACCGTTTCACAGCGTACCAGTTCCACCGGTTCCTTGCGTAAAAAACCGGCAAAGAGCATTTCGTCGATTCCGGAAGGCAGAGGGGCCGTCGCCGCATAAATAACAGCCGGGTCGGCACCAATGGCCACTGCTACGGGCATGGGCCCATCATAGTTTCGCACATGTTCTGCCCCTCCCTTATGGATGTGCCAGTGCATACCCGTGGTACGTTCGTCGAAAACCTGCATGCGGTACATACCTACATTGCGCCGTCCCGTAAGAGGGTCCCGGGTGAAGACCAGGGGCAGGGTGATAAATGGCCCTCCATCCCGGGGCCAGCATTTGAGCACGGGCAGTTCTTTCAAGGAAGGGTTATCCCGGATAATTACTTCCTTGCAGGGACCGGTCTTCACTATTTTGGGTATAAACGAGGACAACTGGGCCAGCTTCGGTATGGCTTTTAGCTTATCTATGAAAGTTACAGGCAGTTCGGCAGGTTGCAAAATACTAATTAATTCTTCTCCAATCTGATCCAGGTTTTCTACCTCCAGGGCCAGACACATCCGTTCCAGGGAACCAAAGGCATTGGTCAACACGGGCATATCGTAACCCCGCACATTTTCAAAAAGCAATGCCGGCCCGCCGGCTTTGCAAACCCGGTCTGTAATCTCGGTTATTTCCAGTTCCACATCCACTTCCGTGGTGATTCTTTTTAACATCCCCCTCCTTTCCAGTACAGAAAGGAAGGCCCGCAAATCTTTATAAGCCATGACACTACCTCCGCCTTAAACCACGGTACCCACGTGTACGGTAACAATTCCCCCGGTAAGTTCGTAGTAGCGGGCATCTGCCAGGCCCACATCACGAAAGAGCTCTTTGATTTCCCGTTGATGGGGAAAATCCTTTAAGGAATTGGGCAGGTAGCTGTACGGGCCATCGAAGCCGATTCCCAGACGTCCTAGAAGGGGTACCAGGTGATTGAAATAAAAGTAATAGAGCTGCTTGAAAAGGGGGGCGCTGGGTTTGGACAATTCCAGGGATACTACTTTGCCCCCTGGCCGGACCACCCGCGCCATTTCACTTATGGTTTTGCGGATATCCGGTACATTGCGCAGGGCGAAGCCAATAGTGGCACAGTCAAAGGTATTATCCGGGAAGGGCAAATTAATGGCATTTCCCTGCACAAACTGGATTTGTTCGGAAAAGGGAGTTTTTTTAACGTTTTCCCTGGCCTTTGCCAGCATGTTTTCACAAAAATCCAGCCCTACCACCCGGCCCCGGGGTCCGGCCAGGCGCGCCTGCTCGATGGTGAGCATCCCCGTCCCGCAGCAGACATCCAGGCCGTAGCCTCCCGGCTGCAGGCCGGTCTGGGCGGCGGCGAAACGGCGCCAGTACTTGTCCCGGTTAAAGCTCAAAGCGGTGTTCAAAAGGTCGTAGCGGTGGGCAATGGAAGAAAAGATGGCATGTACATATTCTTCTTTGCTGCGATAGGGTGATGGAATGTGGACCATTAATCTTGCTCCTTTTTGCTTATCCTACCTGGACGGCCAGTCCCGCGTTTTGTTTTTGGAAAAGCAGGATTAATTGTTCTAAAATATCGCGACTTTCCCCTGGGGGAAGACCAGTCAGAGCCAGGAGGGCTTCCTCAAGGTAGCCGTTGGTTTCCTGGGCATATTCGCTTAGTCCCACGGCCATACCAAAGCTTGTTCCCAGCCTGTCCAGCGCTTTTTGTTCCCGTTCCGACGCACCGGCCAGGTGGCCAGCCAGCCGGCAGCCGCCGCCAAAAAGGATGGCCGTTTCCTTGTAGACAATTTGTTTGAGCACATCCGCATTTGGCGGCCCATCTTCACTTTTGACACGCAGGATACCGCCCTCACTCATTTCACAGATTATTCCAGAAAGGGGTTTTAAGTACTTCACCACACCGTAGTCGCACAGGCATGTAAAAAACCGGCTGTAAAAGTAGTCTCCAACCAGCACCGGAAACTGGTAGCCGTCTGTCGGGTCCCCCGGTCCGGGGCACTCCCGGACATTACGGTGTATGCGGGCAGCCAGGTAAATGAACTGTATGACGGCTGCCAGGGCAACGGCCTGGGAGTTTAGAGGCGCAAAAATCCTGGCCGACAACAGTACCAGGGCGGGGCGGATGATGTCATGAAAACTGCCGGGTACCAAACGGGCAAACCTGCCAAGGTGCCCGGCCCGGATCTGATAGGATTTGGCCAGTATGTTTTGCGCTTGCTGAAGTTCTGATTTAATGGGGGCGAGTACCCGGTCGAACATTTTAGACCTCCTTTTTACCCTAACTTAGTATTAATTCGTTACGGCTAAAAAATTTCCTTCCCGGTGTGAAAAATGGCCGAAAAATGCAGTGAGCCCTGCAATCTTTTTTCAGATCGCAAGGCTCACTAGCCCTTGGTTAGCCGGGTACTAATAAAAATCCCCCTCCTAAAGATTGACAGCTACCTGTTGCTCAGCCACTTGTTCAGCCACGGGAAAGATACCGCGTTTGGTTTCTCTGGCCGACATGTGCTTGGCACGAAATTGGCTGGTCAGGTAGTTGCAGGCATCCCAGGGATCGACCTTATCACCACAGGTAAACACATCAACCGCTGCATAACCCAGCTCCGGCCAGGTATGGATGGCCAGGTGGGACTCGGAGATAACCACCACGCCGCTGACTCCCTGCGGGCTGAATTTATGGAACACGCATTCTCGTACTTCCGCTCCTGCTTCGAGGGCTGCATTAACCATGATTTCTTCCACTTTTTCGATGTCGTTGAGGATGTCGAATTCGCAGCCATAAATTTCAGCCAAGACATGGCGGCCCAAGTGTTTCATCTTAGTTATCTTCCCCCTTTGACCCAAAATATTATTGGAATCAAGCCACCTGACAAACTCGACATTTGTCAGGATTGGCCAATTCCAATCAAGTTCAATTGTAGCATAAGATTTGTGGTTGTCAAATAAAATTTTAAAGGTCCTAATAGGGTTCTTTTACATTTTTGGTGTTTCTTCACCAATCTCTTTGAGTACCAGATAAACCATGGGCGGGGCGCCAAAAACCATGGTGGTGGCTGCGGCCACTATACCCGAATCATTAAAAATCAGGGCCAGGATACTGGCCGTCGTAACGCCAACAAAGCCTCGAAAGAGGTCGGGATATTTGCTCCTGATGGCCGCCATCACGCCTACCGGCCGGTGAAAGAGCAGCACCAGGCTGCCCAGGCTGGCCAGGAAAATGCGGCTCCAGATGGTGTAGCGGACCAGTTTGATGTTCAACTCCGACTTGCGCTGGATAATATCCAGCACTACCGGCCAACCGCCCTGTAATACCAGGGCCGTGTTACGTCCGATGTGGGACTGCAGCCAGGGCGGGCGATGGAGATCGTAAATCATAAAGGCCACCAGCACGGCCACCAAACCCAGGCCAATCCGGATAACGTTGTGAATGGTCAGGGACCGGCCTGTGAGCAGTAAAAAGGTAGTAAAGAGCGCACCGGTTGCGGCTATGGTCCCCCCCACATTGGTACCCAGTTGCGGGGCGGCCAGGATATAAATGGTGACCAGGTAAAGTACCCCGGTAAAGAGCAACAGGGGTTTCCGCCGGTGGGGTAAACGGGTTAGCAGGGTTGTAGAGCCTATGATCATTGAACCGATGAGAATACCCATGTATTCATTGCCAATACCGTAAAAGCGGGCGCCAACAATGGGGTCGTATCCCATAATGGCTGTTTTTTGCAGGGATCCTCCCAGTACGGCATCCAGTAAAATCATTCCGCCATTGGCAAAGCAAAGAAAGATAAAGGGATCCAGATGCCACCTGCGATGCATAAAAACCGTTAACAGAGTAATAAGAACGGTTAACGTTACCATTTCTAGAACAACCACCCCGGCCGTCGGCTGGGGCAGTAAAGGCAGCAGCAAATAGACCAGGGGTACCACCATAACCGAGAGCAAAAAGGGTTCCAGCACCTGGCCCAACCTGGTGCGCCGCCAAAAAATGCAGTAAAGGGATACCAAAAGCAGAATGAGCTGATAAAAGATATACCCCTTTTGTATGTTCGGGCGGATATTGTACGTAAGACTGAGCTGGTTTAGCATACGCTCCAAAAGCCCGATTTGACCCTTTTCGGGAGCCGTTACCCGCATGGGCTGGCCGGTCATTTCCCCGGGTACCCCTATTCTTAGAAAGTGCAAAACTGTTGGGGCAATGTCGGTGTTCATCACCACACCGGCCCTTTTGGTGGTGGGAGAAGATAGCATACCGGGAGTAACCCCCGCCCCAACGGCCATGATGGGAGTCAGGTAATTTGAACCGCCCGAAATGCCTTTCCCGGGTGTGGGGGAAACGATAAGCAACAGGTCCCGGTGCGGATCAAGCCGCGAAGCCAGTTTCCCGATAAATTGATCCACCCTTTCTAAAGTTAACCGGCGCTGTTTGTCCATCACTTTATCCAAAACATCGCCGCGCATTTCATCCAGCCGCGAGAGATCCCCCAGTTCAAGAACAGCCAGAGATACCTCCGGTGGTAGCCGGTCAAAAGCGTGCAACAGCTTTTCGTAATCGGTACGTAGCCCCCCCGGGAAGGAGGGATCACTGGCCAGCATCGCCGTACCTACATTGCCGTAATCTACCACGCCGCCTTCATCCATGGCTATGCTCAGTGCCTGCCGCCGCAGCCCCTGGGGAACGTCGGCATTTCCTAAAACGGCGGTTTTCAAGCCCGCTTTATGCAGAGCAGAGCCCAAAGCGCCCGGTATGGCTGGATAGGGCAGTTGCTGGTTTTGTTTGTGAATGCGCACAATACCTACCTGGACCAACGCGTCGGGTTCCACAACCATGCCCGTGCGCCGGTAAAACTCCTCGCCGGCGGTACCCCTTTCTAATTTCTCCCGGGCGTTGAAGCCCAGAGCAGCCGTGCCGTTAGCAGTAACATGCGCCCCGGCTCCAATGGTAGCATAGGTGTTTTCCGGGGTTAAGGCCCCTGCCGTATTGCCGTTCATCAGTCCCAATGCACCCTGTTGCTGCAACTTTTGCAGATGGGGCAAATGCTTTAAATCGGACAGGCCCAACCGATCCACAACAACCATGACTACCCTGCCCCCACGGGGTGCAGGCATAAAGGGTTTACCTTGTTTACCTTTCGACGGCAAGGCGGCTTGCAGTGCCGGTTCAGAGCCAGCCTGCAGGGGGGCCTGGAAAAGGGCCATGAAAAAGATGAGGGCGGTAATAATGATTGACCGCCTGGTTTTCATAGTTTTCGTCACCTTTTACTCGATGTTTTATCTGTTGTTAGCATTGATTAATTTCTGAAGGCTTTTTCTCACCTGTTATGTTTACGGACCGGGCAGGTAAAAAACCCCGGCTCAAGAGCGCAATTTTATACTCCTCCTCAATTTTACGCACCATGGCTTCCACGGTAAAGTGCTGCATAACCCTTTGCCTTCCCTTCTGGCCCATTTCTTCCGCCTTCTGCCGTTCCAAAAGCAACTGGGCCAGGGTCCGGGCAAGGGCCTGGGGATCCCGGGGCGGTACCAAAAAGCCGGTTTCTCCGTCTACCACCACTTCCGGCAATCCGCCCACCCGGGTAGCTACCACCGGTTTTCCCGCGGCCATGGCCTCAAGGATGGTCAGGGGTAAACCTTCAGTGATGGAGGGCAGGACAAAAACATCCATCACGGCTAAGATTTGGGGAATATCCCGTTGCTCCCCGGTGAAAAAAAGCCGTCCGCTAAGCCCCAGGGCCCTGCCCTCCTCCTCCAGGACCTCGCGTAAAGGGCCATCCCCTACGACCACGAAATTCACCTGGTGGTCCCGGCAAAGAATGGCCGCGGCTTGAAGGAAGTAAGACACCCCTTTTTGTGGGGCCAGGCGGGCGATGGTACCCACCAGCTGGCCGAGGGGGGGCAGACCAAGGGAACGCAGTACCGCCCGCCTGTCAACCTCCCGGCGGAAGGGAGCCGGATCTATGCCGTTATGTATGGTAACCACCCGGTCCGGGTGCAGTCCTTCTTTTATTAAAAGCTCCTGCCTCAGGGCTTCCGACACGGTTAAAATGCGGTGGGTGTAGCGGGCCAGGAGTCGCTCCCCAAAGGCAAAGGCGGTTTTTTTCCAGGACGGCCAGAATTCATAGAAAATGGAGTTGTGAGCCGTCATAAAGACAACTGGAGTGCGAGCTACCTTTGCGGCCACCCGTGCCACCAGCCCTGCTTTGGAGCTGTGGGCATGCATAATGGTGATTTTCTCAGCCATCAGGGTATCCACCAGGATGCGCAAAACATGCCAATCAGAGCGGGGAGAAAGTTCACCCGCAAGAGGTATGGGAACTACCTTTATCCCCAGGTCTGCAATTTCCTGGGCCATATTTCCAGGCGGGCAGGCTACAACAGGCTCAAAAAATTTTTTATCTCCCAGAGACAAAAGGGAAAGCAGGTGATTTTTCATGCCGCCCCTGGCCGGGCGAATAACATGCAGTACCTTAAATTTGGACACGCTTCTTCTCCCCTAGGTACAATTTTTCAAACGGCCAGACTTTTACCATTTACTTTACCAGCATTCACCAGTATTATTCCCCCCCGTTCTTTTTTATTCGCTACGGCAAGGGAATTTACCTCCTGCAGATCAAAAGCACGGTTTTTTTAAACCGTGCTTTGCAACAGGGCCTTTGGGGTTTAATCCCGAAGCAAGCCGTGGTGCTGTCGGCGCGAAGCACATGAGTGAGCGGGAAAACGCCGTGCCTTAAGCGGGTTGACTGAACTTGACCTGCCGGTCAGCAAACAAGTTTGTAGAGGTACAGCCTAATACTCTGAGATGGCATTTGTGGGGCAGCTTTCTACGGCCTCATGCGCCTGATCTTCCAACTCCGGGGGTACTTCGTCTACAATGGCATGAGCTTTATCTTCATCGTTCCAGTCAAATACTTCAGGACAAGTGTCCACGCAGGTGCCGCAGCTGATACAGAGATCCTGGTCCACTTCAACGCGCATGATTATCGCCTCCATTGTTGGTTTTTGCTGAAGCACTATTATTCTTTGTCCCGGTATAGCAAAATTATGCTTTTTTGAAGGCTTGAGTGTTACGGTAAAGGAATTTGCAAAAGTTCCCCCGGGTAAATGCGATCAGGGTTGGTCAACCCGTTAAGCCGGATGATTTCCGCTACCGATGTATTATAACGGCGGGCCAGCTCCCAAAGGGTTTCCCCGGGGCGTACCCGGTGCAGGAAAAAAGAAGAACCACCGCTCATCCAGGTTACCAGAACCCGTCCCTCCCGGCTGCCCACCACCAGGCGGCCGTTAGCGGTAAAAGCCAGATCATTAACCGGAACTTCTACCGTTATCGCCCGCTCGGGTGACGGGGAGACCACCGGCACGGGGTAGATAAAGATATGCCCTTCGGGGGTTCCCGCTACCAGCACCTCCCGGTCGGCCAACCTCCCCACGGCCAGGGCTGATATGGCGCTTCCCAGGTCATCGGTGGTGAGTACGGTAGAAAGGGTTTCCCCCACTGCCACTATCCGGACCCGCCCGTCATCGCCACCCCAGGCCAGATCCTCCCCGGGGGCACCTGTTAATCTCCCGGATGCCATGGCCGTCAAGCCGGCGGGCAGTCGTTCCAGCAAGGGCCCGGCCACAAAGCCCCTCTCCGTATAGGAAAAAGTAACGATGCCCCAATTGCCTGCTTCCAGGAAAGCGACTGCAATTAAGGGTAACATCCCGGTTCGCTCGATTACGGTTACTTTCTGCGGTGCCCCGGGCACCAACCGGATGGCCAGCAGCTGGAGATTCATTTCCACCTCTGGCCTTCCCGGCTGTTCATAAACATAAAAAGCACCTGCGCCCTCGGCGGCGGCTACGATTTCCAACCGACCGTCCCCATTCACGTCTCCCAGGGCCAAACTGACGAAGCGGGCCTCGGGTTCCGGCGGAGTACTCCAGAAGGAAATAATAGTTTCCCCGCGGGCCGACCAGGTCAGGATCTGGTCCAGAGTGCCGGCAATAATCTGATCCGGCGTAAAGTTCCCCATTCCCACTGCCAGGCTTAATACTTCCGCCGGTACATCGATGGTACTCAGCAGGCGATAAATATTATTTTCGGGTACGAAAACGGCTATGCGGCGCCCGGTGGTCGCCACCACGTCCCCCTGGTTGCTGATGATTCTCCCGCTCCCCACCAGCACCGGTCCCCGGTTAATCCGGGCTTTCCACTGCGGATCCTTTCCATTAGCCATTGTCCTTCGCCCCCTCAGTAAAATTCCTCACCCACAAAGTATGCGCCAGTTGACCAGCAGGTATTTTTACTGAAGGGTGTAGTGATACTTTGTTCCCGCGGGGTGGCACTCAAGGCATAAAAATAAAGGCGAGCATGGCTATTGACATACCCGCCTTGCAGAGATGATGCCAGTAAGCCGGTTAACTTTTTGAGTAAACCCTGCTGGCACGGCACAATAAAACCCAAAAGTGTATTCATTCCTGTTATTAGAACCGGTAGCGACCCGCTAAGGCCCGTAAAGATTCCGCCAGCTCACTAAGACTGGCCGCCGCAGCGCTGAGTTCTTCGACCGTGGCCGTTTGTTCCTCGCTGGCTGCAGCAATATTTTCCACACTGGCGCTGATCTGTTCGGTGCTGGCGGCCGCATCCTGCACCTTTTCAGCCAGTTCTTCGATCTGGCGGGTGATTTCCCGGAATAAGCTTCCTGCTTCGGAAACCACCGTCAAGCTTTTGGCTGTTTCCTGCCGGCCGGCATCCATGGCCGTAACCACTTGCTGAATCTCATGCTCTACTTCCTTGATGATCTCTCCGATTTCCGTTGCAGCCTGGCCGGACTGGCCGGCCAGCTTTCTCACTTCCTCTGCCACCACGGCAAAGCCGCGGCCATGTTTTCCGGCCCGGGCTGCTTCGATAGCCGCATTTAATGCCAGTAAGTTGGTTTGATCGGTAATGCCGGTAATGAGATTAACAATCTGGGAAATACGACCAGAAGCCTCTCCCAACCGGCCGACCATAGTGCCAATTCTCTCTGTCGTCTCCTCGGCAACACGAATCTGATCCTCCGCCCGCTCCACGGCCGCCAGCCCTTTTTCCGCATGATTTGCTACCTTCCGGGCCATATCCGCCACCTGCTGAACCGTTTTGGCGGCACTTTGGGAACCGTCTGATACCTGGTTAATGGTAGTGGTTGTCTCCCCTGCAGTGGCCGCCACCTGCTGGGCGCTGGCATTTACCTGTCCGGCTACATCAGCCAGTTCACTGGAACCCACCGCCAGGCGTTTTAACATGTCCCGCAGGGCTTCCGTCATTTCGTTGAAGGCGGTCGCCAGCCGACCGGTTTCGTCCCGGTTGCGCACCACCAGTTTTTCTCCGGTAAGATCCCCTGCCGCAATTTCTCCCGACCTTGCTTCAAGAAGGGCAAGGGGACGTTTAATGCTTAGAGTAAGGAAGGTGGCAAAAGTCAGACCAACCAGCAGGGCGACGACTACCAGGAGTACAGCAGCACTCCTGGCCCGGGCCACGATAGCCTCTAACCGATCGGTTTCCGCCTGTACCTTGCGATGAAGCTGTTTATCCAAAGTCTCAGTTGCTGTAAGGAATGCGTTGATACTCCCCGTACGATGCTTTACCCACACCTGGACGGCTGCCTCGGCGTCATGGTTGTTCGCTCCGGCAGCCGCCAGTTCAAGGCTATTATTTTTAAGAGCGATTAAGCCCAGCATTGCCTCTTTTGCCTCGTTAAACTTCGCCCGCATGTTCCGGTAAAGAACCGTAACATCCTCTCCTTCAATATAAGCCTCTAAGGCGGCCAGCTTCTTTTCGGCTAAAGCCAAAGATAGCTCGCAGTTAACCTTCTCCTGGCTCTCACCAGTAATGGCATAGCCCCGGGCTCCAATTGCCGCTTTCTGGGCCAGGATCATGGCCTGGTCGGCCTCCAGTGTGGCGCGGATTGTACCGTCTAAAACATTCCGGTAAATTGTTTCCGTCCGGTTCAGGCTAATCAGTGCCACGGTTGCGGTGGAAACCAGCAACATCAGGATCAGTCCGAAACCAAAAGCCAGTTTGGCACCGACACCAAAACGGATCCGGTTAATAAACGTGTAATATTTACACTTCCGGCACTGGCCGATCTTTTCGGCCATGGTTCCCTGGGTTTCACCACGGCACAGGGTTCCCGTTACTTCCCAGCACTCGGTGCCGCGGTTTTCTTTAAAGGCAGGACAGGTCTGTTTCGTGGTTTCGTTACATTTTAATACTTCCCAGCAGTTTTTCCGTGCCATTGTATGTCATATCCCTTCAATAGTATTTTCTCAGGTTGGCATGGAGGGTGCTTGAAAATTTATCAGAGCGTCAAAAGCAATCTTGATTTGACTGGTTCGAAATTTTAGAGGTTAAAACTCCGGCCAGAAGGATTCTTTTTCTTTACAGAAAAATACATGCGTCAAGAGCCTTATATCAACTCTACTTAAACGACCAATTCATCGGCCAGTTTTTTCAGTTGCGCAGCCACGGCACCCAGTTCGTTGACGGCGGCGTTTATCTCCTGGGAGGAAGCCGCCTGCTGTTGAGCTGCCGCAGACATCTGCTCAACTGAGTGCGTCAACTCCATAATGGATTGCTGCATATCATGTAAAGTCTGCATGATTTCTTTAACCGAACGTTGGGTATCCTGGGAAAGTTTGCGTATTTCGCCGGCTACCACATTAAAACCCCGCCCGGCGTCACCCACCCGGGCTGCTTCAATGGCCGCGTTCAAACCCAGCAGGTGGGTCTGCTCGGCAATTTCCTGGATGAGGGCTACAATATTATCGGTTTTCTTAATCTCGTTTCTGATATTCTGAGCGTTACTGTTCAGGTTTTCCGTGGTGGCTGCAAGTTCTTCCGCGGTAGCGGAAAGGTTGGTGATGGCCATGGTAATGGTGTTGACCTGGTTTTCCATTTCTTTTGACGCCGCTACCAGATTTTCCTGGCGGGTAATGGGAGTGGTCATGCTCAGAGCACCGACTATTTTACCCGTCTTGGCGTCGGTAATAGGACAAGAAATACCGATATATGGTATGCCGTAGACCTCTTTTCCCACCCGTGTGACTTGTCTTTGGCCGGTGCGCAGAGCCAGAGCCGTTACGCTGCCTTCTTTGACGATATCCCCTGCTTTTAGGGAAAGGCCTACACGCCCCGGATCGCAATATATATACCGTTCCAGGTCCGAGACGTATATACCCACCTCTTCACCCAGGAGCCCCTTGATAAAAGGGGCCAGCTCCAAGGTACAGTCAAGCAGATCGCGTTCTGCTTGCTCTGGCTGGTCAACAGCCGTTTTTTCCTGGGAAACTGATAATGATTCTTCCGGAGGCACAGCAGGGGTTGATTCTATTTTTTTCTGGCATGCTTTTTTATTGTTCAATCGGGACAGGATCATGATGGCATTCTCCTTCCTTTTTAAGTTAAATTTTCATTAGCAAACCTCAAGTATTATATCGGCGATTTCTTGTGAAAAATGAGGGTGAGGGTGGTGAATGCAAATAATTTGTGCAGGGGAGAAATCGTGTGTTATGAAGCAGTGGTACGCAGGAAAAAGCCGCAGGGGAAAAATATCCAATTCCCTGCGGCAATCATTCCTTCCGCAACTCCGTCCGGCCTTATGCTAAAATAAAAGCCCGCACAGCCTTATTTATGCGGCCTTGCGGGCTTTCCTTTGGTCGGAGCGACACGACTCGAACGTGCGACCTCTACCACCCCAATTTAAAGCGGCGTGTTTTTTCTGGTCTCTTCTAATTTTATCCATTCCCCGGAAGCCTTGTCCCGCAAGGGATTGAGGCTTTTTTGTTTCCTTTTGTTTCTCTGTCTGCCTTTATGTATTTTCATCTTTATTGTGGTCAAGATTGTGGTCAAACGTTTGTTCACAGAACCACCCCGAACCTCTTTCTTACAAAGGCTTTCGTCTTTCTTATCAGCGTTTCGTAATCCTCCACCCCCGCACTCCACAACCGGTTTATCTCCTTCTTAACCTCTTCATGCCGTTCCCGGTTATTTTTGCCGTCCAGCATTTTGTAAAAGTAAGCGATGGCCTTCTGTTTTGGCCGGGTACTTATGCACCGGCGTTTATGCGTGGCGTTGTAGTAGTTTCCATGAAGAGCGGGAAGGCCGCAACCGCAGGCGCAAGTCTTGCTTTCCTGGGAGCCGAAAACCGAATAAGCCAGGACGTAGGTAAACAGATTTTCCGGTGTGATGTGAAAGGTCAGGCTATCCTTCTGTGCCCTTATGTTGATTCTGGCATACTTACCCAGCCATTGCGCAGCATTCTTCCATGCTTGCGTCTTGAGCCATTCGATGATTTCTTCCCTGCTTGCTTCCCCCGGCGGTGTAGGAAAAACAGGCCAACTGCTTCCGCTATGAAAGTTGAACCCGTTTTTGTTCGGTGTAGGGTAAAACGTTTTGGGTTTCTCCCCCATCATATTGTGAACATAGACCGCTATTTTGAGCGGATTAATGACGTTTTCTACGCCAATATCAAACCCTTCCGGGTGAAGCGATGGAAGAATGCTGTAAGCGATTATGTGAAAACTCCAAACCAAGCGCAGGATCTCCCGGAGAGGGGCTTCTTTTTTATTCAAGAGGGGGCCATAGGAAAGATAGAAACCTTTTATTTCTTCCGCCGCGTCCATAGTGTAACCGCAATTAAGCAAAGCGGCCACTGCCCGCCCCCCTTCCACCTTTTTCCTCCCCGGCCCGGAACGCCAGCAAAGGTACGTTTCGGTCGGCTTAATGTCGGGCCTTTCCCCCGCTACCTTTTCCATTGCGCTTGCAAACGCCGAAAGGCGCATGGCCGTTTCGAGCGGCAAAGGCCTTTCTTCGGTCCAGGCGGAAGCGCACACCGGAACGGAAAACTTCTTCGGCACTTCCACGAAGCCAGGAAACACGGTTGTCCCTCCTGGTTTTCATCGGTTTTCACCTGCATTATATAATATCAGATGAGAGTAAGACAAGCCGTTTACAGGAGGGTGACTTTGCATGCGGACTGCCAGCAACCGACTGAATCTCAATGATGTGGGCGATTTCATCGGCCCGCGAGAGGTAGCGCGGATTCTCGGCATTGCCGAGGCGAGAGCCTACCAGCTCGTTCGGAGTCAGGGGTTTCCCGCGAAGCAGATTGGCCGCCGGTGGATTATTAATAAACAGGCTTTCATCGATTGGTGGAATCGGGAAGCAAAATAAAAAACCCCGGCGGCGGCCGGGTGGACGAAAAGGGGATGTGGAGCAACTTGTGATGGAGGCGATGCTCTCTATGCATAGTATAGCACGTTCCCACGATGTTTTTCAGCTGACCAGGGAAATTCCTCTTACCGATGTGGCCCGGCGTTATGGCCTGGAACTGCGGCGGGCTGGCAGCCGGTGGTTGACCAGGTGCCCTTTCCACCAAGACAACAACCCGTCCCTGGTCCTTTTCCCTGATGGCAGATGGCGTTGTTTCGGATGCCAGGCCCACGGCGATGCGACGGACTTGGTGTCCCGGTTGTTTAACCTGCGGCCCATCGAAGCGGCCCGGCAAATATGCCGCGACTTTGGCCTGCCGGTGAATAACCGGCCCCTTTCCTCGGAGACCAGGCGCAAAACAGAGGAAGCGGCCCGCCAAAGGGAGATTGAGCAGGCTTTCAAGGCCGACCTTGAGCGGATTCGCCAGCGGTTGGCCATGCTGCACCGGTGCATTTTCCGGAGCCTGCGGACGCCCGAGGATTACAAACGACTGAGTAGACTCGTCCACGCCCAGCCCCTCTTGGAATATGTGTTGGACGAGTTAACGTCCCGAGACCCGGCCCGGCAGGTGGAGGCCTGGCGGTATGCCCGGAGGTGGTTCCCGTGGGTTGTGTGACGGAGCTTCTGACCCAGGACGAGCAGGCGGAATTGTTGACCACCGTCGAGGATTGGCCGGACCCGGAGCCTCTCGGGACTTATCTACTGCCTGTGGAAAAACTTCCCCCAGAAATAATTCCAGAACCGTTCAGACCGTGGGTAATGGACGTTTCCTATCGGATGCAGTGCCCCGCCGACTTTGTTGCCGTTCCTACCATCATTATGACCGGATCAATAATCGGCACGGGATGCGGGATAAGACCCAAAAAATATGACGATTGGCTTGTGGTACCCAACCTTTGGGGTGGTCCTATAGCCCGACCCGGAAAGTTGAAGACCCCCGCACTCGCGGAGGCTTTAAAGCCCTTGGTCCCATTGGAGGTGCGTGCGCGTAAAGAATACGAAGCCGCGATGAAAGAATATGAGGCGGACAGAGAGCTTTTCAAGGCGCAGAAGGAAGCCCTTAAATCAAAAATGCTAGAAGCAACGAAGGGTAAGAAAAAGACCGAGGGACTATCTTTGGCAGAACTGCGCCAGCAATATCTAAACCTGAAGGAGCCTGAACCCCCCGTCTGGAGGCGCTACCGAACGAACGATGCGACAATCGAGAAGATGAGCGAATTGCTTTCGGAAAACCCGCGTGGAATCCTCCTGTTTAGAGATGAATTAATCGGCTTACTGGCAGGTTGGGACAAAGAAGGTAGAGAAACGGACCGTGCCTTTTATTTGGAGGCGTGGAATGGTTACGGGAGCATGACCACCGACCGCATAGGGAGGGGGACGATCCACGTGGACAACCTTTGTGTGTCCATCCTGGGCGGTATCCAGCCGGCGAAACTACTGGCCTACCTCCACCAGGCAATGAACGAATTAGAAAACGACGGCCTAATGCAAAGGTTGCAGTTGCTGGTTTTCCCCGATGAACTCGGGGACTGGGAACTGGTGGACCGTTACCCTGATAAGAAGGCACAGGAACTAGCTTTTAAGGTGATTGAGCGCCTGGATAAGATGGACTTCGTGGCCTACGGTGCCCGACTGGACGAGGGCGAGAGAATTCCATACTTTCGTTTTGATAACGAAGCCCAGGACCTTTTTTACGAATGGCTGACAGAGCTCGAGAACGAGAAACTGAGGCGGGATGACCCTCCTGCACTGTTAGAGCATCTGAGTAAATACCGCAGCTTGATGCCGAGCCTGGCCCTCATTATTCACCTGATCGACATTGCGGCAGGTGCTGCGGAAGGTGATGTTTCGCTTAAAGCAGCAAAGATGGCCGCAGCGTGGTGCGATTACCTTGAATCGCACGCCAGGCGGATTTATGGCCTGGTGGGAAGTGTTGGCCAGCGGGCGGCGGCGGAGCTGGCAAAGAAAATCCAAAAACGCGTTTTGAAAGATGGTTTTACTGTGCGGGATGTTTACCGCAAGGGATGGTACTTGCTTAACAGCAGGGAACTGGTCCAGGCGGCATGTGATGAGCTTGTGGATGCTGGCTGGTTAAAGCCGGTGCCCGAAGATGTTCCTGGACGGCAGCCCAAAATCGTGTACCGTGTGAACCCAAAAATTTTCCCGTAAACGCACCCGGAAGGTACCGACATTGGTGACGTTGGTACCTAATGAATGACAGCGTTGCCACTTTATAGTGACCTATGTCACCAATGTCAGTACCTTACCGGCCGTTTGAGGAAAAATTTTTTTGAGAGGTGCATGCAGGATGGTTTGGGATAAGAGATTTCTCAAGACTCCCCTTTGGAACGGTGACAGAGTAAAGGGTGCGTGGCAGGAGTGTTGCGACAAAATCTTTCCATATGCGTTTTTTGCCAGAGGTAGGAAATATGGCGAGTACTACTGTGACCTGCTGCCCGTCCAGCGTGCAGGGTTTTCACTTACGGAAGAGGGCAGGTACGAAATTGCCGGTGTTTTTGAGGCGATGTTTGCCCGGTGGTGTATAGATAAAAAACTCCCCAGGAGCAAACAGACTGTCGTTTATGGTAACGGCCCAACCATTATTTCTATTGCCCCCTGCCCGGTGGGTGAAGAGGCATACATTCATCAGGCAATGTGTCGCATATTCGCCAAACACCTGCGGCTATCGGGAGGGGAGATTGAAAAAATTTACCCCCAAACGCCCCAGGCACGTACCGACATTGGTGACGTTGGCGACTAACATATGCCAGCAATACCGTATTTTAGTGACCAACGTCAGCGGTGTCAGTACCTTACCTGACCCTTTTAGGGAAAATTTTTGTGGGGTAGGTATGTAAGGGGGGTAAAAGCGATGGGGAAATGGTTGGCCGAGTTTAAAATTTCTCCTCAAACGGCCATACTTGGTGACGTTGGTACGTTCGACCCCCGCCAGGCCGAAGCCCTGTTCCGGGAGGTCCTTGAACGGGCGAAAAACACCTACGTCACCGGGTCCATACCCTGGGCCGAGAAGCACCACCCGGAGTTGGTGGAAGCCATCACCGAAGCAGAGCAACAGTTTGACCGGGCATATCGGGCCAGGGACATGGCCGGCTGCCGGAAGGCGGCACAGGTTTTCGAGAGGGCCATTTGGGACGTGGTTACAGCCTACCGGGATCAGCGACCGCTGACGGCGGACGAAGTCATTCAGATGTTCGGCTGCGACAGGACCTGGAACCTTACCGATGAGCAGGCGCAGGTGCTGGACACGATTTTTGCTTCCCCCCTGCCCGTGGTGGAAGCAGCCGGGAAACGGTGGCATTCCCCCGAGGGGTGGCGGACGCATGCGGCTGATTGAGATACGGCTTACCAGGTGCAGGCTGTTTCTCACCGAAACGGAACTTATCTCCCTGCTGGCCCGCGACCCCGAGCTTTGGAAGGCGGCCATACGGCGCGGCAAGGCCATCATCCGGGCGCGGGAGCGGAAACAACGAACCGGCCCGGCCAGGCCGTTAACATATGGGGCGGCTGGGTCTTCCCGGCCCCCCCACTAAACCGGCACACTAAATGGCTTTATGCTATGCAAAGGAGGAAAATTTAATGGGAACCAACCAAGTGCGGTACTTTAGAGAAAAAGCGGGCTTATCAGTTAGGGAACTGGCACGAAAGGCCAACCTCCACCCCGCCTGGGTGTTGCAGGTTGAGCGGGCGGAAGACTCCTGGGGACGCACACCGTGGGGATACGACACCGACAGGAGGTTTGCGGATGCCCTGGGCGTCAAGCTGGCAGACCTGTTCAGTGACTACCGCCCCCCGGAGAGACCCAAAGAGAAACCTCCCAGAGTGGACAAGACCGAAGAAGATATTGACGAAACCATAAAAGTTTTAAACGAACGGCGCCAGACAGCCGGCAGGTTCATCGACGAAAGAGATGTGTGTCATTATGAGGAAACCTCTCCTGGCGTCATGCAGGGATTTGGCGACTTCCACCACTGGCAGCGGCTGCAAAAGGCGCGGCAACAGGCCGTGACATAGATGGCGGCCGGGGAAACCTGGCCGTCCACTTACCCCCGAAAGAAAGGAGGGTTGCACATGGACTTCAAGCGAAGGTTTGAACAGGCTGGCGAAAATCCGTTTGTGGCCTGGAGGAAAGAACAGGGCTTAACCCGCGCGGAATTGGCCCGATTGCTCGGTACGTCGTACAATGTCGTTTACAGCTTGGAGAAAGGCCATTATCCTGCCCCCCTCCCTGAGCGGCTGGTATACGCCATCTACAAGGCCGGACTTCCCTTTGAGCTGATTACGGAATATACGCGCTGGCGGCGGGGCGAACCGAAGGAAGGGACGGTGCATTGATAATGCCCTACCGGAACAAAGAAAAACAGGCGGAATACTTGAGAAAGTGGAGACAAAAACGCCAGCAGGAGCGGGTAAAGCAAAGCAGGTACATTGTCAGGTTGCTTCTTTCTACATATGTTTCCAATAACCCACGCAGGTACAGAGAAAAAGTGCGTCATTTCCTTCCCCTGGTTTTTGGTAGGGTGCTAACCCCTGACGAGGAAGCCGTCTTGCTTAACCATTTTGACTTTTCCCCACAAAAATTCTTGGAGGCCCTGGTTGTCTGCTGGCGGGAAGGCTACCGCCGGGACATAGACCCGCTGGAGTTTTTGCAAGGCATATTGTTTTCCCCGGTATGGGAAACCTGCTCGGAATGCGGCCGGCCCTATCCCAGGTAAAATAAGCCGGGCGCTTCTGCCCGGCAAATGCTTCGTCCCCGGTTACCGCCGATACCAGGGGATAAATTTTTCCCCAGGCTTTTTTGATTTAAACCTGGACTTCCTCCGTCCGCCGGAACCCTTCTTCTTTTTGCCGGCAGAAGGAGCCATCAACTTCCGGACCTCTTTTTCTACGGCAGGATCATACGGCCACACTTCGCAGGAACACCCGGGGCACTCCCAGAAGGTGTCTCCCCGCAGCTTTTGTTGAGCCATTGTTTCCCCGCAGAGCGGGCATAAAACTGTCCTCTCCATGCCTGTAGTGTATCATAACGAGGGAGGGTTTGAAACGTGCGGGAGCGGGAAACAAAAATGGCAATGGCCCGGAACTTCCGGAAGGCAGGCATGGCACTCCGCGAGATAGCCGACAGGCTGGACGTCTCCCGCGAGACGGTGAGGTTATGGCTTTCCGACACCGACCGGGCTTTCCATGAAGACATCCGGGAAAAAGCGAAGGCCAGGCCAAGGCAGGCCATTGGCAAGAAGAAGCCCCGGCAGCTTATCACCCCTTCTTGCTTCAGGGGGGTTACTCCCTGGTGGACGATAGCCCCGCCGGTGGTCCTGGTGGACATCCCCACCGGCCAGGTGTTGGTCTACCGGTGGCCCCTGGAATGACGCAGGACGGCCCTGAGAGCAAGGGTTATTGAGCGGGCAAGAGGGAATACCTACTCGGTTTTTTCATGGCCTTATAGGGCCTTTTACAGCCCTCCAGCGGCCCTTTCCCGGCCCGCCCCATTTCCGCCGGAACCAACCCTGGCTTTCGGGTGCGAATATTGCGAAGCACGTTTCGCACCAGCAGCCAGGGTGGAAACAGGAGGCATACCCTGACCGGTCACAGGTAAGTTTTAACTGCTGTTTCCCTGGACTGCCGTTCCCTACCCCTTTTTCTGCTACGCTGGCATAGCTGTTTCGTGCGAACAAGCCACACCGGAGCAGGCGGGAAGCAAAAGGCCCGCCAAACCCGCATAAAATGCGGCCTCCAGGGGAGAAGGCCCCGGCTGGGGATACTTCCGGGCGGTAATGCGCTCATTAAGGCCGGGAGGATTACAAAGGGGTGGTTGTAACGACCGTCCCCTGCCCATCATCGTAACGGTGATGGTCACCGAAATCGTTTCGCTGACCACCTGCCCTGGGCATCATCGTAACGATGGCCCCTTAGAAGGGTGTTGGCGTTACGACCATCCCCAAAAGAGGCCGTGTCGTATTTTGTCAGAAAAAAAGGCATTGACTGCCCTCTGGTAATTGTATAACCTGTTATTAGGAGGTGATCAGGTTACATGTATATAACGTGGTTTGCGGGCAGCCGTGGTAAGCGAAAGTATGCTTATTTCAAGCACTCTTACCGGGAGAACGGGAAGGTCAGGACGGCCACGACCTTCCTGGGCAAGACCCTGGAGGAAGCCGAACGGCGGCTGGAACAGGAGATGCTGAACGGATTCGGGCGCGGGTGGGTGCTAACGGCTGAGGAAAAGGCCCGGCTGATGCGGCAGTTACGGGAGCTGGCCCCGCCGGAGGCCCTGGAGCCAACACCGGACTGGAGGCGGGAAAGCGCGATCCGGGCGGTGCGGCGGCTGGTGGAGCGATACCATGCCAGGCCGGACATAGCCGGACCGCTCCAGAAGGCCCTGGAAGCCATCGAAGCGGGCGGGCAGGTACAATCACACTAACCGGGAAATATCCCGGCCCTGTAGCCAAAATAGGAAGGAGGGGACATTATGGCGAAGAGAAAGACGAAGAAACGGGCGAGCGGTGAAGGGCTTGTCAGGAAGCGGCCTGATGGACGTTGGGAGGCAAGGATTACTGTAGGAATAGACCCTGTTACCGGCAAACCGAAGTTTAAACACTTCTACGGCAAAACACAGGCCGAGGCTATTGAAAAGCGGGATGCATACCTGACCGCCGTAAGGACCGGCACTTACGTTGAACCGCAGAAAATCCTCTTCGGTGAGTGGGTCAATCGCTGGCTGGAGCTGTTTGTAAAGCCGAAGGTGCGGCAGAGTACATATGCCAAATACCAGATTAACACCAGGACGCACATCGTCCCTGCCCTGGGTCACATCGAGCTGCAGAAACTGGCCACGGAACACATCCAGGAGTTTTACAACGAGAAGGCCCAAACACACTCCAGCAGTGTCATTGCCATACTGCACCAGATAATCAACGGCAGCTTAAAACAGGCCGTCAAGCAGAGGGTCATTCTGAACAACCCTGCCGAGTATACGGAACGGCCACAGGTAAAGTACAGAGAGGTTGAACCGCTGACAGAGGAAGAAGTGACCAAATTCCTGGAGGCTGCCAGGGGTGACCGTCTGTATGCGGCCTTCCTGCTGGACCTGTTCACCGGCCTGCGGAGGGGTGAGCTGCTGGCCCTGCGCTGGAGTGATGTTGACTTCAAGGCCGGGACTATAACCGTTCGTGAATCCCTGTCCAGGGTGGAAATCGAACCGGGCAAAACGGAGCTGGTCTTTTCCGAGCCTAAGACAGAAAGCGGGAAGAGGACCATTCCCCTGCTCCCCGAGGTGGTCCAGGAGTTGAAGAGGCATAAGGCCCGGCAGAACGAAGAGAGGCTTTTCTTCGGGAGGGAATACGAGGACAACGACCTGGTTTTCTGTACCTCCACAGGAAAGCCCATTGACCCGAGAAACTTTTTGCGGAAGCTGAAAAGCATTCTGAAGAAAACTGGCCTGCGGGAAGAAATAAGGGTACACACCCTGCGGCATACATTCGGGAATGCTATTGCCCAGGCTGGAGAAAACCCCAGGAACCTGCAGGCGCTGATGGGACATGCCGACATCCGCACGACACTGGGAACCTACTGCCACAGTGGGTTGGACGACAAGCGCCGGGCGGTGGAAAAGCTGTCCTCCCTGTTGAATGTGGCCCCAAAAAGGCAATGACCACAACAGACCATCAATTCTCATTGTGGTCAAAATTGTGGTCAACTGCCTTTTGTGGTCAGCTTCCGAACCCCGGAAGCCTTGATTTTTCTGGTCGGAGCGACACGACTCGAACGTGCGACCTCTACCACCCCAAGGTAGCGCTCTAGCCAAACTGAGCTACGCCCCGACATTACCTGCTTGCATTATTAATTTTACTGTATCCTTAACCCAATGTCAAGGGGTTAGGTGTTGCTGGGCCAGAGTGGACGCGCTCTCTAAGAAAAACAAGAAGTCATTGAAACGGCAAAAAGCGATAGGTAAAATATTTCCCGGAATGCCGTGTTTGCAATGCCATCATGCTGTTTTTTTAATTATTTAAGGAGGTTTTTTCATGGCTACCGGTCCCTGTGGGCTGGCCTGCGATGCCTGTGGTCTGTACAACCGGGGCAAATGTGCGTCCTGCGGTCCCGGCAACAGCATTGAAGCCCGGGCCAAAATCAACTTTCAGGAACAGTTGGGTTTTCGCTGCCCCGTGCTGGCCTGCGCTATTACCCGGAACATCGATTACTGCTCCCGGGATTGTTCCGAGTTTCCCTGTTCCCGCTATGAGCGTGGTCCCTATCCGTTGAGCCTGAGTTTTTTGCAAATGTACAGGCGCCGATCCGGTCCCCAGCATTAAGAAACCCCTCGCCATGGAACATGGCAAGGGGTTTAAACCTGGTTTCCGGGCGCACTTTTTCGTTACTGCGCCGTATTTGGTCGCGTGGACGTGGGTTGTCGGCGAATGATGCTTTCCTAAAAGATTTTGATTGAACCTTTTCCGCTCAGCTAATGCTTAAATTCCCAGGGCGGCACGTTTTTTGTTAATGTGTTCCTCAATACCATTGGCTGCTTGCACCGGATCGTCTCCCAGGGCAACCTTCCCACCGGTAATGCCTTCCAGATCTTCGGTCAGCAGCTTGACCAGTTCGGGGCCCCCGGTTACCGGAGGAGTGGGTGAAAGATGGGTGTAAAGCCCAAAGGCCAGGGCAAAAAGCCCGTCAATGGTGGCCTTTTGCTCCAGGTACTGCGGCGCGGTTACGGCCACGGGCAAAGCACTGGTGTCCACCCCCAGGTGGTTGGCCACGGCGGTGACCAGCATGGAAATGCGCCCCGTATCGGTACAGGTACCGAAACTGAGCACCGGAGGGATATTTAAAGACCGGCAGATCTCCCGCAGGCCTTCCCCCGCCTGCTCTGCCGCTTCCAGGCTGGCCAAGCCAGCCACTTCCAGGGCGTGATTACCGCAACCGCCGCTGACTATCAGTATGTTGCGCCGGATCATTTCTCTCGCCAACCCCACGGTCATGTAGTCGTGGGGACCGGTGGAAATGGTGGTGCAGTTGACCAGGGCCACCACACCTTTAATTTTTCCGGCCTTAAGTACATCCACCAGGGGGTCCAGCCTGCCCCCCAGTGCTTTGAGTACCGCTTCGGTGGAAAATCCGGCAATGGCCTTTTGCACTTTCCGGGGCACCCTGGGTTTAATGCGGCCGTGACGTTTCTTAAAATTTTCAATGCCCAGGCGGATCAGTTCCCGGGCCTGACCGGCCACTTCCGTAGGCTTATAGTCCAGGTGTTTTTCCACCCCGGGCATGCGCACCAGGTCGGAAACGCATACCAGGGTGACACCGTATTTTTCGGCATAAGGGGCCAGCCAGGGGGGTGAGCAGTTTTCGTCCATGGCAAAGACGTCTACCGTACCGGTGGCCAACAGGGGTTCAATGGTCAGCCAGTTTCCCGTTAATCCCCGGAAGACTTCATCGATGGCAAACCGCTGGAGTACCTCCTGGCCGCTTTCGATGGAACCGGTCACCCGCACGCCCCTGGCGCCTGCCTCCCGGGCCTGGGCCTGGACCTGGGGGTCCCGGGCGGCCAGGATGGTGGCTACGCCAATCCAGGGTTCATGTCCGTTGAACACGATGTTCACGTACTCCGGGTCCATGATGCCCAGGTCCACTTCCACCTCATGGGGCATGGGGGTGCCAAAAAGGATGTCCTGCACCATTTCCAGGCCGATCTGGGCGCCGTATATACAGGCTATGCCCAGGCGCAGACCCTTTTTGGCCAAGGAAACAAAGTCCCCGTCCACATTGGTCAGGCAGCTGGCAGTGGCGTCTTTAATTTCATGCATCACTCCGGCAGGGTAAATGGCCAGTTCCCGCCATAATTTTTTCCGTGGTTCGGGGGCGAAAGCTTCCACCATGGTGCTGGGTTCATCGTAGTCGCGGTAAAGTTCGCTGTTCAGAAAATCGGCCAGGCGAATGGCCACCTGTTCGGGAGAACCGTTGGTATCTACCTTCACCTGCCCGGCGAAGCTGTACAGTTTATCTTTATCTGTGATGGTAAAAGGCGTTTTCCCCTGAGCCGTGGCCTTGAGGGTGCGGAAGGCTTCATAGGCGTGGTGAGTATAGGTGGCGGTACCCATCACGTTGCGCAAAAGCATGTCCCGCATGGCCATAGCGTTGCGGTCGATGCCGCATACGCCCAAAATGGCATCGGTTTTGTCGGAAATGCGGCAGGGCCCGTTGGTGCACAGCTGGCAGCTAACCCCCGCCAGGCAAAAGTTACAGCGGATTTTCTCCTGGGGGTCAAAGCGATCCCATACATTGGTTAAACCGTCCCGGTGTATATGCTCATACATTTCCTGGACCGAGTCGTGCACACTGACCCGGCCGCCTAGCTGGACCCTTTCCCTTTTGGCCATCTGTCTTCCTCCCGGAAACATTTTTTTTAGTAATGCCCGGAGAAGGAAGGTGTATACATGGTGGAGGTGCTTGTGAAAAGCAATACAGGAACCCCGGGGAAAAAGTAAAGTATTATCCCGGCAGTTCCTTCCAGCAGTAAACTGGCTATTAAGCGATACTCGGCGCCTGGTTCCAGGCTCTAAAAAACCCCTTTTAATAGCTCAGCAGCTAAAGAAAAATCAATGGAATAAGGCAATACTTCTTACTCCATTGTCGCCAATGCTTGTAACACTAACTTAGCTGTTCCCAAATTAGTCGCAATAGGTATGTTGTGGACGTCGCAAATTCTTATCAAGGCACTAATATCCGGTTCATGAGGTTGGGCGGTCAGCGGGTCCCTCAAAAAAATCACAAGGTCCACCTCACCTGCAGCGATCCTACTGCCAATCTGCTGGTCTCCTCCCAATGGCCCTGACATAAGACACTCGACAGCAAGTCCTGTTTTATCCTTAATCATCTTCCCGGTTGTACCGGTTGCTATCAGGCTGTGCCTGCTGAAAAGATCCTTGTTCTCTTTAATTAACTTAATCATTTCTTCTTTCTTCTTATCATGGGCAATAAGGGCAATCTCCATATTTTTGCCTCCTAAAAAAAATCTTATTAAAACGCCCAATCAGGGAAACTAAGAATAATCTCTACTCCGGTAAACATTTACCTTCGTGCCTTCCCGGTCAGGCCAATGATGTCCAAAACTTCATTTAGACCCCCTAGCAAAAAATCGGGTTGATAAGCCAGTAGTTCCTCACTGGTAGATACCCCCCACGTTATGCCGCCTGTTTTAACACCGGCGGCTTTTCCGGCCCTAATATCATAAGGGCTGTCACCTATCAAAAGGACTTGCCCGGGATCAATCTGCAAAAATCTTAATGCTTTTATTACGGGCTCAGGATGTGGTTTATGAAGCCGACAATCGTCTGAACTAACTATTACATCCAAAAACTGCTCCAGTCCAAACAGATTTAACGCCTTGTCGGTATTGGTTCGGTTTTTGGACGTAACAACTCCCAGTTTGAGACCATTGTCCTTTATATGGTCTAAAACTTCCCATACCCCGGGATATACCTTGATAAGCCGGTCATGGAGCCGGTCATAGGTTTCTAAGTAATAACTTATGGCTTCTTCAACCCTGTCTGGAGCAAAAATGGTACAGATATCCTTCAAGGGAAGTCCCAGGTGCTTCATAATTTTTTGAACAGGTACGTCCAGGCCAGTTTTTTTGTGAAAGGTGAAACGGTAGCATTCTTCAATTAGCTGTAGGGTATCTATCAATGTCCCGTCCAGATCAAAAAGAATTCCTTTAAACATTTATTCACCGGCCTTAAAAGTAAGTTAAACAACCCAAAAAGCTGAAGCGTAATAATCACGCTTCAGCTTCTTAAAAATCTCATATTGTTTTAATGCAAAATTTAAAGCTTTTAAAATACCACCTTTGTCAACAGCCTGGAAGCCTGAAACCACGCTTCTATGCTACGGTAGCCTTTTTAAATGTACTTTATCTTTAACTTCTTTGTTTACCAGGTTTCTGGGATAATAACCTTGCAACACTTCTACCACTCCCTGGGCCGCCTTTGTCCGCAGCTCTATTTCAGCTTGCTCGGAGTACCATGCAACATGGGGGTTGATAATGACATTATCCATGGTCAGCAGAGGATTATCCCGGGGAGCAGGCTCTTCTTCCAAGACATCCAGCCCTGCTCCGGCAATGCGCCCCTCTTGCAAAGCTTTAATGAGGGCCTTTTCATCGATAACAGGACCTCTTGAGGTATTAATAATGAATGCGCTGGGCTTCATCAACCCCAATTCTTTTTCACCAATCAGGTGATAAGTTTCCGGGGTTAACGGAGCATGCACAGAAACAAAGTCAGATTTAGCCAGCAGCTCCTCCAACTCAACCAAAGTAGCTCCGTAAGGTTCTACGTCTGCCTGGGTAAGATAGGGATCATATACCAGCAGATGAAAACCAAAAGGTTTTGCTTTTTCCGCCAGGGTGCGGGGTATACGGCCAAATCCGACAATTCCCAGGGTTTGACCCCGAAGGCGTGAAATAGGCCTGCTTATTTTGTAATCCCATGTCCCTGCTTTCACGCTGTTATTTAACAGAACTACTTTCCGGGCACAGGCCAGCAGCAGGGCAAGAGCGTGATCGGAAACTTCGTCCATGCAATAATCTGGCACATTGACCACACAAATCCCCTTTTCCGTCGCCGCCGCAAGGTCAATAGTATTTACTCCTACCCCGTAACGGGCAATTACTTTACAGTTATCCAGCGCCTCAATGACGCGCCTTGTAATTTGAGCATACTGGTTTAACAGGCCGTGGGCATCTTTACAGGCGGCAATTAATTCTTCTTCGGTCCGGCACTGGGCAGGGACCAGGGTAATACCAGCCCGTGCCAGGACCTCCTCTTCATACTTAAGGTTTCCATACTCGTAATCGGTTACCACAACCTTGAATTGACTCATCTTCTCCACCTCTTTCGGAAATTTTTAGGGTTGAAGAACTTTCAAGACTAATTCGGCCGCCTTGAGATCCATTTTCTGGGCAGCTTCTTTCGTGTAGGTACCAACGTGAGGGGTGAGAATAACATTATCCAGTTTTTGAAGCCGGCTATCGCGGAGAGGTTCTTGCTTGAACACGTCCAAAGCTGCTCCGGCTATCCGCCCCTCCTCTAAAAAGCGATATAATGCCTCTTCGTCAATCACCGCACCCCTGGCTGTATTAATGAGAAAGGCCGCAGGCTTCATCAGGGCTAATTCTCGTTCTCCAATCAGACCCGTGGTTTCCTTACTTAAAGGTACATGGAGGGTTACAAAATCGCTCTCTTGCAACAGTTGGTCCAACCGCATAAAGGTTACCCCAAGTCGTTCTTCGAGATCAAACCGCCTGGTACGGCTGTAATAGATAACCCTCATCTTAAATGCTTTGGCCCTTTCGGCCACTGCCTGGCCGATTCGTCCCAATCCCACGAGACCCAGAATCTTTCCAGCCAGTTCAATACCTGGCAGCTTCCACCACCGGTTATTTTTAAGGGCTTTATCCAGTACTGTCAATTGTCGGGCCAAAGCAAGGATGAGCCCCATTGTTAATTCGGCTACCGAATCCTCAACAGTTCCCGGGGTATTAAATACCTGCACACCCTTTCGCCGGGCTATTGCCAGATCAATATTGTCCAGCCCGGTACCTCTTCTAACAATTACCTTCAACCGATCCGCTCGTTCCAGAACCCGAGCACTTATGGGTTCGGTACCGACAATTACCCCGTCTATCCCCTGGATCAGCCCTACCATTTCATCCTCGGTCGGGGTGCGGCCGAATGGGTTATGCACAACTTTAACCTTTGCCCTGGCCAGGAGCTCAAGAGCATCTCCGGACAGCCTGCCAAAAGAAGCTGAGGAAATAAGAACTGTAGGTTTCACTTATCGTTCCGACCTCGCTAGCCGGACCGTTTCTACGAACTGGCGGGCTTTTTTAGTAATCGACTCCCAGTTTCCTTCCACAACATCCTTTCGAGAGATCAGGGAACCGCCCACCCCGATGGCTATACAGCCGGCCCGGATGAAATCGGCGGCGTTATGCAGGTCGACGCCCCCTGTGGGTATTAGTGGAATGTGCCCCAGAGGTCCGCGTACATCCTTGATATATTGAGGCCCTAAAACACCGGCAGGGAAAACCTTGATCACGTCTCCTCCCAGTTCGTAGGCTTTTACAATTTCGGTAGGAGTCATCGCCCCGGGGATTATAATTTTTCCGTAGCGCTTACAGGTGGTAATGACGTCCGGGTGGAGGCTGGGGGAGACAATAAACTCCGCTCCGGCCAGAATGGCCAGCCTGGCAGTTTCTCCATCCAGGACGGTTCCGGCTCCAACCCACACCTCATCTCCCAGCCCGGAGGTAAGTTGCTTGATCATCTCCATCGCCCCGGGAGCATCCACGGTAATCTCAATGGCAGTGACACCACCGGCTTTTAAAGCCCGTGCTATGTTAAGGATACTTTCGGCTTTGGCTCCCCGGACTACCGCCACGACACCACTGGCTCTAAGTTTCTCCAATCCTTTCATTAACGATCAACCCCCTCCTTTTTTCCTTGAAAGACAGCAACCTCTTCCATGGTGGGCAACCCTTCCACATCACCGGTCACGGTAGTGGCCAGCGCGCCCACAGCGTTGGCCAGCTTCACTGATTCTTCAATACTATAACCCTTGAGCAAACCGGCGATAAAGCCGGCGGCAAATCCATCCCCGGCTCCGATGGGGTCAACCACTCTTTCAATTGGATAACCAGGTACAAATTTGCTCTCTGAGCCTGAAGCAAAATAAGCACCTTCTTTTCCCAACTTAACCACAACCGTTTCTATTCCCTGGTCCAGAAATTTAGCGGCAATTTTCTCCGGTTCCCTTTCCCCGACCAGAATGGCTCCTTCACTGAGACCGGGCAGAATAATATCAGCCTGGGTGGCTAACTCCATAATGACCTCTCTGGCGCGTTCCTTGCTCCACAGCTTCAGCCGGATGTTGGGATCCAGGGAGACTTTTACCCCCCGGCTTTTGGCAATTTTGATTGCCTCTTTGACAGTACGGTAGCATGATTCACTCAGTGCCGGCGTGATTCCGGTAACATGCAAAAACTTAGCTGACCCAATATAGTCAGGATCAAGATCTTCCGGGGAAAGCCGGCTCGCAGCAGAGCCCCGGCGATAATAGTACACTTTACTTTCGCCGTACTCCCGCCGTTCCTTGAAGTACAATCCGGTAGGGGCATCGGGATCAAACTTAACCTGAGACGTATCAACCCCTTCTCCCCGAATGAAAGCTACTATATACTTGCCAAATTCATCATTACCCACTCGGCTGATCCAGCCGGCACCATGTCCGAGCCGGACAACACCAATGGCAAAGTTGGATTCGGCGCCACCAATCTGTTTGGTAAAGCGAGTAACATATTTTAAAGGTCCGGAACTATCCGGGTTCATCAGAACCATGGTTTCTCCCAGTGTAACTACTTCCGGCATCTTAGTCCTCTCCCTTAAAAACGAATTGTAAAGTCAGTAGTCATTGGACGTTTTTTTGTCTTACCTCGGTGATTATTTTTAAATATTGCCTTGCTTTAGCGGTAATTTCCCGGTAGCTACCCCTTCGTGCTACCTCTCTGTTTACCAGATCGCTGCCAATGCCTAGAGCCGTTGCCCCAGCCTGCAGAAAGTCACCGGCATTAGCAATATTTACACCACCCACTGCCATCAGCTGTGTTTGAGCAAGGGGACCTAAAACGTCAGTAAAATATTTCGCCCCGAGAGCCGCTGCCGGAAATACCTTCACCATCTTTACGCCCCATTGGAGGGCCTGGGCAATTTCAGTGGGAGTCATTATTCCCGGTATCACTGCCTTACCGTAGAGATTTCCTAATTCTACTACCTCTCTGGAAAGGTGCGGTGAGATGAGAAATTGAGCCCCTGCTAAAATAGCCAGCCTGGCTGTTTCCCGGTCCAGTACCGTACCGGCTCCTACTGATAATTCGTTACCAAATTTGTTCCTTAGTTCACCGATCATTTCCAGGGCTCCCGGAGTGTTGCAGGTTACCTCTATTACCTTAACACCTCCTTCCCGAAGAGCATCAACTACCGGTAACAATTCTTCCTTTTTCGTTCCCCGAATAATAACAACGAGACCGGTATCTGTTATCAGATCCAAACTCATTAAATTCACCTCGGTTTTTCTTTGCTCTGGGGCCAAAGCGCCTGGTTGTTTCATATTATGGTATCTTGTTTCATATTACTTTTAAAAGAAAAGGCCCATTAATTAACTATTATACCACAATATGACACCATGTCTCCCTACATAATTAAGGACAATAGCCGAGACGGCGAGAGATCTTCAATCCGGTTTCCTTAACTTTAACCGCCAGTTCAGGTACTCTTTCCCGGGTTAAACGATATGCCGGTCCTGAAACACTTATAGACGCTATGACCTGCCCTGTATGATCCCAAACAGGCGCGGCAACACAACGGATACCAGGTTCGTGCTCAATTTCATCTACGGCATAACCTAAATGCCTGATTTCTTTTAAATGTTTAAGCATCTCCTGGATGTCAGTAATAGTGTTGGGCGTTTTTTGCGGCATGCCTTTTGTTTTCAAAATACTTATGATCTCGTCTTCAGGCAGAAAGGCTAGAATAGCTTTTCCTACTCCTGTACAATGAACGGGTGCGCGCCGGCCAATTTGCGAATACATTCGAATTGTACTTGGGCACTCAACTTTATCAATGTAGACCACTTCACCTTCCCGCAAAACACACAGGTGTACCACTTCATTGGCAAATTTCATTAATTCTTCCAGATAAGGCCGGGCCTCTCCGCGCAATTCCATGTTGGTCAAAATTTTGTTGCTTAACTCAACAATTTTTAAACCCAATTTATACTTTTCCGTTTCCTGATCTTTCTCAACATAACCTCTCTGTGCCAGTGTATTAAGAAGGCGGTGGACAGTGCTTTTATGGAGATCAACTTCATGTGCCAATTCGGTAACACCCAGGCCTTTTGGGTTGTTGCCCAAAACTTCGAGAATTTTTAAAGCCCGGCCCAGCGATTGTACATTTTGCCCGTTACGCGTGGACATCCTTATCACCCTATTAACTAACAAGTTCTAAGCAAACCGGCTTCGTCTAGCATGATTTTCAGTTTTGTCAGGACAGTTTCGTCGGGACGACCCGCAGGTTGCCTGACAGTGGTCCCTACCGGTACACCACAGAGCCTGCAGGCTTCTTTCAATACACCAATGGCAGGTTTGTCGAGGGTATAAATCCGGGGAAGCTTTAATAGCTGGCGGTGCCAATTGATACTTTCCTGCAGGTTTCCTCTTACAAAGTTATTGTAAATATTGACGGTCACCTGAGGAGCGAAATTGGCAGTGCCGGGAATAGCCCCATCACCGCCCATGGCGAGAGTGTTGAGCAGATGGTCATCATAACCGGCCAGTACGCTGAAATCAGGCCTGACTGCTTTCACTTGCAAAATCAGTTCCCGGATATGGGCAATGCTGTCAACGGTGTCTTTGATCCCCACAATGTTGGAAAAGTCTTTAGCCAAACGGGCTACCAGCGCAGGGGAAAGGCTTTGGCCGGTATTGTCGGGAAAGTGATAGAGAATGATTGGAATATCCACTGTCTCGGCCACAGTAGCGTAGTGAAGATAAAGGTTTTCTTCAGATAAGCCCCAGTAGTACGGAGTGACGATGACTGCACCATCGGCACCAATTTCCGTGGCATGTTGGGTAAGTTCCACTACTTCGCGGGTGTTGCAACTGGAAGTACCCACAACAACAGGTACGCGGCCAGCTATATAATTCACGGCAAACTCGGCAAATTCCTTTCTTTCATCCACGCTCAGGTGAGAAAATTCTCCGCTGCTGCCCAGCACAAAGATGCCGTGGACTCCACCCCTGAGCAGGTGTTCAATCAAGGCTTTGTTGCCTTCCCAGTCAAAGGAACCATCTTCCTTAAAGATTGTCAACATGGGCGGAATAACTCCCCGGAATTTAGCTACAGTCACTGATAGACCCCCCTGGGTTGAAATCAACGAATAAAGAATAAACTCGTGCCAGAATTAGTCATAAGCTATCCTGGTGCTACCATGGAGCTGACCCCAAACCCGGTAATGTAATGAAAACCCTAAATTTTTGTAAGCAGGTTACCAAACCTATCAAACTTAAACGGTTCAGGTTTACTTAGAATTTCTATTTGCGGGTTAGCCATAGCCTCAGGCAAAAGGCCTTCAGAGATATAAATCTCATCTACATGAAGGGTATTTTTAATCCTCACAATCCGGATCCGTTCGGGCTGTAAACAATATGAAGTTTTTATAGCACACCTGATGGCATAGTTATCGTTACGCATCACCATTGGAATACGCACAGTGGGCGGGAAGGCAGCGGTTATAGCATTAATATATGTTTTTGCCATATTAAAATTGTTAAATACCCGTTCAGTGGTAATATCTGCCGCACCCAGGCCATTGGCGTTTCCCTCGGTTTTTTCAGTAAGACCCAAAACGACGATACGCTCAACCTCTAATTCTCCATGGGCAAATTTGGTAGAAAATCGCCCGGTTACATTTGGATCCATACCGTCCCCGCTGATGTCCTTACCGATCTCATCAACAATCAGAACGTCCAAGGGATTGAGCAGTATTTTGGGTATTAAACTTTTGGCTTTTTCTAACAACCGGGGTTCATTCTCCAATATTTCTGGAACAGGAATGGCGTAAATTTCTGCAGTCTGATCATAAGCATTTTCCAGGATAGCCAATCCAAATAGTACGTTAACCTTTTCAAACACAACCTTGCTCATGGCGATCAAATGCCGGTCGAAACGATTCATACTCAACTGGTGGCAGGATTCTGCGCCCTTCTGTTTTCCTAGTCCAATAACACTCATTTTGATAATACCGCTTTCAATAACCCCCCGAAAGGCGGTATGGGGCTTAATCCTGTTAATGATAATCACCCCGTCGGCAGTGAGCGCATACTTATCAACATAGACCGGCATCCCGCTTGCTTCCCCAATTTTTTCAACTTCCATTGAAGACAGAATTGGAACCCCCATCGTCTGTTCGGTAATGCCAAATTCTGCCAGGACTTGTTTTTGTCCCTCCGCAGTAGCCCCACCATGACTACCCATTGCTGGTATGATAAAAGGCTCTATAAATCGGCTCTTGAGAAAATCAATGGTTGTTTTAACGATTTTAGAAATGTTTGTAATACCACGACTCCCCACCGCCACTGCGACTTTCATTCCCGGCGTGAGCAGACGTTTTATCTTCTCTCGATTTAATTCGGTCAAAACAGCTTCCTCGACATTATCCAGTACAGGCGCTGGTAAGTTCTGCCTCGCTTTGGCAAATTTCGGTATCCTAACTTCGTCCAGAATTCGCTCTATCATAGAGAAATCACCAAGTACCGGCATTATCCATACACCTCTCCTAATGAGCAAACCATTTCAGTGGCACCATTACCAGATCTGGAAAGAGAATCAATAAAATCAACACAATTATTTCCGCAATCAGGAAAGGCCAGATCTTTTTTGTCAAATCTATGAAATTAATTTGACCGACACCACATCCTACATATAAAACAGTTCCAATAGGAGGAGTAATCAAACCTATACATAAGTTAAAGACCATAATTACTCCGAAATAAACCGGGTCGATACCTGCTTTTGCTACTAATGGCATTAAAACGGGGGTAAAAATTAGAATAGCAGGAGTTAGATCCATGATCATACCAAGGAATAAAAGGAATACGTTAACGGCAAAAAGAAATACTAATTTATTTTCTGTTAAGCCCCCGAAAATTTGAGCCATTTGATTTGGAATTTGCGCTACCGTCAACAGCCAGGCCACCGCCATAGCCGCTGAAGCAACAAACATGACCACTGATGTTGACTTAGCTGCTGCTATAAAAATGGGTTTTAAATCCTTCAGATTCACATCCCGATAGATAAACATGGAAACAATTAACGCATAAACAACTGCGACGGCACCAGCTTCAGTGGGTGTAAAAACGCCGAATCTGATTCCACCTACAATGATGATCGGCATTAATAGAGCCCAGACGGACTCTTTAACGACTTTTAAACTTTCTGCCCGGCTATATTTTTTTCCTCGTGGATAATTACCCTTCCTGGCCAGAAAAGTCCAGGTCACCATGAGTATTAAACCTAAAATTAAGCCGGGAATAATACCTGACATAAATAATTTTGTGATCGAAACTCCAGACGTAACCCCAAAAATAATCATGGGAATACTGGGCGGGATAATCGGAGCAATAATCCCCGAACTGGCTACCAAGGCGGTTGAAACATCCCTGCGGTAACCTTCCCGGGCCATCAAGGGTACCAAGATGCTTCCCAGAGCAGCCGCGTCAGCCACTGCACTCCCGGAAAGACCGGCAAATAATATACTGGCCAGGACTACAACATAACCCAATCCTCCTCTGATACGACCGACCAACATCGTGGCAAAGTCGACAATCTTTTGTGAGAGGGATCCGTATGCCATAATTTCCCCGGCCAGCATAAAGAAGGGAATTGCCATCAGGGGAAAGCTGTTGGCACCGTAAACCATGTTTTGAGCAATAATTTGTGCATCAAAATTACCCAGGAACAACATTAAAGTAATTGCACAAAGCACTAGAACAACAGCAATGGGGATACCTAAGGCTAACAATGCAAACAAACTAGCAAAAAATATTCCTAAGGCCAACCTACACACCACCCTTGCGAATTACATTAACGATTCTCCCCAAGGTCATTGCTCCAATGAACACGGTAGCTAAGACATAAGAAAAAGTAATAAACGAAAAGGGAATTCCTGTAGCAGGACCTAAAGAGGATATAGATTGTTGAGTAAACTCTAACCCACCTTTGATCATAACCCCTGCTGCTACCAGCACCAGCATATATCCTGCTAATTCTATTATTTTTTTCGGCAGACCCTTTAAGCGAGCAGTAATTAAATTTACGGCAATATGCTTGTTATCTTTGTAAGCAGTGATTGCGCCGAGAAAAACAGCCCACACAAAGAGGTATCGAGCTAACTCCTCACTGGGAGCAAAACCTTCGTTAAAAATGTATCTTAAGACTGCGTTAACGAAAACCAGAAAAACCATCCCGCCCAGGGATGCAAACAGTAAATATTCCACCAGCTTCTCAGCGCCACGACCTATTTTTTGAATGAGCTCAATCATAGTCCACCTCTTTCTAATTTTGCTGCCTCCCGTCCAGCGGGAGGCAGCAGCCATTTACCTGGTGGTAGTTTATTTTGCAGCCATGATCTTTTCGGCCAGTTCTTTGGTACCGGGGTAGGTCCGGTAGAACCATTCTTGAACGGGTTTCTGAGATTCGATTAGCTTTTGTTTAAATGTATCATCCGGAAATACAACAGTCAGGCCTTTTTCCTTTAAGAATTGGATATCTTTTTCTTCAGACTCCTGCAGCAGTTTCCATTCGTAGTTCGCAGATTCGATAGCAGCTTTTTCAATTACTTTTTGCAGCTCGGGATCCAAGCTTTGGTAGAATTTCTCGTTAATAACATATAGGTTGGGAGAAAATATGTGCCGGGTATCTACTACGTATTTTTGCACTTCATAGAAACCAGAAGCCCGCAGAGTTGCATAGGGGTTTTCTTGTCCATCAATCACTTTTTGTTCTAAAGCAGTAAATACCTCTGAAATTGGCATCGGTATGGGGTTTGCACCAAAACCCTTAGCCATTTCCAGAAAACGAGGGTTATTGGGAACCCTTAACCTGAATCCTTTAAAATCTTCAAACCTGTTAATTGGCTTGCTGGAAGAAACAACTCTAAACCCATTGGCAGTCCACGCCAGCGGACGAATGCCCATTTTTTCCACCATACCTTTAGTAAGTTCCTTGCCCAGCTCGCCATTCAAGACCTTTTGGGCATGTTCGTAATCACGGAACAAATATGGCATTTCAGTTAATCCGATAATCGGCATGTCCTTGGCAACCAGCATACCAGGAACAGCCATTTCAATGCTGCCGTTCTTTACACCGTCAATAAACTGCTCCTCAGAACCCAGCGTGGAATTGTCATATATTTCCACTTTTATCCTGCCACCGGATTCCTTCTCAACCATGGGCTTGAACTTTTCTTTTAAGGCAATGTTTTGGGGGTGATCGGCAGCGAAGTAGTTAGCTACTTTAATGGTATAAGTTTTTCCTTTAGAGCCGTCGGCAGTCTGGTTGCTGCCACAGCCACTTAAGAAAAATGCAAAAAGTAAAGTAATAATTAAACTCGAAACCAGCTTAAAATGTTTTTTCACCATTTAACCCTCCCGTTTTCTGGTATTTCTTTTTTAAATTTTGAAGATCGCCGGCGTATAGCTACCTTTACATCACCTCCCCTGGGTTAGTTATTGAAATATTTTACATTTCCCAGGCCACATTATTCCTTCGCCGTCATCTGTGAATTTTGCAATATGAAACATTGTGCCATAACGTAATACAACATTTCGACATGGGTTTAAAAATTCCTTCAAACTTTCATTAACTTGAAAACTTTTTATCACCAGCTCAGAAGGAACAACCTGGCATTTGGGATCGGTTCCTCCTCTTCCTGGGAGTTACAGCTACTGGTGGCCATAATTCCAATATACTTCCCAAGGTCCTGTTGCCTTCCCGGTTACTTTACCAACCAACCCAGCGGTGCAATAACCAGGCGGGGGAAGAGAATCAACAGTAACAGCACAATAAACTCAACCATAATAAACGGCAAGATCTTCTTAACAAGTTCTGCCATGTTTATTTTTCCCACACCACAGCCTACATAAAGAACAGTACCAACCGGGGGTGTAATAAGACCCATTACGAGGTTGAGCGTCATAATCAGTCCAAAATAAATGGGATCTATCCCGACCTGCTTTATAAGTGGTATCAAGATGGGAGTAAAAATCAAAATAGCAGGGGTGATATCCATTACCATTCCCAGGAACAGGAGAAATACGTTAATAACTAATAAAAGCATTAGTTTTGTTTCCGCCAGGCCGGATAATGTTGTAACAATCTTTTGAGGAAGACCGGCAGTTGTAATTACCCACGCGGCACTCATTGCTGTCGCGGCAACCAGTAACACCTGTCCTGTAGTCCTTGCTGCAGCCGTTAGAACTTGCGGGATTTCCTTGAGCTTTATTTCCTTATAAACAAAAACAGAAATAATAAAAGCATATACCACGGCAATGGCACCGGCCTCAGTGGGCGTGAAAATACCAAAACGAATGCCTCCGACAATAATCAGAGGCATGACCAGAGCGAATATGGCACCTTTAAAAGCTTTAAGCACTTGCTCTGGAGAAGCCTTCTGCCCAACCGGATAATTGTTTTTCCTGGCTATGAAATACCAGATAGTCATCAGAGAAAGAGCCAGAATGAGGCCTGGAACAATTCCAGACATGAAAAGGCGACTAATGGATACTTGTCCCGCAACTCCGAACAAGATCATGGGGATACTGGGAGGAATGATAGGGGCAATAATTGCCGAGGCACAGACAAGAGCTACGGAAGTTGCCTTATCATATCCCATCTGAACCATCATTGGTATTAATATAGCTCCTAAAGCAGCAGCATCGGCGACCGCTGACCCCGACAAACCGGCAAATATGATACTAGCTATAATTACTACGTACCCCAAGCCACCTCTAACATGTCCAACCAGACTTGCAACAAAATCTACTATTCTGCGTGATATACCACCATAGCTCATTATTTCCCCTGCAAGGATGAAGAAGGGTATCGCTAACAAAGTATAGCTATTTGCGCCAAAAATAACAGATTGGGCTATTAACTGCGTATCGAAATTTCCGATGGCAATCAACAAGGCTACAGCTACGAGCAACAATGTAAAAGCTATGGGTACACCAATAAACAACAGAAGAAATAATACCCCTAAAAATAGAAGAATCAATTCGTTTCCTGACATTCTACCTGCCCCCCCCTTTTTCTCAGACTCACCGCTGCAAAGTTTTATAGGTCTGGTACATTGTAATAAGCCCTATGCCTATAGCAGAAACAACAAGGGATATGGTAATGTAGGAAAAAGGAATACCAGTCGCCGGGCTAATGCTGGCGTGAGTTACCTTGACAACTTTGATTCCTCCGTGTATAAGTACTGCCAATCCTATTAACACTAAAAAATTAGCAAGAAGCAAAAATATTTTTTGAAGGCCTTTTGGAAGTCTACTAACAAATACATCTACTCTGATGTGCAACCCGTCCCTGGCGGCCATGATAGCACCAAGGAAGATCACCCAGACGAAGAGATTCACTGCTACTTCTTCGCTCCAGGTAAGGCCACTATTGAAGAAATAGCGCAAAATAACATTAATAAATACCAGTACGACTATACCGGCCAATGCTATTGCAGTTGAAAAATTAACTATGATTCCCAACAAGTGCCCTGATTTTTTCATTTCCTCACCTCCGAGATGTAATGTTAAAAAGACGAACTCTCTGTGAGAAATCTACTTAACCTATTTGACTGGATCCAGGCTGGGGTACATCCGTAGCCTGGATCCAGCCTTACCAATCAGTTTGCCAAATTGTTATTGTACTTTCGCTATTTCGTCTAAAACTTTTTTGAGTCGATCTTTTCCAATTTCGTTTTCAAATTTCGCATAAATTGCCCTGGACTTTTCGATAAACTTTTGCTTCTCTTCAGTAGAGAGTTCGTTTACTTCAATACCTTTCTTTTTCATATCTTCCAAATACATCTCGCTCAGTTCCCGATTTATCTGTCTCTGATATTTTCCGGCTTCAACAGCCGCTTTTTTAAGCAGTTCCTGATCAGCAGGAGATAGCTTATCCCATGTCTTTTTACTGATCATGAATACAAAAGGAGTATAGAAATGTCTGGATAAAGTCAGATACTTTTGCGCCTCATAAAATCCTGCATCGTAAATAAGGGTATTAGGATTCTCCTGGCCATCAATGACTTTCTGTTCCAGAGCAGTAAACACTTCATTAAAAGGCATCGGTACGGGATTGGCTCCCCAGGCCTTAAAAGTTTCCAGGTGAATCGGATTCTGCATCGTTCTAATTTTTAACCCTTTCAAATCATCGATGGAGTTAATGGGTCTTTTACTGTTGGTAATATTCCGGAAACCATTTTCCCAATAGGCTAACCCTACCATGCCCACGTCTTCCAGGGTTTTTAGAATTTCTTGTCCTGCCGGTCCGTCTAAAACCCTGTCAGCTACTTCTTCGTTCGGGAATAGATAAGGAAGATCGAAAACCATAAAGGACTTGGTAAAGTTGGCAATAGGTGCTGTGGACGGAATGGTAATATCCAGGGTACCCATTTGCAGCGCTTCCATCATGGACTTATCGTTGCCAAGCTGGCCGTCTGGAAATATCTGCAAACTAATCCTGCCGTTACTTTCTTTTTCAACGATTTCTTGAAATTTTACCAATCCTTTTCCATGGGAGCTGTTTTGTAAACTGGATCCAATGCCCGCCTTTAGAACAATCTGCTGCGCCTGATCTTTACTTTTTTCTTCACCTTCTTTTTTACTCTGCGATGCGCCACAACCGACCAAACCAATCAACAAGCTAAAGATTGTGAAAAGTAACAGCAAACGTTTTACTCTCATAGTTTTTATTCCTCCTCCAGAAAATGAGAGATAATAGACGGAATTTCTGGAATTAAGGGTGCAACAAAACCTTCATTGAGTCCCCACCTGAGAGTATTAGCCTGATGCCTTCTTCGGCTTTTTCCAGCGGCAAATGGTGAGAAATTACGCTGGCAATACCCGGTTCCCGCTCGAGCATGGTAATGGCAATTTGGAAATCTTTTTGGGTATAGACCCGGGCTCCAGTTATTGACAGCTCGCGGAAATTCACTGCTTGCAGGTCAAGCGGGACGGGTTCCTTAAATACCCCGACAATAACTATTTGCCCGGTGATTTTTGTTATTTGGGTTGCCAGCGCAGCGGTTTCCGGCACGCCGGCTGCCTCAAAAACCACGTCAGCGCCATCGCCACCGGTCATGGCTAATATTTTCTGCCCGGGGTCCTGTTTGGCATCAACTACGGTAAATCCCAGATCAGAAGCCAGTTTTAGACGCTGTTCACTTATTTCACTGAGTATTACCTGAGAAGCTCCGGCATATCGTGCACTGAATGCGGTCAGCAGGCCAATCGGTCCACCCCCTAATACCACAACGGCATCCCCTGCCTTGAAGTTCGACCGGCGTAAGGCATGTACCGTCACTGCGACCGGTTCTACCAGGGTAGCTATGTCCAAAGGCATTCCGGGTGGTACCTTCACCACCCTGTCAGCATCCACTGCTACATACTCTGCAAAACCACCATCGCAGTCAATACCCACCAGCCCAAGGTTACGACATACATGAGAATGACCTGTTTGGCAGGGCTGACATATGCCGCAACTGATTAAAGGATTTACAGTTACCCTGTCACCTACTTTCAAATCACTCCCTTGGGGTAGTGCGGTTTCAACAATTTCCCCGGCAAACTCATGACCCATAATTAGGGGGGCTTTCGCCCTGGGGTGCTTGCCGGCGTAAATACCCAGGTCTGAACCGCAGATACCGGCATATGCTATCTTGATCATCACCTCCCCCGGCTTTAGTTTTGGAACATCTACTTCCTGCAGGGCTATCTTTTCTTTTCCCACCCAGACAGCTGCTTTCATTTTGGCATTCATTAACAACCCTCCTGAGTTGATTGCTGCCTCCCTGCTTAGATAGCCAGCGAGAGAAAACCGCCATCAACAGCAATGGTGGTGCCGGTGACAAAATTTGAAGCGTCCGAAGCCAGGAAGATGACCGCTCCGACCAAATCCTCCGGTACACCTAACCGCCTCATCGGTGTGCGGTTGATTATTTTCTCGCAGGTCTCTTTTTCCGAAAGGACTTTTTCGGTAAGCGGGGTTTTGAAATAGCCCGGCGAGATGCAATTGACATTGATGCCGTAAGGTGCCCATTCGGTAGCAAGGACCTTTGTCATCTGCATTACGGCACCCTTGCTGGAACAGTATGCAACTGATCGGGTAATACCAAGATGGGAACCTAGAGAGGCAAAGTTAATAATTTTTCCACCGCCTTGGGCAATCATTTTCTCCCCAACTATTTGACTGGCCAGAAATACGCCCTTGGCGTTAACCTCCAAAACATCGTCCCATTCCTCTTCTGTAAGTTCCAGGGCCGGTTTTTTGTAATTTTTACCCGCTGCATTGATTAAAATATCAATTTTACCAAAGTTTTCAATAACCTCATTGACCAATCTCTTGATGTCCATCTTGTTAGTAATGTCTACCGAGGTGAGGAAAGATTTGCGGCCTAAAGCCATAATTTCTTCGACCAGATCTGCATTCCGCTCCTTATTGCGACTAACCGGAATTACATTTGCTCCAGCCCTGGCTAGTCCCAAACTAACCACCTTCCCCAGTCCGCCACCACCGCCTATAAACAGAGCTACTTTTCCAGATAAGTCGAAAAGGTCTAAGCTCATAAACAACCTCCCCTTTTAAGTTAAAGCTTATATGATCGTTAACACTGTTGGCTAGTTGCACAATGTGAAACAATGTTTTGGTAAGTAGCAAAAAATAAAAGTTTGTTTCATAAAGTGAAATCATGTATTATAACACAAAACTACTTTTCGGCATGAATTTAAAAATTCCTTCAGAACTTTTATTAACTCAAAAAATTTTTTGCCATGTAAAAAATGGCAAATCTCTTTTTCTGGGAGTACGGTAAAGTGTACCATAGCTGGTTGGTATTACTCTTCTTTATGTTCATTAAGCAATTACGAAGGCCTGGATTTTTAAATGGCAAAAAATTTTTTCATGCCAGGCACCTTTTTTTTTATCATTCCATAAGATATACAGTCCTACTCTTTTGGGGGAGGGATACCATGGGGCCTGGTCTGTTGGCGCTGGCAGTATTGTCGATGCTTAACGGTCTGGTGATCCTGATCTGCCATGTAGCCGGGAACAGCTTTCCCAAACCTTTGAGCGAGGAGGAGGAAGCCCTATACCTGGAAAAAATGCTGGCCGGGGATGAGTCGGCCCGGCGGGTGCTCATTGAGCGCAACCTGCGCCTGGTAGCCCACATCATCAAGAAGTTCGATCACAGCGGTGAGGATTTTGACGACCTGATTTCCATCGGTACCATTGGTTTAATCAAGGCCGTGGATACCTACAATCCCGAAAAGGCTACCCGCCTGGCCACCTATGCTTCCCGTTGCATTGAAAATGAAATCCTCATGCATTTGCGGGCACGCAAAAAAATCCGGGCAGAGCTTTCCCTCTATGATCCCATTGGCGTGGATAAGGAAGGCAATGAGATTAGTTTTATCGATGTCCTGGGGACCGATCCGGAGATTGTCAGTGATATCGTGGCCGGACAGATGGAGCAGGACCGCCTGTGGAAGCAGTTGGAGCAGCTATCACCCCAGGAACGCAAGGTGCTGGTGTTGCGTTTCGGTTTGAAGGACGGTGCCCGCCGCACCCAGAGGGAAATCGCCCGGCGATTGGGCATCTCCCGTTCTTACGTTTCCCGCATTGAGAAGCGGGCGCTCAGTCGTTTAACCCAGTATTTCCCCTGTGAGGCCGGGAGATGAATAATTTGCGTGATTTAACGGACAAATGGCCCAAAAATCCCGCTATATAAATAAATTATAAAACCGTTGACTTTTTCCTGGCCAGTTGTTAGAATATCTATCGAATTAAAAACGAATACCGGGGTGCTCTTATCCAGAGTGGTGGAGGGACTGGCCCGATGAAACCCGGCAACCGCCCTGGGGTGAAGGTGAACCCGCAAACCGCCGGCGGGTTTTACCGTTGCCCGGGGAATGGTGCTAATTCCTGCAGAAGTTTATCTTCTGACAGATAAGAGGGTTCATTTTATGGAGGCCTCTTCTGTTTAGAAGAGGCCTCCTGACGTCTGGAGTAGAGCACACGACGAAAGGGATGAGGTGAATGAGCGAAAAAACCTATCAAGAGATCAATGCCCGGATTAGAAGCGGCAAAGCAGTAGTGGTAACGGCGGAAGAATTTATCGACATCGTCCGAGAGAAGGGGCTTGCCCATGCATCCCGGGAAGTGGATGTGGTGACCACCGGCACCTTTGCCCCCATGTGCTCCTCCGGCGCCTTTCTCAATTTCGGCCACCCGGCCCCGCGCATCAAAATGCACCGGGTGTGGCTTAACAACGTACCGGCCTATACGGGCATCGCGGCGGTAGATGCCTATATTGGAGCCACCGAGCTTCCTGATGATGACCCCTTGAACAGCAATCACCCGGGGGAATTCCGCTACGGCGGCGGCCATGTTATTGAAGACCTGGTAGCCGGAAGGCCTGTCCGTTTGAAAGCAGTGGGTTACGGCACCGATTGCTACCCGCGGCGGGAAATTGAAACCACCATCACCATTCATGATATTAACGAGGCCATTTTGTTTAACCCGCGGAATGCTTACCAGAATTACAACTGTGCCGTCAACCTTTCCAACCGGACCATATATACCTACATGGGGATCTTGAAGCCCAATCTGGGTAACGCCCATTATTCCACTTCCGGTCAATTAAGTCCTTTGCTCAAAGATCCCCATTTTAAAACTATTGGCATCGGTACCCGCATTTTCCTGGGCGGCGGTATCGGGTATGTGGCCTGGCACGGCACCCAGCACTTCCCGGCCATACAAACCGATGCCAGCGGCAAGGAACTGGGGCCTGCCGGCGGCACCCTGGCGGTTATTGGAGATTTAAAGCAAATGAGTCCCCGCTGGCTCATGGGCACCAGTTACCTGGGCTACGGGGCCACCTTGAGCGTCGGTATTGGCGTACCCATTCCCATTTTAAATGAAGAAATTGCCCGTTATGCCGCAGCCACCGATGCGGATCTTTACGCCCCCATTGTGGATTATGGTGAGGCCTATCCCAACCGGAAACCGGGGAACCTGGGTTATGTCAGTTACGCCCAGCTGAAGTCGGGGAAGATCGTGGTCCAGGGTAAGGAAGTGCCCACGGCACCATTGTCCAGCTACCCCCGGGCCCGGGAAATTGCCGGCATCTTGAAGGAATGGATTCAAAAGGGTGAGTTTTTCCTTTCCGAACCAGTGCAGCTCCTACCCTCTCCGGCCGATGGTTTGACCGGAAAAGTTTTAAAAGGTTAAGTTAAGGAGGGCAAACGACCATGTCGCCCAGGAAAATAGTCCTTCGCTTTGGACCCGAGATTTCTGATAAACCTATTATTTACCGCCTGGTCAAGGATTACGACCTGGTGATGAACATAGTAAAGGCCAATGTTAACCCCCAAAAAGAAGGCATTATGGTCCTGGAGTTAACGGGGGATAACTACGAGCAGGGTCTGAAGTACCTGCGGGAACAGGGGGTAACGGTCCAGGCCCTCACCCACGAGGTGGTGCGCAATGAACAACGCTGCACCATGTGCGGTGCCTGTACTGCCATCTGTCCCACCGGTGCCCTGTACCTGGACCGGCCAGGCATGGAAGTGCGTTTTGACGGGGATAGCTGCGTGGTCTGCCAGCTATGCGTGAAGGCCTGCCCGGTGCGGGCGATGGAGGTTAAGCTATAGGAAACTTGCCGGGGGCACTCTTTATTGCCGCCGGGAGAAGGACAATGGAGGTTAAACTGTAGTTGGAACGAACCTATCGTTACCGCCACCGGCAGGAGGATCTGGTACACTTTCAGGTGGTGGTAGGGGAAACGGACCTGGATATTGGTGTGCGCAGGGAGCGTTTTTCCCCGGAACTGGTGGAGCGGGTAACGCAAATGGTGCGGGAATGCCGGGCCCCCCTGGAAGAATATATTAAAAGAGACCCGGCATTCCTTAAAGCCCATACACCTTACGATATACCGCCCGACGCCCCCCCCATTGTGCGGGAGATGGCCGAAGCGGCCAGGTTGGCCGGCGTTGGCCCCATGGCTGCCGTGGCCGGGGCCATAGCCGAAAGGGTGGGACGGGCTCTGGTCCGCTTCAGCCGCGATGTTATTGTGGAAAATGGCGGGGACATTTACCTGCGCAGTGCCCGGATCCGGCGGATTGGTATTTATGCCGGGAACTCTCCCTTTTCCCATCGCCTGGCCCTGGAGGTCCGCCCGGAGGATACTCCTCTAGGCATTTGCACTTCTTCGGGTACGGTAGGGCACTCTTTGAGTTTCGGCATGGCCGATGCGGTGGTTATCCTTTCCCCCAATACGGCCCTGGCCGATGCAGTGGCCACGGCGGCGGGAAATCTGGTAAAGGATCCCGATCAGGTAGGGCAGGCGGTGGATTTTGCCGCCCGCATCCCCGGGGTCACCGGGGCGCTGATCATTTGCCGGGACAAAATGGCCGCCTGGGGTCGCCTCAAACTGGTACCCGCATAAACACGTAAAAAAGACGGGCTTCTTGGCCCGCCTTTTTATTTTTCCCGCGATTATTGCTTCGCCACCCATCTGGTGCTTCAACCGCTTCCCGTTCTAAAAATCTCTGCTTTTGTTTACCATCACCCTGCCTGAAGTTTAGTTGACCCGTTTATCATAACCCTGCCATTCTTTTTCCCTCAACCGGTACTTCATAATTTTACCCGTGGAGGTCTTGGGTAGCTCGCCAAATTCCACGGCCTTGGGCACTTTAAAGCGGGCGATGCGTTCCCGGCAGAAGTTAATGATGTCTTCCGCAGTAAGGTTGGTGCCCGGTTTGGGGACCACAAAGGCCTTGGGTACTTCCCCCCACTTGGGATCGGGAATGCCGATTACCGCTACTTCCAGCACGTCGGGATGTTCGTAAATGCAGTTCTCCACTTCTACCGTGGAAATGTTTTCCCCGCCGCTGATGATAATATCCTTCAAGCGGTCCTTAATTTCAATGTAACCGTTAGGGTGCATCACGGCCAGGTCTCCGCTGTGGAACCAGCCGCCGCGAAAGGCCTTTTCAGTTTCTTCTGGTTGTTTGTAATAACCCAGCATGACGTTGTTGCCACGCATGACGATTTCACCCATAGTCTGACCATCCGCGGGGACATCGGTCATATCTGCCGGATCCACGACCCGCACGAACTCCGCGTGAATGTAGGCCACTCCCTGGCGGGCCTTAATTTTCGCCCTTTCACTTACATCCAGTTCATTCCACGGGGCCTGCCATTCACAAATGGTGTGGGGCCCGTATACTTCCGTCAGGCCGTAAACGTGGGTTACCTCCGCCCCAATCTCCTCCATGTTCCTGATCACGGTCGGAGATGGAGGAGCACCGGCCGTGATTACATTTAGTTTTGCTTTCATCTTGCATTCTTTCGCCTTCGGGTAATTGGCCATGGACACCAGCACCGTTGGGGCGGCACAAAGGTGGGTAACCCCTTCCCTTTCGATGAGGTGGTAAATGTCTTCCGGCACCACTTTGCGCAGGCAAACATGGGTCCCACCTACCGCAGTGACACCCCAGGTAAAACACCACCCGTTGCAGTGGAACATGGGTAATGTCCACAGGTAGACCGAATTAGAACTCATTTTATGTTCCAGGGCTTCCCCAAGGGCGTTCAGGTAGGCCCCCCGGTGGTGATACATGACACCCTTGGGCAGGCCGGTGGTTCCGCTGGTATAGTTAATGGTAATAACTTCCATTTCATCCTCAATTACATTGGGCAGGGGATCCGGGGAACCTCCGGCCAGGAATTCTTCATACTCGGGTCCTTCCAACGGGCGGCTGTCGTTAACATCACAGATGTTGACAAAGGTTTTGATATTGGGGAGATCCTCTTTGATGGCGGTAATAAGATGGGCAAATTCATTATCCACAAAAAGGGCTTTGCTGTCGGAATGATTGAGAATGTAGGCTATTTCCCGGGGAGATAGGCGTATGTTAATGCTTACCAGGGCTGCTCCCAGCATGGGTACTCCATAATGGGCTTCCAGCATGGGTGGAATGTTGGGGCACAGGAAAGCCACCTTATCCCCTTTCCCGATGCCAATCTTTTTTAAGGCGCTGGCCAGCCGGTTAGCCCGTTGATAAAATTCACTGTAAGTGTAACGTTTATCATTATATACCACTGCCGTTTTATCGCGGAAAACAAAGGCGCTGCGCCGCAGAAAACTTAAAGGACTTAGCGGTTCATAGTAAACCGTGCGCTGGGTCATGGTTTTTTACTCCTCTCTTTTCCGGCATGGTGGTTTATCAGGGTACTGGCCTGACGGTGGCAATCGGCGTTTTTTCCCGATCAAAACGGTTGTTGTGTGCGTAACTCTAGTTGTGCTATATTAAATGAATATTCATAATTATTCGGCGCTAACCTTCCTTTTTCCTGCCTGCCCAGCGGGATAGTAAAAATTTTTCTGGGGGAAGCGTTGATGTTCCCCCAGCGATCAGAGATATGACCTCAAGCACCATTTGTATTCACGTGACATTTTTAATGGTTTCAGAGAACGATTCCCAGTAATCTTTAATAACTTCGGTTATGGTAAGGTGGCGGTGTTCCGCCAGGTTTATTTCATAGGGTTTGCCCAGGGGTTGCCTTTGGGCGGAAAATAAAACTAGTACCCGGGGATAAAGGGAAAAGCCCCGCTTGGTTTCAATCACCACGCCAATCTCACCGCTGGATAGGCGCACAAGGCTGCCTGCGGGGTAAGCGGCCACGTTACTTAAAAAGGCCTGTACAATATCAAAGTCAAATAAAAAGTTACCCGAACCGGCAATCATTTCATAAGCTTCGTGCACGGGATAGGCCGGGCGGTAAACCCGGTCGGCGGTCAGAGCGTCATACATGTCCACCAGGCCGGTGATCTGGGCGAATTCATGAATTTCCGCCCCCTTGAGCCCCAGGGGATAACCCTGACCGTTATGGCGTTCATGGTGCTGCATGGCCACGATCCGGCACAGGAGGTTGGCTTCGGGGTCCTGCTGCAGGATCTCGGCACCGTAAATACAGTGTTTTTGGATCAGCTGAAATTCTTCACTGGTCAGTGGCCCGGGCTTATTTAAAATTTCAAGAGGAATACGTGTTTTACCAATATCGTGCAATAAAGCCGCCATGCCCAGATGGAACAACTTGGTGCGGCTGTAACCGAGGGTTATGCCCGTAATCACTGCCAGGACACAGACGTTAACCGAATGACCGAATGTATACTCATCCAGGCTCCGGATATCCACCAGGTTGACCATCAATGAACGCCGGCTGAGCAATTCGTCAATGATCTCATTTACGGTGCTGATCATATCCTTTACATCAATTAACGCCCGGCTTGGGCCAGTGCCCCGTTGGGACTCGGAAAGGAACAGGGCTTTGACTTTGGCTGTGGCCTGGACCCGTGTTTCCTCGGAAATGACATCCTCTACTTCTACACCCACAAAGTCGTCTATGTATACGGCCGGAATACCCAGCATTTTTAACCTGGTGATAAACCTTTCGGTAAGAATGGTCCCGGCCTGGAGCAGTACCTGCCCGGAAGCATTGTAAACCGCCCGGCCGACCTTTAAACCGGGCCGTAAAAGATCTGTAGGAACCTTGCGCATATTTTACCCCTTTGTTGTTTATGTACGCACTTATCTACCTAATTCGACGAAAACTAATTTATCCCTACAGCAAAGAAAAATCTTTCTAATTTTTATGTCCGGTGCAACGCTTTTTGCTTGAGGAAAAGATAAAGCAAATAAACAACTAACACCCCTAAGGCCAGCAGGGGCAACCTCGACTGGATCAGGGAAAAGATAGATTCCCAGTGATGCCCAAAAAAGATGCCGATGCCCAGGTTGAACGAAACCCAGCTTAAGGCGAAAAGAGAATTATAAATTAAAAACTGCACAAACGGTAAGCGGCTGATACCGGCCAGATAGGGGGTGAGGTTGCTCACCATGGGCACAAAGCGACCGAAAATGATAAAGGCCGGTGCCGACCGATACATCCAGCTGCGGGCTTGATTAAATTTGGCCGGTGTAACCATTAAATATTTTCCGTAACGGAGCAAAAACGGTTCGCCTACGCAGCGGCCGATCAAATAGGCCGCTGTGGCACCTACGTTAAAACCAAGCACGGCAGCAGCAAGTATATGGTAAAAATCAAGCCTCCCCTGGTTTACCAGAATACCGGCCAGGAGGGTCATTAAGCCCCCGGGAAAGGGAATGCCCAGGGCTTCGATAATTAACCCCAGGAACAGTCCCCCTGCACCCAGGGTGCCCAGGTAGTGCAGGACCCAGTCCTTCATAAAAAATTCACCTTCCCGGGCTTTAACATGCCCGGAAAAGGTGCGTTATATATGGGTACGCTTGCGCCAAATTTGCCCGTTGAATATCTTGCAGGCCTGTCCCCGCGGAGGTCATAGCACCCTGGCGGTACCCCGGTACACCAGGCCCCGTTGTCCGTCCACCGTAACCGTTTCCCCGTCGGTAAGGATGGAGGTGGCAGCATCTACCCCTACAATTACCGGAATGCCGAATTCCAGGCCGACAATGGCGCCATGGGAAGTCAGTCCTCCCACCTCCGTGATCAGGGCGGCCGCCTTTTCGATGGCCGGTATAAAGTCCTTGTCGGTGAAGGGTGTGACCAGGATGTCCCCGGGTTCCACCTTTTCCAAAGCATCTTTCACGGTGTGGCAGATGCGCACACGCCCGGTGACTGCCCGGGTGCCAATACCCTGGCCGCGGACCAGGATATCCCCAACAGTATGGACTTTTAAAAGATTGGTGGTGCCATGAACACCCACGGGAACACCGGCAGTAATGACCACCAGATCTCCTGGTTTGATCAGGTCCGCCGCCAGGGATGCTTCAATGGCCGAAGCAATCATACTGTCAGTGTCCCGGGTGCGTCCTACCAGGAGGGGCTGCACGCCCCAGACCAGGGCCAGCTTGCGCAACACCCGGGCTACCGGGGTCACGGCAATGATCGGCGCCCGGGGACGGTATTTGCTTACCATCTTGGCCGTGTAGCCCGTTTCTGTGGAGGTAATAATGGCGGCGGCTCCCAGGTCCTGGGCGGTAGTACAGGTGGCGTGGCTGATGGCATCGGTGATCGTGCGGGCCAGCGCCCGGCCCCGCCGTTGTAAAATTTCTTCGTAGGGCAGGGCGCGCTCCACGCGGCTGGCAATGCGGGCCATGGTTTTTACCGCCTCCACCGGATAGTGCCCTGCGGCTGTTTCTCCCGAGAGCATAATGGCATCGGTACCGTCCAGGATGGCGTTGGCCACGTCGCTGGCCTCGGCCCGGGTAGGCCGGGGGTTATGGATCATGGATTCCAGCATCTGGGTGGCGGTAATGACCGGCTTTCCGGCCAAATTGCATTTTTCAATGATGGATTTTTGGATCAGCGGTACTTCCTCTACCGGAAGGCCAACCCCTAAATCACCCCGGGCCACCATGATGCCGTCGGCAACCTTGATAATTTCATCCAGGTTTTCCACGCCTTCACGGCTTTCGATTTTGGCGATAATGTCCATGTCCGCCCCATGCTCTTCCAGGATGCGGCGGATGGCCAGCACATCTGAAGCCTTGCGAATAAAGGAGGCGGCGATAAAATCCAGTTCCTGTTCAATGCCAAACTTGATGTCCCGGATGTCCTGCTCGGTAATGGCGGGCAGGTTCACCGGCACTCCGGGGAGATTGACCCCCTTTTGGCTGGTCAATTCCCCCCCGTGCACTACTTCACATTCCACTTCGTGCCCGTTGGTGCTAAGTACCCGCAGCTCGATTCGTCCATCGGCAATAAGGATGGTGTTTCCGGGGGACACGTCCCGGGGCAATCCGGCATAGGTGATGGGCAGGCGTTCCGCCGTACCCTTAATTTTTTCGGTTGTGAGCACTACCCGCTGTCCTGCCTTGAGCACTACAGGTTCCTTTTCCAGGTAACCAAGGCGGATTTCCGGCCCCTTTGTATCCAGCAAAATGGCAATATTTTTACCTACCCGGCCGGCAGCCTCGCGGATATTGGCAATGCGCCGGGCGTGTTCTTTATGGGTGCCATGGGAAAAATTAAGCCTGGCTATATTCATGCCCGCCCGCATCATTTCCATCAGGGTTTCTACCTGTTCGCAGGCTGGACCGATGGTGCAGATTATTTTGGTTCGTCTCACGGCCTGTTCCTCCTCATATGGCTAAAATGCTCGCCAGCCGGTAAACATCGAGATCAACGGTTTTTTTCTGCCCCAGGACCCGGTCCAGATCGGTTTCCACTATTTTCCCGGCTGACATGCCGACCATTTTACTGGTTGCCCCTTGCATGAGCAATTCTACGGCCCGGGCTCCCAGCTGGCTGGCCAGAATGCGGTCAAAAGCTGTCGGCGTGCCACCCCGTTGCAGGTGGCCCAGGATGGTCACTTTGGTATCAAAGCCGGTGCGTTCCTTAATTTGTTTGCCTATTTCCAGTCCGCTGCCTGCTCCCTCGGCCACCACGATGATGCTGTGCAGTTTTCCGCGCCGGTAGCCCTTACAAAGTTTGTGACAAACTTCTTCAATGCTGAAGGGATGTTCGGGAATGAGAATGGATTCCGCTCCTCCGGCCAGGCCGGCGGCGACGGCAATAAAGCCTGTGTCGCGACCCATTACTTCCACAATAAAGGTGCGTTCGTGGGAGGTGGCGGTATCACGGATCTTGTTGATGGCGTCAACCGCGGTGTTTACGGCGGTATCAAAGCCAATGGAAAAATCCGTGCCGCTGATATCATTGTCGATGGTTCCCGGGATGCCCACCACCGGGAGCCCGTATTCCCGGTGAAAGATGGATGCGCCGGTAAAGGAACCGTCACCGCCAATAACCACCAGCCCCTCCAGGCCAAAGCGCTCCACATTTTCCCATGCTTTGGCCCGCCCCGCGGGCGTTTTGAACTGCTCGGAGCGGGCCGTATGTAAAATGGTTCCTCCCCGGTGAATTATATCTGCTACCGAACCCAGCCGCATGGGTTCCATGTCACCTTCAATGAAACCGTTAAAGCCCCTTTTGATGCCGATTACTTCCAGGCCGTGATAAATAGCCTTGCGTACTACCGCCCGGATGGCCGCATTCATTCCCGGAGAATCGCCGCCACTGGTCAAAATCCCTATCCTTTGCAAAAAAATACCTCCCTGGCTTTCAGGTAAATGCATTATTAAGTTATGTTATTGCCGGGCAAATATTCAGGACCGATGCGCCTGAAACGGGCGTGGCGCCGTTTAATGAGTTCGTCGGTGGGATAGCCCCGCAGTTCTTCCAGGTGGCGGGCTATGGCTTCCCCCAACAGCCGGGCGGCTTCATTTTTATCCCGGTGGGCGCCGCCCAGTGGTTCTGGAATAACCTCGTCTACCAGTTGGTGCGCGTAGAGGTCCTGGGCGGTGATTTTCATTACCTCGGCGGCATCCCGGCAGCGGGTCACGTCCTTCCAGAGAATGGTGGCGTAGGCTTCCGGGGAAATCACCGAAAAAATGGCATGCTCCTGCATCAGGATGCGGTCGCCCGAAGCCAGGGCCAGGGCTCCTCCGCTGCCCCCTTCACCAAGAATCACCGAGATTACCGGTACGCGCAAGACAAGCATGCCGGCAATACAGCGGGCAATGGCATGGGCCTGTCCCCTTTCTTCCGCCCCCATTCCAGGGTACGCGCCGGGGGTATCGATAAAGGCCAGCACCGGCCGGTTAAATTTTTCCGCCTGTTGCATGAGCCGCAGGGCCTTGCGGTATCCTTCGGGATGGGCCATACCAAAATTGCGGGCCAGGTTCTCCTTGGTATCATGGCCTTTCAAGTGGCCGATTACGGTTACTGCCCGTCCTCGGAACCTGGCAATACCCCCCACTATTGCCGGGTCATCCCCGAAGCACCTGTCCCCGTGGAATTCAATGAAGTCCGTGCACAGCATCTTGATATAATCCAGGGTGTTGGGGCGTTCGGGATGGCGGGCGATCAGTACCTTTTGCCAGGGGGAGAGTTGTCCGTAAATGGTTTGTTTCAGTTCCCGGGCCCGTTTTTCCAGGTTTTCGATTTCATTGCTTAGATCAATACCCCTTTCCCTGGCAAAACGTTGTAGCTCGGCAATTTTTTCTTCCAGTTCAATGATGGGCCGTTCGAAATCGTAAACCATCTCACTCGCTCCGGTGTAAATCTAAGATTTGGGCCAGGGTGGATTTCAACTGCGGCCGGGGAACCACAGCGTCTATAAAGCCATGCTGCCGCAGAAACTCGGCCCTTTGAAATCCTTCGGGCAGCTTCTGGCGAATGGTTTGCTCAATCACCCTGGGGCCGGCAAACCCAATCAGTGCCCCCGGCTCAGCCAGGATGATATCCCCTAAAAAGGCAAAGCTGGCGCTGACTCCCCCCGTTGTCGGGTCGGTAAGTACGGATATGTACAGCAGTCCCGCTTCGGAAAAGGCGGATAGGGCCGCGCATGTCCTGGCCATTTGCATTAATGAAAGTACTCCTTCCTGCATGCGGGCCCCCCCGGAAGCGGCAAAAATGACCAGGGGCAACCTTTTTTCCCGGGCGCGCTCAATGGCCCGGGTAATTTTTTCCCCCACCACCGTGCCCATGCTGGCCATCATAAAGCGGGTGTCCATTATGGCCACCACTACCCGGTGCCCGCCAATTTTCCCTTCTCCGGTGACTACCGCTTCGTTCAGTCCGGTGTCCTGGCGGGCCCTGGCCAGCTTTTCGTTGTACTCGGTATATCCGAAGGGGTTTACAGGCATCATGTCCCGGTCCCATTCGGTAAAGGTGCCCTCATCAATGGTTATTTTAATGCGTTCTTCGGCAGTGAGGCGAAAATGGTAGCCGCACCTTGCACAAACCTTAAATTGTTTTCCCAGCTCCCCTGTGAACCGGATTTCGTGGCAACGGGGACATTTTACCCATAAGCCATCGGGTATTTCCCGACTGGCGGGATTGACCGTGGCGTAACGCTGTCGCTGTCTTTTAAAAATATCCAGCATTTTGCTCGCTCCAAAGTAATTTAAATGGTGTTTATTATTTCCAGGGCTTCGTCCACTTCTGCTTCCGGTACCAGGATTTCCACCGAACAGTTGTGCCCACAATGGGTCGGTGAGAGTTCCCGCAATTTCACCAGTATTCCTTCATTGGAAAGAATGTTTTGGATCCGGGTCGCTTCTTTTTTATTTGGGGCAATATAAACCACAGTCCACAAGATTCCCACCCCCGGGGCCGGGATTTAATTAATTTAGAAGTTAGAAGAAGGATAACAATAAGTATATCCAGAGTATATACCCTGGATACTTTCAGGCCAGATCGTCATTGCGCATGACGCCGTACCGGGTCAGCAGTTCTACCTTGCCGCGGATTTTAATCGCCGAAGTATGTTCTGTAAACTGGGCGATCATAATTTCGCCCTTATCCAGCTTTTCCGAATGATGAAAGCGGGTATCCTTCCCACGGGTAAGGCCGATGATGGTTACCCCGTTTTCCAGGGCTTTGACTGCCACATAGTCGGCATTAATTTCCCAGTTTTCAGGCATGCAAGTACCCCCCCCTTTTCAGGTAGATTGCCGGGTTTTAGCAGTTCCATCATAGCATACCGCAAGGTCTTTGACAAGTTACCTGCCAGGCGATTCCTTTATTCTCACGTTTTCCGGCCCTAAAAGGGTGGCCAGTTCTGTGACTACCGGTGAAGACAGGTTAATCCAGTAGTCCCGGGAAGTTCGGGCCAGCTTCTTCTCCAGGGGGAAGTACAGGTAGACCGGTGAGGGGCCGGGATAATTGCGCAGGACCAGCTGGACCCGCCTGATTAGCTGGGGGGTAGCTTCCCTGAACTGTAGATAAAGGCTGGCACTGGTTTTCTTTTGTAAGGGGGATACCTCTTCAGCGACAATCTTTAATGTTTCACCGGTAGAGCTTATTTCCCCCCGGATTAACACCACCTCTTCGGGGACGATGAGTTTAGCGTACTGCTGGTAAACGCGGGGGAAGAAAACTACTTCGATGCTACCGGTAAGATCCTCCAGGGTACCAAAGGCCATGGGTTCCCCCCGCCGGGTGCTGATGCGCTTTAGGGCGGTGAGCATGCCGCCGATCGTGACCCCGGCCTGTTCCCCCTCCCCAAGTTCCGCCACCGTAGCGGTGGTTTCTTCCGCCAGGGCCTGGCGGTATTCTTCCAGGGGATGACCGCTGATGTAAAGTCCCAGGGCCTCCTTTTCCAGGGCTAGCATTTCCGCACGGGAATATTTCTGCACCTGGGGCAGCACAATATCTTCTCCTGTCCCCTGCCAGAACTGCTCAAAGGTGAGCTGGCCGTTTTGTCGCTGCTGCTGCGACTGCTGGGCTAAGGACAGCCCCAGCTCAATGCCTGCCATTAGCTGTGCCCGGTGGTGGCCCAGGGAATCCAGAGCTCCGCTTTTAATGAGGTTTTCCAGCACCCGCCTGTTAATGATCCGCGTGTCCAGGCGCCGGCAGAAGTCGGCAAAGTTTTTGAAGGGTCCCTTTTCCTCCCGGGATTTGATAATGGCCTGCACTGCACCCTCGCCCACGTTTTTAATTGCCGCCAGCCCGAAACGGATTTTACCGTCAACCACGGCGAAACTTTCCCGGCTTTCGTTGACATCGGGAGGCAGGACTTCCAGGCCCATACGGCGGCATTCCTCCACGTACGCCGCTACCTTGTCCGCGTTGTCCCGCACTGAGGTAAGCAGTGCCGCCATATATTGGGCCGGGTAATTGGCCTTCAGGTAGGCCGTCTGGTAGGCAACCAGGGCATAGGCGGCGCTATGGCTTTTGTTAAAACCGTAACCGGCAAAGTACTCCATCAGATCGAAAATCTGTCCGGCAATTTGGGGGTCTACCCCGTTCTTTACCGCCCCCTCGATAAACTGGTTCCTCAGCCCGGCAATAATTTCGGGCTTCTTTTTACCCATGGCTCGCCGCAGAAGGTCGGCCTCCCCCAGGGTGAAGCCCGCCAGGTCGCTGGCTATGCGCATAACCTGTTCCTGGTAGAGAATGACACCGTAGGTATCCCTTAATATTGGTTCCAGCCTGGGGTCCAGGTAGGTAACTTTCTTTTCCCCGTGCTTGCTCTTGATGAAGTCCTCCACCATGCCGCTACCCAGGGGGCCGGGTCGGTAGAGGGCCACCAGGGCCACGATATCCTCAAAAACCTCCGGGCGCAGCTCTTTTAACAGGGCCCGCATGCCGCTGGATTCCAGCTGGAACACGCCGCTCCCTTCTCCCCGGCATAACAGGGCAAAGGTTTTCGGATCGTCTAAGGGAATTTCATCAATGTTTATTTCCGGTCCGCCACTTTCCCGGATGAGCTTTAAAGTGTCGGCAATGACCGTCAGGGTGCGCAGGCCCAGGAGGTCCATTTTTAAAAGGCCCAATTCCTCTACCTGGTCTTTAGCAAACTGGGTGGTTAATGGACCGTCGGCGGCCTTGTACAGGGGCAGGTAATGGGTTAAAGGTTCCCTGGTGATCACCACACCGGCCGCATGGGTGGAGGCGTGCCTGGGCATACCTTCCAGAAGGGCGGCGGTATCAATTAGTTTTTTTACCTGCGGGTTTCGTTCATAGAGTTCCCTTAATTCGCTGGATTCACTGAGGGCCCGTTCAATGGTCATGTGCAGTTCCGCGGGCACCAGTTTGGCTATTTTATCCACTTCCCCGTAGGGCATATTCAGTGCTCGCCCCACGTCCCGGATGGCTGCCCTGGCAGCCATGGTACCAAAGGTGGCAATTTGGGCTACTTTATCGGCTCCATATTTGCTGGTAATGTAGTTAATTACCTCTCCACGGCGCTCAAAGCACAGGTCCACATCCACGTCGGGCATGGAGACTCGTTCCGGGTTGAGGAAACGCTCAAATAACAGGCCGTATTTTAACGGGTCGAGGTTGGTAATCCCCAGCACGTAGGCTACCAGACTGCCGGCGGCAGAACCCCGGCCGGGCCCTACCGGGATGCCCTGTTGCCGGGCATAATGGATGAAATCCCACACAATCAGGAAGTAGGCGGAGTAGCCCATCTGCCGGATCACTTTTAACTCATATTCCAGCCGCTGCCGTACCGGCTCGGTGATCTCCCCGTAGCGGCGGCGTACCCCTTCCAGGCACAGCTGTTCCAGGTAGCTATCCACGGTATGACCCGGGGGTACCTCGTAATAGGGAAGGTGGATCTGGCCGAAACTGAGTTCTACATTACAGCGTTCGGCAATGAGACGGGTATTTTCCATGGCCTCTTTCAGCTCTCCAAAGAGACGGGCCATTTCTTCTTCGTTTTTCAGGTATAGTTCCTGGGAATCAAACTTCATCCGGGAAGGATCGTCCACACTTTTACCCGTCTGAATACAGAGCAGGATGTCCTGCATTTCGGCATGCTCTTTGTTTACGTAGTGGACGTCGTTGGTTACCACCAGGGGTATATTCATTTCCCGGTGCAGGCGCAAAAGTTCCCGGTTGACTTTGCGCTGTTCGGGAAGGCCGTGGTCCTGTAGTTCTAAAAAGAAATTCCCCCGTCCAAAAATATCCTGGTAGAGGGCGGCGGCTTCCACGGCTTTTTCCTTCTCCCCGGCCAGGAGACGGTCGGCCACCTCCCCGGCTATGCAGCCGCTTAAGGCAATTAACCCTTCGCTGTAGCGGGCCAGGGCATCTTTATCCACCCGGGGTTTGTAGTAAAAACCTTCGGTGTAGGCCAAGGATACCAATTGCAGGAGGTTACGATACCCGGTCTGGTTTTCGGCCAGCAATACCAGGTGATAAAGGCGGTCATCCACCTTGGGCGTGCGGTCTTTCATGGTGCGGGGGGCCACGTAAACCTCGCAACCCAGGATGGGTTTAACCCCTTGCTTCTGGCAGGCCTTGTAAAAGTCCACCACCCCAAACATAACGCCATGGTCGGTGATGGCCAGGGAGTCCATACCCAGTTCCCTGGCCCTGGCCACTACTTCCTTGATCCGGGCGGCACCGTCCAGTAGACTGTATTCGGTATGTACATGAAGGTGTATAAACATGGTCTTCAGACACTCCTGGACAACCTAGCCTTTTTTCTATGATCCTCATTCGTTTAAGTCAGGCAAAATCCTGCTCCCGGTCGTAAATAAAAAGGGGTGGCTCTAAGCCCCCCTTTTTATTTAAACCTCTATGGAAGTTTACTGCTCTGCTTCGCCCGGTTGCCTTTGCCGGCAATCAGGGCAGTACCCGTAAAATTCCAGCCGGTGCCGGGTTACCTGCATGCCCGTGCGGCTTTCTACTTCTCCCTCCAGATTGTCTAGCAGGGGTAGATCTAGATCGAATACCCGGCCACAGCTATCGCAGACAAAATGATAGTGGTTATGGGGATTACCATCGTAGCGGCTGAATGTGCTGCCGTAGTTGAGTTCCATGATTTCCCGGGCCTGTTTGAGGTTATTTAAATTGCGGTATACGGTACCCAGGCTGATGTCCGGAATTTGTTTGCGGGCTTGCTCGTAAATCCAGTCTGCCGTGGGGTGAGTGTCAGTGTTACGCAGGATTTCCAGGATTAATTTTTTTTGCCTGGTCATCCGTGTGGTTTTTACCATTAACCTCACCCCTATCTAATAACAGCTACTTTTATAATTATATATACAGCCTTTTTTTCCCCAATGTCAAGTTCTATTCTTCATCTTCACCGAGAATAAGCCGGGCCGCCCGTCGGCCTGACAGGAGCATCCCGCCGAAAATCGGTCCCATGCGATGGCCGCCGCAAACCGCGTTTGCCGCCATACCGGCCACGAGGAGCCCGGGGTAAATTTCACGGGTATTGGCTACGGTGGCTGTTTCACCCCGCGCGGCCCACATGGGCTTTTCTCCTTCCAGGTTGCCGGTCCTGGTTCTTAAAACCGCCCCCATTTTTTTGACTACCATACTGGCTACCTGGGCATCATGTCCGGTGCAGTCGATGACGTATGCCGACTGTACCGTCAGAGGGTCCACGTGCAGGCGGCCCAAATCAACGGGGGTCCAGTTGATGACCAGGCCGGTTATCCGGTTATCCCTGACCATGACGTCTTCCACGGAGATTAAGTTGAAGATTCTCGCCCCGGCCCGTACCGCACCAAGGGTTAGGGCGGCAACGGTTTCCACGGAGCTGGACGTGTAATACCCTTCCTCAAATGTCCTGTAGGAGACACCAAACTCCTTGAGAAGGGGCAATGCTTCGTCCTGGACCACAATCTGGTTGAACATCATCCCGCCGCCCCACATACCGCCGCCGATGCTGAGTTTGCGTTCAAAGAGAACCACTTTTTTGTTTGCCCGGGCCAGGTAATAGGCGGCCACCAGTCCCGCCGGACCTCCGCCCACTACGGCTACGTCTGATTCCAGAGCTTCCAGCAGTTCCTCCTGGTACCTTGTGATAATGGCCTTGGAAATGGTTACGTCTTCCAGGTGCATTTTGCAAAACCACTCCTTTTTTAATTATTTATAGCGGTTGACTGGTGGGCATCCCGGTGGCAAATAAAAAATAGCGCACCCACAAAAGGATGCGCCACAGTCAACAGCACGCACGGCTTTTCCCTTCGCGGGCATTACCCCGAGCAGGTTTAGCGGGTCAGGTGCTCACTAGCCCTTTCTCAGCCCCTAACAGGAGCTCCCCGTTGTACTTTGCCGGTTCAGGCTTTAGAGGCCGGGTTGGTTCCGGCTTATAGAAGTAACCCTTGCATTTTAAGCCATTTTAAGGACGGCCGCCTGAAGTTACTATTTCGATGTTTTCGGCCGGTTATCCTCCTTTTTTGGGGGTAAATATTTTTTTTTATCCCCTGATGCCGTATTGTTTCATCTTCTTATATAACCAGGCCCTGGAAATACCCAGGGTTTTAGCCGCCTGCATTTTATTACCACCGGCAGTAGCCAGGGCTTCCAGAAGGGCTTCCTTTTCCACCTCTTGCAGTAATGTTGCCAGCGTGCGGTTGTGCAGGTTTCTTTTCTTGCTCTGACTCATTTTCTGAAGGTAGGGGGGCATATGTTTAACTTCAATGGTATCTCCTTCCACCAGGTTAAAAGCCCTTTCCATTACGTTTTCCAGTTCCCGCACGTTACCCGGCCAATCGTAGGCGCAAAGCATCTCCCAGACTTCCGGTGACACGCCCCGCACCAGAAGACCAAATTCCCGGTTGAATTTCTTGATAAAATGATTGACCAGCAGGGGGAGGTCATCGGGTCTTTCCCGCAGGGGCGGAATATAAAGGGAAACTACATTTAAGCGGTAATAAAGATCTTCCCGGAAGTGTCCCTGCCGGATTAATTCCTCCAGATCCCGGTTGGTAGCTGCCACCACCCGTACATCAACGGCACGGGGCCGGGTGTCTCCCAGGCGCTCAATTTCCTTTTCCTGCAGGACCCGCAATATTTTGGCCTGCATGGGCAGGGGCATATCCCCAATTTCATCGAGAAAAATTGTTCCCCCATGGGCCTGTTCGAATTTACCAATTTGCCCGCCCTTTCTCGCCCCGGTAAAGGCGCCTTCCTGGTAACCGAAAAGTTCCGATTCTAAAAGGTTTTCTGGTACGGCAGCGCAGTTAACCTTGATGAAGGGCCCCCGGTGACGGGGGGAGGCCGTGTGCAGGGCATGGGCCACCAGCTCTTTGCCTGTGCCGCTTTCCCCCCGGATAAGCACTGTGGAAGGTCCCTGAGCCACCCGCCGGATGGTTTCCTTGAGCCGGAGCATATCCCTGCTGGCACCGATCAGGTTATCTACGGTGTAACGCGCGGTCTGGTTGTCGTTGTGTGTTATGGAAGGGCAGGAGAAATTTCGCCGTTGAGTACTGATCTTTTCCGCCAGGGCCAGCAGCTGTTCCACATCCTGGAACATTACTTTGCTCACTGCTCCCACCATCTTGCCCTGGTTATAAAGGGGTACCCGCATGACCACCGTTTCTCTGCCCCGGATGCGTACCACTTCCCCATACTGCAATTTACCGGTCCAGAGGATTTGGTGCAACCGCTTATCGGGAGCCACCTCACGGATGTGCCGGCCCAGGGCTGTTTCGATGGTAACGCCCAGCAGTTCCGCCATGGGCCCGTTTAGCATCAGGATCCGGCCATCGTTACCGGTGGCAATGTAGCCTTCATGTGTGCTGTGAAAGATATTTTCCAGGAGGCCGTTGACTTCCTTGATTTCTTTCAGCTCCTGGGCTAGATGTTGTAGCTCGGTGATTTCTTGAGCCACGCCAATGGCGCCTACAATGGTGTTATTGCGGATTATGGGTGTGCGGTTGACCACATACAGGGCATTGCCTACGACAAATTTACGTCCGATGTGGGGTTTTCCCGTCTGCAACACCTTGGGAAGACCCGTAAAAGGAACGACCTCCCTGATGGGACGACCCAGGGCCTTTTCTGCCGGATAATTAAAAACCCGTTCGCTGGTGGGGTTAAAAATGATCACGCGGCCCTGATAGTCCACGGCAACGACCATATTGTGTACGGAATTAAAAATAGATAGTTCGTTCCCTAAAAAGGCGGTGCTTTCCAATTTGTTGATCGCCAAGCTTTTCACCTCCCCCACCTGTAACCAGGACCTGTTTTACTTAACTTAATTTTATTGCATGATCAGGTGAATTTTTTTCCGTCCTTTTACTTCAGCATTTGCCGGTGCAGGATTGCTTCCAGGTGATGCAGGGAATAACATTCGAACATGCGTACATAAGGCAGGAAGGCATTAACACCTGGTAAATAGGGCCATTGCTTGCGGGGAACGGGGTTGAGCCACAGGATCTCCCGCACCCGCTCCCGTAAAGCGGCCAGCTCACGGGCGGTTTCCTGGGGGGCAACGGTCTTCGTGTCACTGACTATGATTACCAGGGTATCGCCGGTAAGCAGGTGGCGCCAGTGGCGGTGAAAAGTTTTCAGGGCTACGTTAAAGTCGGTAGTCTTTCCCCACTGCCGGCTGGCATTAACAAGCTCGGTCATTACGGGTACAAAACCATCATCCCGCCGGAAGTAAGGGGTAACCCGTTCCAGATCCTCGGAAAAGACAAAGCTTTCGATATCTTGTGCCGCACTGCTTAAACCATAGATAAACTGGAGGACAAACCGGGCATAGCGGGCCATGGAGGCGGACACGTCACAGATGAGGAGCAGGCGGGGACGGTGCCGGCGGCGGGATCGATAGCATAATTTAAGGGGTGAACCGCCGAAGGCGATGTTCCGGCGAATCGTCCTGCGCATGTCCAGTTTTTGCCGGCGGTTGCTTTTCCGGTAACGGCGAGAAAGCCGGTTGGCCAGGTGTGTGGACAGGCGCTCAAGGGCTAAGGTAAACTTTTCCAGGTCAGCATCGGCAACCTGCTGCATGTCCTGGTGGAGCAACTGATCATCCGGGTCCCGGTAAAAATCTGCGGCCACACCGGCAATTACGTCATCCATTTCCGTTTCCCCGGTCAGCTCTGCCTCCAGTTGCCGCCTGGCTTCTTCCCCCTGGGTTTTCAGCAAGTAGTAGCGCCAGTAATTGAGAGCTGATTGCATTACCCGGGCGATCAGGTGTCCCGGGCTGTTCACCGGATTACCGTGCATCTGGCGGATAAGTTCCGTTAAACGCCTTTGTTCCCGGGCGGGCATGCGGGCAAAGGTTTGGATTTCCTCCGGGCTAAAATTCACTTCCGTGGACCAGGGAGAAAGGGCCTGGTTTAATTTTTCCCGGGCTTCTGCCAGGCGCCGCCGTTCTTCTTCCTCCAGCTGTTTTCTTAACATGCGCCGCCGCTTCTTTTCCTCCGGGGGGACAAAGAAGCGATCAAAGGACAGGTTAAAAATTTGCCTGTCGGAGGCGTTTTTTACCAGCACCGCCCCCAGGGCAGCCTTGACCTGTTCCCTGGACGTAAGGTCAACCAGCGTCAGGGCCTGGTAAGCATCCAGGGCTTCGGCCATGCTTACCCGGATCCCCAGGTGGCGCAGGATATGGGTGAAGCGTACCAGGTTATGGTGCAGGGTATTTTCGCCCTGCCCTTCTACCCGGGCCACCGCCCGGGTGACCGGATCAATTTCCATGTGTGCTCCCCCCGCTAACGCTGATGGTGGCCGCAATGACAGGTGGCCCCGGCAGGGCCGGACGAATCATCCTTTACCCCCCGGATCTGCTCCACCAGTCCGCTTAATCCCACCTCCCTTTTTAACGTTTCCTGGTCATCACGGTTTTTCAGGAAAAGGCTCAGGGTTTGCCCAAGGATTTCCGGCGTCAGGGCATCGGCATGCAGGGCTACCAGTGCCCGGGTCCAGTCCAGGGTTTCGGCAATGGACGGTTTCTTTTTCAAATTCAGGTGGGACCTGATGAAGTGTACCGCCCGGACCACCTGGCGTACAAGTTCCTCCTGGGCCTGGGGTACTTTGACCTGTAAAATGCGCACTTCCTTTTCCACCGTGGGATAATCAATGTACAAATAGACGCACCGGCGTTTTAACCCGTCGGATAATTCCCTTTCGCCATTGCTGGTTAATACTACCGCCGGGATTTGCTTCGCTTTGAGTGTGCCCAGTTCGGGAATGGATACCTGAAAATCGGACAGCATTTCAAATAAAAAGGCCTCAAATTCCGGGTCGGTTTTATCAATTTCATCAATTAATAAAACAACTCGTTTTTCAGCCCGGATGGCCTTTAAAAGTGGTCTTTCCAGCAAATATTCCACATCGAAAAGATCCTTTTCCAGGGCGGCAGGATCGCAGCTGCCTCTGGCAATTTCGATCTTCAGCAACTGCCGCTGGTAGTTCCATTCGTAAAGGGCCCGGTTTTCGTCCAGCCCTTCGTAACACTGCAGGCGAATCAGCTCCGTATTTAAAGCCCCGGCCAGGGCTTTGGCCACCTCAGTTTTGCCTACCCCGGGGGCCCCCTCCACCAGCAGGGGCTTGGCCAGTTTTAAGGACAGGTAGAGGGTAATCACCAGGTCCTGATCACAAATGTACCCCTGGGCTTCCAGTCTTTGTTGTAGCTGTTTTATGGTTAAATCCATGGGCTTCTCCTTCCCCGGTATTGCTCTTGTAACAGGTGCAAACAGCCAGGTGTAAACGATAGTATTCGTCCTGCCAACACCAAAATCCTTCAATAATTTTTAGAAATTACATAAATGTGTGTTAACGCAGTCCTGGAAAGCCCTGCTGGCGCAAGGCCTCGTAAAGAACCAGGGCCACGGAGTTGGCCAGGTTTAAGGAGCGGGTAGTGCCCTCTCGCATGGGAATGCGCAGGGTATAGTCCCGGTTGGCGGACAGTAGATCCGCCGGCAATCCCTGCGTTTCCTTCCCGAAGACCAGAAAGTCATCCGGTCCATATCTGACTTCACTATATAGATGTATGCCCCGGGTGCTGAGGAAATAAAAACGGTGTCGGGGATACAGGCGGCGCACTTCCTCAAAGGAATCGTGGTAGTGTATTTCCACCAGATGCCAGTAATCCAGGCCCGCCCGCTTAAGATGTTTGTCGTCGGTGGAAAAGCCCAGGGGGCGAACCAGGTGGAGGATGCTGCCCGTGGCCGCACAGGTGCGGGCAATATTGCCGGTGTTAGCTGGAATCTCCGGTTCAACGAGAACAATGTGCACTGGAATCGACTCCTTTAGGGAAAAATTGTTTCACTTTGGTCGGCCGCCACCGCCTGCCTGAACAGAAATTTAAAAAACATGCACTCTAATCCGTCTGCTAAAAATTATAAGGCTTTTTCATTTGAGCAGGTAGTCATTTTGTAAATTTTGCCCCGGCTACTTGGGTTGGAAAACTCTAGACATGTTTATGAAACTTGACATGTATCCGGCTTCAACGCTGCTTTTGGGGTAATTTTCATTTGTTCTTAAATGCTGTTCACCGTCTTAAGTCAACCATTCCCGGCTATTAAATAGCCTTTCGCCTGAAATGGCTGAATATTGCCCCATTTATTGCAATTGCCTCATTTCGGGATAGTTTAGATGTCTTAAGGGAGGTGTTCACTAAAAAAGAACCGGAAAGGAGAATCCCTGGCACAAAGGGCCCTTGAACGGGCAGGGATGTATTTAATGGGACCCCTAGCTATGAGTGTAACCAAAATGATAATCGGGGGAGGAATCTAGATGTCGGCAAAGGGACACGACTGGGCCAATCCCGGTCCGGCCGGGCTGGTTGCCCTGGCCATGGCCTGTTTTACCTTTTATGCGGTCTTTACTGGTAAAGTTGAGCACAGCGCCATTCCCCTGCTGGGAATCTGGCTTCTGGGAGGATTTGTCATTCAAATTTGCGTGGGACTAATTGAACTAAAGGAAGGCAATACTACCGGGGGTAACGTGTTCACCTTTTTCTCGGCCTTTTTTATGCTGGTTACCGGTTTGGAATTGATCTTTAAATTTTTTGCCGCCATGAATGGCTGGAAGATTGACGCCCGTATCGACGGTTGGGCCTGGCTTGCCCTGGGCATTGCCCTGCTCACCTGGACGCCGGCTTACTTTAAATCACCTCTTACCTTGCTGGGGGTGGTATTAGCCCTCGATCCGGCCATATTCATTGTTGCCTTTGCTGATATGGGAGTCATTCCCAGGACAATGCTGTCCCTGGCCGGAAATCTCTTGCTCCTTGCCGGTATTTTCGGCCTCTACACGGCCATGGCTGTGATATTAAATACCGCCTATGGTCGAACGGTAGTTCCCTTTCCCGGACCCATTATCAAGCCGATGCCGGTATCAACGACAAGCCAGCAACATTAGAACGCGGCCTTTTGGCTCCCGCCTGAACAGGCGGGAGCTTTTTTTCAAGCACTTGTTACCGGTTCTTGCCCGTCGCGGCTGGGGCAAAGATGGGCCACGGGGCAGATGTTGCACCGGGGCCGGCGGGCGGTGCAAATGGTGCGGCCGTGGGCGATTAGCTGGTGGTGGGCGGCCCGGCGGGCGTATTCCGGGATGATGGCCAGTAATTCCTCCTCAGTTTTTTCGGGAGTTTTACCCCGGGCCAGGCCCAGGCGGTGACTGACCCGGAAGACATGCGTATCCACCGGGAGAGTGGGTCGACCGAAGGCTACATTCAGCACCACATTGGCCGTTTTACGGCCCACCCCCGGGAGACTTTCCAGCTCTTCCAGACTCTGAGGCACTTGAGAATTATATTTCTCCACCAGAATGCGGCTGGCGGCGATAATATTTTTGCTTTTATTCCGGTAGAGACCGCAGCCCCGGATTTCCCGGCCCAGTTCTTCCGGCTGCAGGCGGGCAAAATCCGCAGGTTCACGGTAACGCTGAAACAGCCTACCGGTAATGATGTTCACCTGCCGGTCCGTGGTCTGGGCTGAAAGCATGGCCGCCACCAGCAGCTGGAAGGGAGTCTCAAAGCGCAGGGCTGTTCCGGCATCGGGGTAGGTTTGGGATAATATGGCCAGGATTTCACTGACCCGGGCGGCCCGGTCCTGTTCTTCCTGCGGTTGGGTTGTCCCGTGCAGGGCCGGCATTAGCAGCTGCCTCCCAGCAGCCGACGGTGCTCCACCATCAGACAACGGTCCATAACCACTGTTAGGCCCCGGGCCCGTGCCTTTTCAGCCGCTTCCTGATGCACCACTCCCAGTTGCAACCAGATGACCGGCTGGAAGTTAAGCTGTAGTACGGCTTCGATAATCGCCGGGACTTCCTCTGCACGCCTGAAAACATTAACTATGTCCACGGGATGGGGTATAGCACTGAGCTCCGGGTAGGCCCTTTTACCCAGGGCCTCCTGGATCATAGGGTTGACCGGGATAATTTCATAGCCCTGTTCCTTCATGTAACGGGCCACCCGGTAACTATCCCGTTCCGGTTTATTGGATAAACCCACCACGGCAATGCGCCGGCTTTTACTTAATATTTCCTTTAAAACGGCATCGTCTGGATTTTGAAACAACCTGACCACCTCTTAATAAAAAGCTCATTTTTATCTTAACCCCTTTAGTTTTTCAATACAACCCGTACGTGATAAAACAGGGAACGCGATTGCCCCCAGTCATATACACCCACATTACATGGCCGTCTCCAGTCCTCTAGAAGCTATGAAAACAAATCGGTCGTATTTTTCTAAATAAGTTAATTTATGCAGGTTGGGACTCATTTTTCGTTCATAAATCCCGGCACCAGGGCAATAATAAAAAAAGCTTTTTAACACTTCTTAAATTATCTCACCCCGAAACTGGTGTTATTTATATTTTTCTATAAGGAGGGTATTCCATGAGCGCGTTAGTTCCGCTTCTTTTCGGGATCGCCCTGGTGGTCCTGTTTCTAGTTATTTTTTTATGGCCTTCCCGGCGCCGGGCACCCCAGCCGGTGCCCGCGGAAAAAGTTATTCCCCCCCTTTTCACCGAGGAAATCGCGGAGGAACTGGCCTTGCCTGTTCCGCAGGTTGAACAATCCCCACCGCCAGTTCCCGAATTGCCCCGCCGCTACGGAGTGGACCGTCTGGTGCTTCTGGTCCGGGATCCTTACTGGCTCTACGCATACTGGGAAATAACCGCCACCAGGCAGGAAGAGTTTAATGCCACTTACGGGCCCCGGGCGTGGAATACTACCCGCCCGGTTTTAAGGGTTTACGATGTTACAGGAATAACTTTTAACGGGTACAATGCCAACAGTTATATGGATATCAACGTCCAGGAAGGGGTGGATAACTGGCATATCCCCGTTGGCCAGCCCAACCGTTCCTTTTGTGTCGACCTGGGCCGCATGTTTCCCGATGGCCGTTTTGTAACCCTTTTGCGGTCCAATGTGGTAACTACCCCCAGGTCACGCCTTTCGGAATGCCTGGATGAAGAATGGATGTGGATTGAGGGGGTGTATCGCTCCTATCAATTCCAGTTTGGTATCAGTTCACCCATGCTAATCCAGGAGGTGGCCGGCCGGGCGGCCGTGGTTCCCCTGGGGATCAGTTCTCCCGGTTTTGGACCGCCGGTAGCAGGCCCCAAAATAGAGGTTAAAGAGTAAGGGAGGAGCTGGCTAAAATGGCCAAAGGATACCTGGCGCTGGTGTTGCACGCCCATCTACCCTATGTACGCCATCCAGAGCATGAGCATTTTTTAGAAGAAAGGTGGCTTTACGAGGCCATCACCGAAACCTACATCCCCCTTTTGCATGTCTTTGAACGCCTGGTGGCCGACGGCATACCTTTCCGCCTCACCGTTTCCCTGTCGCCACCCCTGGTTTCCATGCTTACCGATCCCCTGTTGCAGGAGCGCTATTCCCGCCATTTAAGACAATTAATGGAACTGGCTGATAAAGAAGTGGAGCGTACGCGAAACAGCCCCTTCCACGAAACGGCCCTGATGTACCAGAGGCTGTTCCGGGAGATTGCCCATACCTACCATCACACTTACGGACGCAACCTGATCCAGGGGTTCAAGCGCTTTCAGGATTTAGGTCGTCTGGAGATTATCACCTGTGCGGCCACCCACGGGTATCTGCCCCTGCTTATGGTCAATCCCGAGGCGGTGCGGGCACAAATTGCCGTGGCCGTGGATCTGCACCGCCGGCATTTTGGCGTGCCCCCCCGGGGACTCTGGCTGCCTGAATGTGCCTACGGGCCGGGCATTGATCAGATTCTTAAAGAGTTCGGTATTCGCTTTTTCTTTACCGATACCCACGGGGTTTTATTTGCCTCCCACCGGCCCCGCTACGGGGTGTTTGCTCCTATTTACTGTCCTTCGGGGGTGGCCGTCTTTGGGCGGGATGTGGAGTCTTCCAAGCAGGTGTGGAGTGCCCAGGAAGGTTACCCCGGGGACTTTGATTACCGGGAGTTTTACCGGGATATTGGTTTCGACCTGGACTATGATTACATCAAGCCGTATATTCACCCCGACGGCATCCGCGTGCACACCGGCATTAAATATTACCGCATCACCGGGCGGACAAACCATAAAGAACCTTATGTGCCGGCCTGGGCCCGGGAAAAGGCCGCCATCCATGCCGGAAACTTTATGTTTAACCGGGAACTGCAGATTAAGTACCTCTGCCGGCACATGGACAGGCCACCCATTATTGTTGCTCCCTATGATGCCGAACTTTTTGGCCACTGGTGGTTTGAAGGTCCCATGTGGCTGGAATTTCTCATTCGCAAAATCCATTTTGACCAGGATACGGTGGAACTGGTTACCCCCAGCGATTACCTGCAGCGTTTTCCCTGCAACCAGGTGGCCAGGCCCTGTCCTTCCAGTTGGGGGAACAAGGGATATAATGAAGTCTGGCTCTGCCAGGCCAACGATTGGATTTACCGCCACCTTCACCTGGCCGCCTCCAGGATGGTTGAACTGGCCAATACCCATACCGAAGCGCAGGGGCTCTTGCGCCGGGCTTTAAATCAGGCGGCCCGGGAGCTGCTCCTGGCCCAGAGCAGTGACTGGGCTTTCATCATGAGCACCGGCACCATGGTCGATTACGCGGTGAGGCGCACCAAAAGCCATTTGTCAAATTTCCTGCGGCTTTACGATGAAATCAAAGGGCAGCATATCGACGAGGGCTGGTTATCCTGGCTGGAACACACCAATAATATTTTCCCCGATATCGATTACTCCTGGTATCGTTCTAAAGAAAAAGAGCTGATGGCAGCCGGTTAAAAAAGCTCCCCGTTACCTACGGGGAGCTTTTTTTAACCGGTAGCTTCGGCAGAACCCGCAATTTGACTTATTTTATCAATGTAAAAATCACACAAGGACCGGGCGATTTCCATGGATGCTCCTTCGGTAAATACCCGACAAACCGGTTCGTCGGGGTCCGGCAGGACCAGCGCCCATCCCTGGGGGTGAAAAACCTTTACACCATCCAGCAACTCCAGTTGTGCTGTGGGAGGGTCTTCAATCAACCGCCGGATTACCCGGCCTTTAGCCTCCCAGGGCACGGGCACCTCCTTCTGGTCCATAAAAAAGGTGGGTATTTCATCTACCAGCTCACCGAGGGTAAGTCCGTTTTTGGCGGCAAACTCCAGGATGCGGGTGAGGGCTCCCAGGGCATCAAAATTCAGGAGGAACTGGAACTCATCCTGTCCCAGCACTTTTTCCACAAAGTCCTGGACGGCCGTCTTGGTGCGTACCACCCGTCCCCGGTATTTTTCGGCCAGAGTATCAATAGCCAGCGGGGCTGTAACCGGGACTACCACCGGTCCTCCCCGGGCCCGGAGGATGATGAGCGCGATCAGGGCGGTAAGCAGGTTATCCTGGATTACCCGCCCCCGTTCATCCACCAGCACCAGCCGGTCGCCGTTGGCATCCAGGAGCGCCCCGGCCGAAGCACCCGTTTCCCGTACCCGCCGGCCCAAGAAGGACAAGGTTTCCTGATAATTCCGCCAGGTGGCGGGAGGTGTATCCGCCGGCAGGTTCAGGTTTTCCACTATAACGCCCAATCTTCCGATCAGATGTTCCAGGAAGGGGCCCAAATTATCCCTATCATAGGCTACTACCAGCCGGAAACGCGCTTCCTCCAGCACTGCCGGGTCGAGATCCCGCATCAGGGCTTCGATATAACTTTCGGGAACGGCGGGAACAAACTCCGGGGGAAGGATGGTCTGCGGTTCAGCCCGGTGAAAGTCTTCCCGCATGAGCAAGTTTTCCACTTTTCGCTCGACGTTGCGGGAAATGTTTCCGCCCTTGCCGTTGATAAAAATCATAGTTACATGATCGGAGCGGTGGGGAGATAGCCGTACATGTACCCCTCCGGCCAGCGCCAGTTGGCGCACGGCAAAACGCTGCATGGGGGTAATACCGGTGCCCAGGTCCACCACCTGTGCGCCGGCCGACTGCAACCCGCAGGTCAGGGCGCATTTAATCATCCGGGAAGCCGGATAGGCATCGCTGCTTACAGCCAGGTGCACCCCCCGGCTGCCCATGGCCGAGGCAAAGGCCGCTCCCACCCGGCAGGCAAACTCCGGAGTCAGCTCCACATTAACCAGGCCGCTGATACCTTCAAGCCCGAAAATTTTCTTCGGGTATCGGGTACCCCAGACCAGACTGTTTTGGACAACGGTACCGCTTTCCACCAGTTTATGGGGCCATAACTTTACGTCTGGTTTGATTATGCTTCGTTCCTGAATTACCGAGTCGCTGCCAATGACGGCCCCTTCATAGACCGCCGCGTGGGCCTGCACCTGCACGCGGCTGGCTACGATGGCCCCCCTTAAGGCCGCCCCCGGCCCCGTATATACGTTGTTCCATAGAACGCTGCGCTTGATGGAGGCCCGTTCCTGGATCAAACAACCTTCTCCAAGGACACTGAAAGGATCTATCTCCGCACCGGGACCGATGTAACACCCGTCTCCAATCAGGACCGGACCGGTGATGCGGGCGCCGGTACTGATATCCACCCCGTCACCCACCCAAACTCCCGGTTGAATTTCCCGGCCCGCAATGTTAATTTTCACCCGGCCCGAAAGAACGTCCTGATGGGCCTGCAAATATTGCTGCAAGTTGCCTATATCACACCAGTAGCCCGGCAGCACCACGCCGAACAGCGGCTTTTTCTCCTGCAACAGTAAGGGAAAGAGATCCTTGCTGAAGTCGACCATGCGGCCGGGTTCGATATATTCCAGGACTTCCGGTTCCAGCACATAAATGCCCGTGTTTACCGTATCACTGAAAACCTCACCCCAGGCAGGCTTTTCCAGAAACTGGGTGATGCGTCCGTCGGGTTTGGTGATAACCACACCGTACTCCAGGGGACAGCTCACCCGGGTAAGCACCAGGGTGGCCATGGCTCCCCGCTGGCGGTGAAAGGCAACGGCCCGGGAAAGATCTAAATCGGTGAGGGCGTCCCCACTAATCACCAGGAAGGTTTCATCCAGAAACTCCCGGGCGTTCTTTACACTGCCCGCGGTGCCCAGGGGGGTTTCCTCGATGAAGTATTGCATATTAATTCCGTACCGGGCGCCGTTTCCGAAATAATCCCGGATGGCTTCCGGCATGTATTGCAGGGTTACCGCCACGTCGGTAAAACCGTGGGCTTTCAGCAGTTCCACAATGTGAGACATCATGGGCCGGTTGGCTACCGGCACCATGGGCTTAGGGCGGTTGCAGGTGAGGGGGCGCAGGCGGGAACCCTCTCCCCCGGCCATAATGATTGCTTTCATTAAATCCCTCCTGTTCTGCACTAAAAGCCCAGGTTAGGCCCGGGCAAAGATTTTGGACATGCGGGTGAACAGACGGTTGCTACGCATGTACGGGCTATACCATGGAACGTGGCGGTATTCATTCCACACCTGCTGGTAAACCCGCCTGGTGGCAAGGGCAATATCCCGCCAGTTGAACTTTTCCTGCACCTTGCGAAAAGCCCGCTGGCGCAGGTTTTGGGCCAACTGGCGGTCCTGTAACAGCCAGACGATCATATCGGCCAGGGAACGGCTATTGCCGGGGTAAAACTTTAAACCGTCCACTCCATGTTCCACAATTTCACTTAAGCCGCCGGTATCCGCCACTACCACCGGAGTCCGGGCGGCCATACCTTCCAGGGCGACAATGCCAAAGGGCTCATACAGGCTCGGAAAAACGGCTACATCGGCCCAGCTGTACAGGGTGTTCCGTACCTCGTCATCTACATACCCGGTAAAATAAACCCGCTGGGCAATGCCCAGGCTAACGGCCTGGCGGTGCAGTTCCTCCGCGTAAGGGCCTTTACCAGCAATAATAAATTTGGTCTGGGGGTGCCGGGCTAGAATTTGCGGGGCAGCGTCTAAAAGGACCTGTACGCCCTTTTCCCGCACCAGCCGTCCCACATAAAAAACGATGTGTTCGTCTGGGGCGGCGAACTGGTCCCTGGTTACCCGTATGGTGCGGATGGCAAAATTGGCCGGATTAACCCCGTTGACGATAACCTCGATCTTATCATCCGGCACTTGAAAGACGTGACGCACCTCATTTTTCATGTACTGGCTGCAGCAGATCACTTTCCAGGCCTCGTACGTCAGCCACCATTCAATATCACTAATATGTCGCTGGATATCATTATGTAAACCACAGTTACGGCCGTATTCGGTGGCATGAATGGTGGCTACCAGGGGCAGGCGCCAGGCGTGTTTTAAGGCCCGGGCCGCATATGCTACCAGCCAATCATGGGCATGGATTATATGCACCCCTCCCAATTCGGAGAAGAGCGGGATGGCCCGTTCCAGCATGGCTATGTTCAGTTGGGCAACCCAGGTGACAAAATGGGGGGCAGATATCTGGTAGGTATGAAAGCGATGGACGTGTACGCCGTTTACTTGCTCGTAATCGGGAATACCGGGTGCCCCACAGGTGAGCACATGTACCTCCTCTCCAATTCCCACCAGGGCACAGGACAGGTCGTAGACGTGCTGGGCCAGTCCCCCTACGGATTTAGGCGGGTATTCCCATGAAAGCATCAGGATCCGCAAAAGGCTTTTCCCTCCCTGATCCGTTTTTTGTTTTTTGACTTTGAACCTAAAGTGAAATCCCTACCGGGCCCTGGCGGTAGGGATTTAAAAAGCAAATGGCAAGCTGTTGCTTAAAGCCAGTGGTGACCATAAAGCTTCCCTGGAAATTTAAATACGGCGCTGGCCGTTATGGATTTCGAAACTCCAGTTGAGCCCGTTATTGTTATCCCAGTTATAGGCGTTGTCCCGAAAACAGAAGTTGAAGCGGCTTTCATCGGGCATTTCCAGTGTTTTCACAAAACCCCACCCCGTACGGGACATCCGTAAATCCTGGACATTGCGCCAGTTCCTGGGATCTCCGAATCCCACGTGCAGGTAAACCTGTTCGGCGCCGCTTTGGGCCAGCAGTCCGTTGTAAAATACGGTGATCTCATCATATGCTGTGATCGGAGTGGGGTCCACCACAACTCCACCGGGGAAGTCGGCGTCGTGCATGGCTTTAAGCCGCCCCTCGCCTTCCCCGAAATTGCTTGGATGCGCCAAATAACATCACCTCCTGGCTGTAACGGTAAGCGAAATCAGGCCACAAGCTTATTATTATGCCGGCGGGCTTTTTTTATGCACACAACTTTCCCGTTGATAAAGGGGCAACAATAGATGTTTTTACAATAAAAAAATCCGCCGGTGGAACACCGGCGGTTAAGTGTTAGGTAACCCGGTACTTGTTTTTAAGGCGTTGGGCGTAGCTAGCTAACATGTCCGGCACACCAATTTTATATAGCACCGCCCCAGAAAACCTGCGGCCTCGTGCTGTGGGATGAAAAGGGCATCGCACGTTGGAGCGGTAAATATACACCCAAACATTTGCTTAAGGTGTCCTGCATAGCCGTGTCAATAACGGTGTGACACGGATCACACCGTTAAATGGAAGTATTTGAGATAGGCAAGCGTTTTGTACCCCGGAGGGTTTTTTCGGCCTCCTTAAAAGTACAGGACCCTACATTATTAAGCCAGCATTTTACTTATAATCGCATCAGCCATTTCACTGGTTCCGGCATTGCCACCCAGGTCGTAGGTCAGGGCCTTGCCCTCCCGCAGTACGGCCAGCACGGCCTCGTATATGCGGTTGGCCGCCTCATCTTCGCCCAGGTGCTGCAGCATCATTATGCCGGACAGAATCATGGCCAGGGGGTTAATGCGGTTCTTGCCGGCGTGTTTGGGAGCACTGCCGTGAACCGGCTCAAAAACCGCCGCCCCGGTACCGATGTTTGCTCCCGGGGCGACACCCAGGCCGCCCACCAGACCGGCACAGAGGTCGCTGACGATATCACCGTACAGGTTGGGAAGCACCAGGACATCATAGTTTTCCGGAGCCTGTACCAGTTTCATGCACATGGCGTCGACGATCATGTCTTCAAAGACAATATCCGGGTATTCCCGGGCCACCTGCCGGGCACATTCCAGAAACAGGCCATCGGTGAGTTTCATAATATTGGCCTTATGTACGGCGGTGACTTTTTTGCGCCCCTGTTTCCTGGCCAGTTCGAAGGCAAAGCGTGCAATGCGCTCCGAGGCCTGGCGGGTAATGATTTTGATGCTTTCGGCCGCATCCGGGCCCACCCGGTGTTCAATACCCGCATAAAGGTCTTCCGTATTTTCCCTTACCACCACCAGGTCCACGTTCTGGTAACGGGTAACTATTCCCGGCAGGGTGCGGGCCGGGCGCACGTTGGCGTAAAGGTTTAATTCCTGGCGCAGGGTAACGTTTACGCTGCGAAAGCCCCCTCCCACCGGGGTGGTGATGGGCCCCTTTAAGGCTACCCGGTTCCGGCGGATGGAGTCCAGTACATGCTCGGGCAGAGGAGTACCGTACCGGGGTATCAAGGCTTCCCCGGCCTCTACCACTTCCCATTCAATATTCACACCGCTGGCATCGATAACCCGGCGGGTGGCCTGGGCAATCTCCGGGCCCACGCCGTCACCGGGGATCAGGGTTATTTTATGTGTCACCGCTTAGTACCTCCTAGTGGTTACCTAATCTAAATTAAAACCGCCGTATTTCCGGAAGTGGGCCACCAGGCCGCCGTCGTTAAGAATTTTAATCATCACCGGGGGGAGGGGTTTGGCCGCAATGGTGATCCCTTTCGTTTTGTTGGTAATCACCCCGCTACTTAAGTCCACTACCAGCTCATCCCCCGGGTCGATCTGGTCGGTGTCGCATTCCACTACGGGTAGTCCCGTATTGATAGCGTTGCGGTAAAAAATGCGGGCAAAGGATTTGGCCAGCACGGCGGAAATGCGGGCGTGTTTGATGGCCAGGGGGGCCTGTTCCCGGGATGAGCCGCAGCCAAAATTACGGCCGGCCACGATGAAATCGCCCGCGTTGATCTTATGGTAAAAGTCAGGGTCCAGGTCTTCCATGACATGTTTGGCCAGTTCCTGCATGTCCAGGGTTTTAAATTTATATTTACCCGAAATGATGTAGTCAGTATTTACGTCATCGCCGAATTTATGGGCTTTTCCCTGTAAAAGCATCCCGTCACCTACTTTATGTTCAGTTTAACGCAAAAACTCCCGCGGGTCGGTAATCCGTCCGGTCAGGGCCGAGGCTGCCACCGTGGCCGGGGAAGCCAGGTAAATAAAGGCTTTGCTGTTGCCCATGCGGCCTTTAAAGTTCCGGTTGGCGGTGGAAATTACATTCTCCCCATCGGAAGGCACGCCGTTATGGGTGCCCACGCAGGGTCCGCAGCCGGGGGTAACCACGGCGGCACCGCTTTCCACCAGGGTCTGGATGATCCCCTCCCGCATGGCCTGCAGGTAAATGCGCCTGGAAGCGGGTGCGACAATCAGGCGCACGTCCCGGTGGATGCGCCTTCCGGCCAGAATTTGGGCTGCGATGCGTAAATCCTCCAGCCGCCCGTTGGTGCAGGTGCCGATCACCGCCTGCTGGATGGGGGTTCCGGCCACCTCCGCCACCGGGCAGACGTTATCCACCCGGTGGGGCCGGGCCACCTGAGGTTCCAGGTTTGAGACGTCATATTCCTTGATCCGGGCATAGCGGGCATCGGGATCCGGGCTTACGGGGATGAACTGCCGGCGGGTGAACTGGGCCAGCCAGGCAAAGGTCTTTTCGTCGGCTTCCATTAAACCCGCCTTGGCACCCATTTCAATGGCCATGTTGGCAATGGTAAAACGCCCGTCCATGGACAGGTTGGCAATGGCTTCACCGGTGTATTCCGCCGCCATATAAGTGGCGCCATCGGCCGTTACATCACCGATGAGGTGCAGGATGAGGTCTTTGGCGTAAACACCCCGGGGCAGGGTGCCGTGACAGACAAACTTGAAGGTTTCGGGCACTTTAAACCACATCTGCCCCGAAATCAAGGCACCGGCCAGATCGGTGGAACCCACACCCGTGGAAAAGGCATTAAGCGCCCCGTAGGTGCAGGTATGGGAATCGGCACCAATGACCAGGGTTCCGGGACCTACCCGCCCGCTCTCCGGCACCACCTGGTGACAGACACCCTCCCCGATGTCGTAAAGATGAATGCCCTTTTCCCGGGCGAACCGGCGCATCAGCTGGTGCAAAGCCGATACCCCTTCATTGGGGCTCGGGGCACTGTGATCGATAACAAAGGCAACCCGGTCGGGATCGGAGACCTTTGATCCCCCCATTTCCTCGAAGGCCCGAATGGCCAGGGGGGAGGTACCGTCCTGACCCATGATGAAGTCAACCCGGGCTACCACAATATCGTTGGCATAGGCCTCCTGACCGCTATGACTGGACAGAATTTTTTCAATGATGGTCTGACCCAAGGCAAAACCCCTACTTTCCAAAATAGTCTTCGTAGATGTACATGAGCTCCTTATCGAAGAGCGGCCGCTTTAAGGCTACACAGTAAGCACGTACTTTGGCCAGCAACTCCTGAGCCCGGAATTCGCTCAAATGGATCCCGTACTCAGCAAACTTGGCCTTCAGGGCAGCGGTACCGGAATGTTTGCCGATCACGATCTGGCGCTCCAGGCCTACCTCTTCCGGATGGAAGGCCTCGTAAGTCTTCGGGTTCTTCAGGGCGCCGTCGGCGTGGATGCCCGATTCATGGGCAAACATATTGGAACCCACAATGGCCTTCCAGGCCGGCAGCTCCCGGCCGGAAGCCCGGGATACGTACTCGGCGATTTCCCGGAACATCTCGGTCTTAAATCCTAAATCAATGCCCATCAAGTGTTTCAAGGCCATGACCACTTCCTCCAGGGCGGCGTTTCCCGCCCGCTCACCCAGGCCGATTACGGTCACCCCCACATGGGTCGCACCGGCCCTGACACCGGCGAGGGCGTTGGCTGTGGCCATGCCGAAATCGTTATGGGTATGCATCTCAATGTCTATGTCCACATGTTTAAGTATGGTTTGAATGCGCTCGTAGGTAGTGAAGGGATCCAGAATGCCCACGGTGTCGCAGTAGCGCAGCCGGTCGGCGCCAGCCTCCTTGGCCGCCCTGGCAAACTGGATCAGGAAATCCATGTCGGTGCGGGAGGCGTCTTCGGCGTTAACCGAAATATACATGCCTTCTTTCTTGGCAAACTCCACGGCCTTGACCATTTGCTCCAGCACCCATTCCCGGCTGGTTTGCAGCTTGTATTTAATGTGGATATCCGAGGTGGAAATAGAAATAGCCACGGCATCTACCCCGCAGGCCAGGGAGGCTTCGATATCTTTGATTACCGGGCGGTTCCAGCCCATTATGCTGGCTTTAAGGCCCGCCCTGCAAATTTCCTTAATGGCTTCCATCTCATCGCCGCCCATTACGGGGATGCCTGCTTCGATTTGGTGCACGCCAATTTCGTCCAGGAACCTGGCTATACGTACCTTTTCCCGGTTTGCAAAGACCACTCCTGCCGTCTGCTCACCATCCCGCAGGGTGGTATCCACGATAATAATTTTCCTTTGCTCCTTTTTTTCGGTCGTATTTTCAGTCAGTTTTTCACTCATTTTTTCACCCCTTGTTGCATTCTTTTCCCGAAAGGTCTGTAGCAAAATGCGACACAAAATTATACAGCTTTAATAATACCATGAAATTGGTTAACTGAAAAGCATAATTTCACCTGTATAAAAGCCCAAAAGATGCTTCCTCCGACGGCCATTCTGGTGCACCCAGCGGTCAAAATCTGGCTGCGGGTAGAAAATCCGCTGGCAGTTGGGGAACCTTTTGCTTTCTTTGAGCGAAAGCGAAACCATTTAGTTGATGGTTTTGTCTATTGCCGGAAAATTTATATTCTTACCTGATAAAACAAAATACAATAAAAATAGCGGAGGGATGCCCCGGGGAGGGATGCCATGACCAGCAGAACGCCCCATCGCATTTAAAAGATAGTGCAGCAACAAGTGAGGTATTTAACCAAATATGACCGGAGGTGTATCCCATGAATCAGCCCAACCAGCCCAGTTTGGCCCGGGCCTGGTCAGTTCCCCTTGCCGGCATGGGTATAAATCTGGCTTTGGGTGTATTATACACCTGGAGTGTTTTTGCCGCGGCCCTCATTGATCAGTTGCATTGGACCAAAACCCAGTCCCAGTTTCCCTATACCCTGGCCTGTGTGATGTTTGCCCTGTTCATGGTTCCGGCGGGGCGTATGGTGGATAAGTTTGGTCCCCGGCTGGTGGCCACTATTGGCGGTATCCTGGCCGGTGCGGGTATGATTATCTCGGGAGTTACCCAGTCCCTGGCAGGTATTACCATCGGTTTTGGGCTTATCGTTGGTGCGGCCCTGGGGTTTGGATATGGCGCTCCCACGCCGGCGGCGGTGAAATGGTTCCAGCCCCATAAGAAGGGACTGATTGCCGGTCTGGTGGTGGCCGGCTTCGGCCTGGCTTCGGTTTATACCGCCCCCATGACAAAGTATTTCCTGGCTAATTACGGTATTTCCAAAACCTTTATCTACGAAGGAATCATATTCTTAACCGTTATTGTCATCCTGGCCCAGGTACTTGCCTTCCCGCCCCCGGGTTATGTGCCTTACGGCGGTCCGCCTCCCGCCACCAGGGCGGCCACCGCGGCCAGCTCCAAGCAGGACTTCAGCCCCCGCGAGATGCTGGCCACACCCCAGTTTTACCTGCTCTGGTTGATGTTCTGCTTCGCCGCTTCGGCAGGGCTATTGGTTATCGGCCACCTGGCCAAGATTGCCCAGATCCAGGGTGGCATCAACTGGGGCTTCGTGTTTGTGGCGGTGCTGGCCGTAGCCAATGCCGGCGGGCGCATACTGGCCGGATGGTTGAGTGACCGGTTGGGCCGGACCAACACCATGCTTCTTGTGTTTGCCATTCAAGCGGCCAACATGCTGCTGTTTGCCTCCTACAAGAGTGCGGCAACCCTGTTTATTGGCTCGGTTCTCACCGGGATAGCTTACGGGGCCAACCTTTCCCTCTTCCCGTCGGCTACTTACGACTACTTCGGGTTGAAGAATGCCGGTATCAACTACGGCCTGGTCTTTACCGCCTGGGGTGCCGGCGCCCTCATCGGGCCAATCATTGCGGGGCGGGCGGCAGACCTTACCGGCGGTTATAATGCCAGTTACCTGATCTCCGCCGCCCTGCTGGTGGTGGCCGCCATCCTGAGTTTTGTCACCAAGCCGCCCACAAAACCGGCGGCAAACGAGCAGGCAGTAAATGTATAAAGGTTGGGGCGGGTTTGCACCCGCCCCTTAACATTAGGGTAAGTCTTTAACTGGAATGAAGTTTTTCTTTGAGCAGGCGGTTGACCAGCTCCGGGTTGGCTTTACCCCGGGTGGCCTTCATCACCTGGCCCACTAAGAAGCCGAAGGCCCTGTCCTTTCCTTTCAGATAGTCTTCCACCACCTTGGCGTTGCCGGCCAGCACTTCCTCCACTACGGCGGCAATGGCCCCCTCATCGGTAATCTGTACGAGCCCCTTCTCCTGCACAATTTGTTCCGGATCCTTGCCGGTGGCAAACATTTCCTCGAAAACCGTTTTGGCAATCTTTCCGCTGATGGTGCCCTTATCCATCAGTTTGAGCATGTCCGTCAGCTGGCGGGGGGACACCTTGCACCGGGTAATGTCTATATTATGGGCATTTAACAGGCGCGAGAGATCCCCCATCATCCAGTTGCTGACCGCCTTGGCGTTGGGATAAAGGGCCACGCACTCTTCAAAGTAATCGGCCATTTCTTTGGTGGCGGTGAGCACGGTGGCGTCGTAGGCCGGGAGCTCGTAGCGCTTGATGTAGCGGTTGCGCCGCTCGTCGGGAAGCTCGGGGAGTGTTGCCCGGATTTCCTCCACCCACCGCCGGTCGATCACCAGGGGTACCAGGTCCGGCTCGGGGAAGTAGCGGTAATCGTGGGCTTCTTCCTTGCTGCGCATGGGCAGGGTTACCCCTTTGTTTTCATCCCAGGTGCGGGTCTCCTGGACGATGCGGCCGCCTTCCTGGAGCACGGCAATTTGCCGTTCTACTTCGTAGGTCAGGGCCCGCTGCAGCGCTTTAAAGGAGTTCATGTTTTTAATTTCCGTTTTCGTGCCGAATTCCCGGCTCCCCCTGGGGCGTACGGAAACGTTGGCGTCGCAGCGTAAGGACCCTTCCTCCATTTTGCAGTCGGAAACTCCGGTATACTGGATAATGGCCTTCAGTTTTTCCAGGTAAGCCCGGGCTTCCTCGGGGGAACGCATATCCGGCTCGGAGACAATTTCAATGAGCGGCACACCGGTGCGGTTGTAGTCTACCAGGGAATAGGGAGAGGTGGCAATGGTGCCCTGGTGGATCAACTTACCCGCATCCTCCTCCATGTGTATGCGGGTAATGCCGATGCGCCTGGTTTGCCCGTTCACTTCAATGTTCAGGTAGCCGTTTCTGGCCAGGGGCAGATCATACTGGGATATCTGGTAATTCTTAGGTAGATCTGGGTAATAGTAGTTTTTGCGGTCGAACTTGGAGTATTCAGCAATTTCGCAGTTCAGGGCCAAAGCCGCCCGGATGGCGTATTCCAGCACCTTTTTATTTAAAACCGGGAGCACTCCCGGCAACCCCAGGCAAACGGGGCAAACATGGGTATTGGGGTCCCCCCCAAATTCCGTGGTGGACGAGCAAAAGATCTTGCTTTTTGTTTTTAATTCTACGTGCACTTCCAGGCCGATGATGGTTTCGTACTCAACCAAATTTTGTTTCCCTCCCTATAAAGACGGCCGGCGCCGGTGATAATCCGTGTGTTGCTCAAAGGTGTAGGCCACCCGCAAGAGGGTACCCTCGCCAAAGGGCCTGCCAATTAACTGTAAGCCCACGGGTAAGCCGTCCACAAACCCCGCCGGGATGGATATTCCGGGTATGCCGGCCAGGTTTACCGCCAGGGTGCAGATGTCGGACATGTACATCTGAAGGGGGTCGTCAGTCTTTTCTCCCCGCTTGAAGGCCGGGGACGGGGCGGTGGGAGCCAGGAGCACATCAAATTTTTCGAAGGCCCGGTCAAAATCCTGCTTGATTAAGGTGCGCACTTTCAAGGCCTTTAAATAATAGGCGTCGTAGTAGCCCGCGGACAGGGCGTACGTGCCCAGCATAATGCGCCGTTTTACTTCCGGGCCGAAGCCCTGGCTGCGTGTCTTCATGAACATGTCCACCACATCCCGGGCGTCCTCCGCCCGGTAGCCGTAACGGACGCCGTCATAGCGGGCCAGGTTGGAGCTGGCTTCTGCCGGGGCAATTAAATAATAAGTGGGCAGGGCGTAACGGCTGTGGGGCAAAGTGGTCTCCTCGACTTCTGCCCCCAGGGAGGCCAGCAGCTTGATGGCCTGTCCAATGATTTCTTTTACGGCGGGGTCAATCCCCTCCCCCATGTATTCCCTGGGTACGCCGATTTTCAGGCCCTTCACGTCATCCCTCAAGCAGGATGTGAAGTCGGGGATGTCCTGGGGTGCCGAGGTGGAATCCATGGGATCGTGCCCGCAGATGGCGTTTAACATGAGGGCACAGTCGGTGACATCCCGGGTAAAGGGTCCGATTTGATCCAGGGAGGAGGCAAAGGCCACCAGCCCGTAGCGGGAAACGGCCCCGTAGGTAGGTTTTAATCCCACCACCCCGCAGAGCGCTGCCGGCTGGCGGATGGAGCCACCCGTGTCGGAACCCAGAGCGGTAATGGCTTCCCCTGCCGCCACCGCCGCGGCGGAGCCGCCGCTTGACCCGCCGGGTACCCTCTCCAGGTCCCAGGGGTTGGCGGTCACAAAAAAGCCCGAGTTTTCCGTGGAAGAACCCATGGCAAACTCGTCCATATTTGTCTTGCCCACCATTACCGTGCCGGCGGCCTCCAGCTTTTCCACCACCGTGGCGTTGTAGGGGGGCACAAAGTTGTAGAGAATTTTCGAGGAGCAGGTGGTGCGTACTCCGCGGGTGCACATGTTGTCCTTAATGGCCACCGGGATGCCGGCCAGGGGCGGGATTTCTTCCCCGGCGGCAATTTTACGATCGATTTCCCGTGCCCGGGCAAAGGCCCTGTCCCTGGTCAGGGTGACATAGGCTTTGATTTTGTCCTCTACGGCATCAATGCGGTCAAAGACGGCGCGGCAAATTTCCTCGGCGCTGATTTCCTTTTTGACGAGCAAATCGTGCAGTTCGTGGGCGGTGAGGTAGTACAGCTCCAACAAAATTCCCTCCTTAAACTATCCGCGGCACTTTGAAGAACTGGCCTTCCGTTTCCGGGGCGTTGGCCAGTACCTCTTCGGGCGGCAGGTGTTCACCCACTTCATCTTCCCGCCAGACGTTTTTCAGGGGCAGCACGTGGGCGGTGGGCGGGATGTCGTCGGTGTTCAGTTCGTTGAGCATCTGGGCGTATTCCAGGATAGCGTTCAACTGTTTGGTGTACATTTGCTTTTCTTCTTCGTTCAATTCCAGGCGGGCCAGAAGGGCCACATGCTCCACGTCCTTGATGGTTATCATACCAGCACCTTCCTTACTTTCAAGACTTTAAATGACAATATTATAGCGCTCCATGGGGGAGGTTGCAATTTAACTGTTCCATCGCCCGTATCAAGATTCTCGCCTGCTGTTTTGCACACGCTCGCTCCGTTCGCCTCGCAGGCCAAACTAACGCTCGACCTCGGGCTCCGGCGGGGTTCCCGGCCCATTCGGCATCCATGCCTCAGGGGCCGGCCTCGGGCATCCATGCCCTCGGCCCCGCCTCCGCCTTCGGTCTCGCTAAGTTTGGCACCTGCTCGGCTCAAGGTCGCTCGCTTCGTGCAAAACAGCGGCCATTTTATCCGTTGTTAGTGACATTGAATGGGTCATGAGTTCCTACTCAAATTTTACATGGCCTGCTCCACCAGGCGGCGAAAGTCTTCTTCCCGCAGGATGGGGATACCCAGGGCCAGGGCCCTGTCGTATTTGCTGCCGGGATTCTCCCCTACCACCACATAATCGGTTTTTTTGCTCACACTGGAGCTCACGCGCCCGCCCAGGCGCTCAATTAACTCCTGGGCCTCCTGCCGGGTGAAATGCTCCAGGGTACCGGTGAGGACGAAAACTTTGCCCGCCAGGGGTTTGTCGCCGGGCTCTCCTTCTGGCTCTTGGCGGGTATTTACACCGGCGGCGGCCAGTTTTTCCAGCACCCGGCGGTTTTGTTCCTGGGCAAAAAAGGTTATCACGCTTTCGGCAATCTTGGGGCCGATTTCCGGAATGGCTACCAGTTCTTCATAAGTGGCCCGGGAGAGCCGGTCCAGGGAACCGAAGCGTTGGGCTAAAATGCGTGCGGCCCTTTCCCCCACGTGCCGGATGCCCAGGGCAAAAATCAGGCGGTACAGGGGGTTGGACTTGCTTTTTTCAATTGCCTCCAGGAGGTTTTGGGCCGATTTTTTGCCCAGGCGCTCCAGGGGCACCAGGTCCTCCATGCGCAAGGTGTAAAGATCCGCCGGGTCCCGCACCAGTCCCGCTGCCAGCAACTGGCCGATTACCGCCGGCCCCAGGCCGGCAATATCCATGGCATTGCGGGAAGCAAAGTGGATCAATTCCTCCCGCAGCCGGGCCGGGCAGGCGATGTTGGTGCAGCGGGTTCCCGCTTCTCCCGGGGGACGGATGGCCTCCGCGCCGCATTCGGGACAGCGGCGGGGCATGACAAAGGGTTTTTCGTCTCCGGTGCGCTCTTCCGGGATCACCGCGACCACTTCCGGAATAACATCGCCGGCCTTTTGTACAATTACCGTGTCCCCGATCCGGATGTCCTTCTCCTTGATTATGTCCTCGTTATGCAGGGTGGCCCGGCTGACGGTGGTGCCGGCCAGACGGACCGGTTCTAAAATGGCGGTGGGGGTCAGGACTCCGGTACGTCCCACCCGCAGGATAATGTCCCGCACTTTGGTTTTGGCCTGTTCGGCCGGAAACTTGAAGGCAATGGCCCAGCGGGGGCTCTTCATGGTGGCACCGAGCCGGGCCTGCTGATCCAGGGAGTTGACTTTAATGACCAGGCCGTCAATGACATAGGGGAGGTTAAAGCGCTCTTCCTGCCACCGGTTACAGTAATCAATCACCGCCTGGATATCGGGCAAAAGGCGGTGATGGGGATTAACGGGAAAGCCCAGCGCCTTGAGCAGGGCCAGGGTTTCGGCATGGGTATTTACACTAACCCCATCGATCTCCCCGATCCCGTAGACAAAGATGCTCAGCTGGCGGGAGGCTGTTACGGCCGGGTCCAGCTGGCGCAGGCTGCCCGCAGCGGCGTTGCGCGGGTTGGCAAAGAGGGGCTCCCCCGCTTCTTCCCGGCTTTCATTTAGACGCATAAAGGCATCTTTGGACATGTAGACTTCCCCCCGCACTTCCAGCAGGGGAACGGGGCGGCGCAGGCGTAAGGGGACGGCCCGGATGGTTTTCAAGTTGGCGGTAATGTCCTCGCCGGTCTCCCCATCCCCCCGGGTGGCCCCGGTAAACAGCAGGCCGTTTTCATAGCGCAGGGAAACGGCCAGCCCGTCTATTTTCAGCTCCACCACATACTCCACCGGTTCCCCGGGCAGGGAAGAACGTACCCGGCGGTCAAAATCCCGCAGTTCTCCCTCGTCAAAGGCGTTGGCCAGGCTGAGCATGGGGATGCGGTGGCGCACGGTGGCAAAGCCTTCCCGGGGTTGTCCCCCCACCCGCTGGCTGGGTGAATCCGGAGTGACCAGGGACGGGTATTTGCTTTCCAGTTTGATCAGTTCCCGCATCAATGCGTCGTAGCGCTCGTCGGAAATTACCGGGTCGTCCAGCACATAGTAACGGTAATTGTGGTATTCAATTTCCCGGCGCAGCTCCTCAATCCGATGGCGGGCTCTTTCCAAAGCGCTGTCCAAAAAGTACACCCCCAAGAAAACTGGATCAGGTAATTAGTTCGGCCACAAAGCGGATCACCAGTGCCCCGGGAACAAAGAGGGCCTGGGCCAAAAGGGTACCTGCAAGTCTGGTCAGGGCAAGGTAGACGGCCATTTGCTTCACATCTTCCTCCGGGCGCACCCCACGCATGGCCTGGTCGGTGATCATGGCCGCTGTGGGATCCACCACGGTGGCCGCCAGAACGGCGGCCACGCCGTTAACAATTCCCGAAGTAAGGGTGGCCGTGGACCGGAACTGGGGTATCAACGCCCCCGCATACAGGGCCGAGAGCACACCGGTGGTCCAGATGCCGGTGATTAAAATATTGGCCACCAGGAAGTGCCGGGGTATGTTCAGCGGTCCCCGCAGGGCGTCCCGGAAACGGCCCACTCCCGGTAGTTTAACCTTTTTGGCCATGGCTAAGAGCTGCCGTGGGGAGAGGATCATTTTTAAGATCATGCGGGGTACCGAACCCAGATCCTCCAGGAGCATTATCCCCCGGGTGAAAACCCAAACGAAGGTAGGGATAAAAAGACCCCCCAGGATGGTTCCCCCGGTGGCAGCCAGGATGACGAGGCGGATTTCCATGTTTAACCTGGCAAGCTGGTCCTGGTAGTAGGGATCGGCCAGGATGTCCCCGCCGCCGGCGTGCCTTAAGCCAGCGTTAATGGCGTGTTCCACAATGGAGGACATAAGGGGTGCCTGAATCAGGTTGGCCGTGCTGGCAATGAGAAAGATCACCTGGAAAAGGGACAGGGCCGTGGCCAGGCGCTGGGTGCGCACCCCGGCCAGGCGCACGGAATAAATCAGGGTATTGATCATGTGAATAATGGCCGTTAACAGGGCCACAATGAGCAAACGGGTCATGTTGGCCTCCGGAAGATAGGACGCAAATCTACCTGGCGGTAGTTGCCGTTGTTTCTATTATTGCCGGGAAAATGCATGGATCAGACTTAAACCCGTTCCAGGGGGGCGTAGCGGGCCAAAAGGATTTTGGTGCCCAGGTTGGGAAACTCCACCTGTAATTCGGCGTTTTCGCCGTGTCCCCTTACATCGACCACCGTACCCTGCCCCCATTTGCGGTGCCTGACCCGGTCACCGGGGCTGAAGGCGTACACTGGAGCCTGCTCCCGGACGGGCGGGATGCCGGGTTCTTTGTCTTTGCCCGCTCCCCGGAGTAGTCCGGTACCGCCGGAGGCGGGTTTTGGCCGCCTTTCCCCGTTCCCGCTATCGAGGGGGTCATCGACTGTAACCAGGTGGGGCGGTATCTCTTCCAGAAAACGGGACGGGTCGTTGTGCCGGGTGGCCCCGTACAGGGTGCGCTGCCAGCAGTGGGTTAAATAAAGCCGTTCCCTGGCCCGGGTAATGCCTACGTAGCAGAGGCGCCTTTCCTCCTCCAGTTCCGCCGGTTCCACCAGGGAACGGGAGTGCGGGAAAACCCCCTCCTCCATCCCCACCAGAAAGACCACCGGGAACTCCAGTCCCTTGGCGCTGTGCAGGGTCATCAGCACCACCTGATCCGCTTCCTCGTCGTAGCGGTCTATGTCGCTGACCAGGGAAAGCTCGGCCAGGAAGGCGCTCAAGGTTCGTTCCCCGGCCTGGCGGTCGAAGTCCTGGGTCACCGAGAGAAATTCCTTCAGGTTTTCCTGCCGGGTGCGGGATTCAACCGTGTTTTCGGACAGGAGCTCCTGCCAGTATCCCGATCGCTGGAGCACTTCCCAGGCCAGACCGGTTACGGTTAACTCGTCCTGGTGTTCATAAAGCCAGCCAAAGAGGCGGGCCAGTTCCATGCAGGACGCCCGTACGTTTTTGGTCAGGCCGGGTATTTCCTCCACCCGGGTCAGGGCTTCCAGTACCGGAATTTCTCTGGCTGCACTGAAGGCAAGCAGCTTGTTAAAAGAAGCCTCCCCGATGCCCCGCCGTGGTACGTTAATAATGCGCCTTAAACTTACCGTGTCTGACGGGTTCACCACCAGCCGGAGGTAGGCCAGCAGGTCTTTGATTTCCTTACGGTCGTAGAAGCGCAGGCCGCCCACAATGGTGTAGGGAATACCCCGGTGCAGCAGGATTTCCTCCAGCACCCGGGACATGGCGTGGGTGCGGTAAAGCACCGCCATATCCCGGTAAGGTACTCCCAGGCGGTGGAGCCGGGTAATACGGTCGGCCACGAAATTGGCCTCGGCTCGCTCGTCGTGGGCCAGGTAAACCACCACCGGGTTCCCCGCGCCGGCGGCCGTCCAAAGCCTTTTTTCCCTGCGCCCCCGGTTGCGCCGGATGACGTGATTGGCGGCATCCAGAATGGTCTGGGTAGAGCGGTAGTTTTGCTCCAGTTTGACCACTTTTGCATCGGGGTAGTCTTTTTCAAAGTCGAGGATGTTCTGGATATTCGCCCCACGCCAGCTGTAAATACCCTGGTCCGGGTCGCCCACCACGCAGAGGTTGCGGTGTTCCCGGGCCAGGAGGTTCACCAGCACGTACTGGGCGTGGTTGGTGTCCTGGTACTCGTCCACCAGGATGTAACGAAAGCGGTTCTGGTAATAGCGTAAGACCGCGGGGTTTTCCCGGAACAGGCGCACCGTGAGCATGATCAGGTCGTCAAAATCCAGGGCGTTGTTGCGGAAAAGCTTGTCCTGGTACAGGGCATAAACACGGGCCACATGCCGGGAATAGAAATCAAAGGCCTCGTCCTGGTAAGCATCGGGTCCTAGCAGTTTATTTTTCGCTCCGGAAATGACTGCGGCCACGGCCCGGGGCGGAAACTTTTTCTCATCCAGGTTTAATTCTTTCAGGCAATCTTTCAGTACCGTTTGCTGGTCGTGCTCATCGTAAATCACAAAATTCTCGGAGTAGCCCAGAAAACGGGCTTGCTTGCGCAGGATGCGCAGGCAGGCCGAATGGAAGGTGGAAACCCACAGGTCCTGTGCCACATGGGGAACCATGGCCTGGACCCGCTCCTTCATTTCCCTGGCCGCCTTGTTGGTAAAGGTGATGGCCAGGATATGGTGGGGGTCCACCCCCTGCTGCAGGAGATAGGCAATACGGGTGGTCAGTACCCGGGTTTTACCGCTGCCCGCGCCCGCCAGCACTAAAAGGGGCCCGTCTTTGTGCTGTACTGCTTCTTTCTGGGCTTCATTGAGGTTTTTCAACAGGTCCATTTTCTGATCACTTCCCATCCAGGGTGCATTATACCACAGGCCCTGGCCTTTCGGTACCACTGCAAAAGAAAAACCCGGCGTATTTAACGACAAGACCGGGGAAATTTTTACGGAAGACTCGTTGTTCTATAACAGAACCAAAGCTTGTCTGCGATGAGGCATGGCGTTGTCCATGCTCACTCCAGTGCTCAACTAGTCATCTTTTCTCCGCTCGGCCAGTTCAGCAAACACCTCTGCCGGTGTAATGCCCTGTTCGGCCAGGATTACCAGCAGGTGGTAAAGGACATCGGCGCTTTCTTTGATGACCTCTTCCCGGTCCCGGTTCTTGGCCTCGATGATCAGCTCGGTGGTCTCTTCTCCCAGCTTTTCGAGCATTTTGTCCAGGCCCTTGTTGAAGAGTTTGGCGGTATAGGAACCGGGGGGGCGTTTTTCCTGCCGTTCCTTGATTACCTGGTAGAGCTCCTCCAATATCAGGGCATTGACTGCGGGGGCGGCACCAGGGGCCGGTGCGTTGCCCGTGTCGTCAACTGTTGGTGTATCCTCCGGTTGGGATTTGGGGCCGTAAACCTCTTCCGGGTTAAACTGCTGCTCTCCAATCACTTCCGTTTGCCCCGTTTCCGGATTGATGCGGTAGTGGAAGCAGGTGTAATAACCCTCGTGGCAGGCGGCTCCCGTTTGCTTCACCCTGATCAGCAGGGTGTCCCGGTCGCAATCGTAGGTTATCTCCTGTACCTTTTGCACGTTGCCGGAGGTTTCCCCCTTGTGCCACAACTTTTGCCGGCTGCGGCTCCAAAACCAGGTTTCCCCGGTGGCCAGGGTTTTTTCCAGCGCTTCCTTGTTCATATAGGCCATCATCAACACTATATTGGTATCGGCGTCCTGGATGATGGCCGGGATCAAACCAGCACTATCGTATTTCAAACAGCCAGCGTCAAAGGTCATGGTTTATCCTCCTGTTTTTGTATATTCTATGCCGCGTAAGTGCCGTGTGCCTTTACCTAACAGGGCAGCCGTACGGAGATACCCCGTTCCTTGAGGTATTCCTTTACCTGGCGGATGGAATATTCACCAAAATGAAAGATGGAAGCCGCCAGAGCTGCATCGGCTTCGCCGGTGGTCAGCCCCTGGGCAATATGTTCTAAAGTGCCCACCCCACCGGAAGCAATTACCGGTATGTTTACCGCCCGGGCCACGGTACGGGTTAGTTCCAGGTCATAGCCGTCTTTGGTGCCGTCCCTGTCCATACTGGTGAGCAGGATTTCCCCTGCCCCCAGTGCTTCCACCTGCCTGGCCCACTGCACGGCGTCGATGCCGGTGGGGGTACGTCCGCCGTGTATGTACACTTCCCATTTTGCTTCACCAACCCGGCGGGCATCAATGGCCACCACAATGCATTGACTGCCGAATCGTTGGGCCGCCTCCGCCACCAGCCGGGGGTTTTTTACCGCCGCAGTATTTATGGACACCTTGTCGGCTCCCGCAGATAGGATGGCCCGGATGTCCTCCAGGGAGCCAATCCCGCCGCCTACGGTAAAAGGGATGAATACTTCTCCCGCCGTGCGGTAAACCATGTCCAGGACTGTTTTGCGGCCCCGGGCCGAGGCAGTGATGTCTAAGAAGACCAGTTCGTCGGCCCCTTCCCGGTCATAAAGAGCGGCCAGCTCCACGGGATCCCCGGCATCCCGCAGGTTTAAAAAATTGGTTCCTTTCACCACCCGGCCATCGGTAACGTCTAAACAGGGGATGATGCGTTTGGTCAGCACACCTGTTCCTCCAATTCCTCCCGGGCGATTTCCAGGGCATCCCGCAGATTTATGGTGCCGGCATAAAGGGCCTTACCGATAATCACCGCTTCCACCCCCAGGGGTTCCATGGCCTTCAGTGCCCGCAGGTCGGCCAGACTGGAAACCCCCCCGGAAGCAATGATCTTTAACTGCGTGGACCGGGCCACTTCTTCCACCACGGCCAGGTTCGGGCCTTTCAGTGTACCGTCCCGCCAGATGTCGGTAAACACCACCCGTTTGACACCCAGGCCTTTCATCTCGGCGGCCAGTTCCAGGGCGTTCTTTTCGGCCGTCACTCCCCAGCCTTCAATGGCCACTTTGCCGTTGCGGGCGTCAATGCCCACCACAATGGACTCGCCGTAACGGGCACAGGCCTCGGCCACCATACCGGGATTGATAATGGCTACCGTGCCCAGGATCACCCGGGCAGCCCCCAGCCCCAGCAGTTGTTCAATTACCGCCATGTCCCGGATGCCCCCTCCCACCTGCACGGGTATGCGGACGGCGGAAAGGATGCCCCGGATCATGTCCCAGTTCTTGGGCTCGCCGGTAAAGGCTCCATCCAGATCCACCACGTGCAGCCAGCGGGCGCCCTGGTCTTCCCAAAGGCGGGCTACAGCGACGGGATCATCGGAGTAAACGGTTTCCCTGTCCAGCCGGCCCTCTACCAGGCGCACACATTTGCCTGCCCGCAGGTCAATTGCCGGGATAATTAACATTTGGCCACCAACTCCCCAAAGTTTTGCAGAATTTTTAGCCCCAGGGTGCTGCTCTTTTCCGGGTGAAACTGGATGCCAAAAACGTTACCCCGATTGACCATGGAGGTAAAGGGCTGACCGTAGGTGGTTACCCCCGCCACCAGGTCCTGGTCCCCCGGGTCTACATAATATGAATGAACGAAATAAAAAGTTGATCCGTCAGGTATTCCCCGGGTCAGGGAAATCTCCTTTTGGAAAAATACCTGGTTCCACCCCATGTGGGGGATTTTAACCTCCCAGTGAATACGGCGCACCCGGCCGGGAAAAATACCCAGGCCCGGTGTCGAGCCAAACTCCTCACTCACTTCAAACAGGAGCTGCAGTCCCAGGCAGATGCCCAAAAAGGGTTTGCCTCCGGCAATGGCCTCTTTCACCGCCCGGTCCAGGCCGGCAGCTTTAAGATTGTCCATGGCATCCCGGAAGGCTCCCACTCCCGGCAGGACCACCCCCCGGGCCTGTCCCACCCGGGCCGGATCCTGCACCACCTCGGCCCCAAACCCCACCCTCTCAAAGGCTTTCTGTACACTGCGCAGGTTCCCCATCCCGTAATCAATGATGGCAATCAAAACTTTCGTCCCCTCCCCCGCCAAAACACTACAACAACCCTTTAGTGGAGGGCACCCCCGACGTTCGGGGATCTACGGCCAGGGCGGATTTCAGCGCCCGGCCCAGGCCCTTGAATATGGCTTCAATGATATGGTGGGTGTTCCGCCCGGCCAGGAGGCGTACGTGCAGGGTGAACTCCCCGTTTAAGGCCAGCGCCCGCAGGAATTCTTCCACCAGCTCGGTATCGAAATTCCCCACCCGGGGTGACGGCAAGGAAACATCGTAGGCTAAAAAGCCCCGGCCGCTTAAATCTACCGCCACCAGCACTAAAGCCTCATCCATGGGCAAAAGGGCATGGCCGTAACGATTAATGCCTTCCTTTTTGCCCAGGGCTTCCTTCAAGGCCCGGCCCAGGCAAATGGCCGTATCTTCTGCCGTGTGGTGACCGTCCACTTCCAGGTCACCCCGGGCGTTAAGCTCAAGGTCAAAACAGGCGTGCCGGGTGAAAAGGCAAAGCATGTGATCCAGAAAGCCGATGCCCGTCTTGATCTGGTAATTGCCCGTCCCATCCAGGTTCAGATGCACCCGGATTTCCGTTTCACCGGTGCGACGCTTCATCCCGGCCACCCTCTGTGAACCTATTTTCCCCACCCCCTACAGCCCTAAAATCGTTTTTAGCTTTTCCAGGAAAAGTCGGTTTTCATCCCTTTTCCCCACCGTTACCCGCAGGCATTGTTCCAGCCCGGGGCCGTGCATGTTGCGGATCAAGATCCCCTTCGCCAGCAACTCCCGGTATACCTGCTCCGCCGGCAAAGGAGTACGGAAAAGAATAAAATTGGCCGCCGTGGGAAAAACTTCAACCCCCGGCAGGGCAGCCAGTTCCCGGTAAAGTTCCTCCCGGTCCTGCAGGATCAGTTTGATCAAACGGTTGAACTCTTCCCGGCGGGCCATTACCGTGCGGGCGGCGAGCTGGGAAAAGGCGTTCAAATTAAAGGGCTGTTTGATGCGCAGCAGTTGTTGAACCACTGCCGGATCGGCCAGCAAATAGCCCACCCGCAGGCCGGCTAACCCGAAAGCTTTGGAAAAGGTGCGCAGGACCACCAGGTTGGAATATTCCTTCAACAGGGGTACACAGCTTTCCCCGCCAAATTCCTGGTAGGCCTCGTCCACCACCACCAGGGCGCGGCTGTTCTTTAGTATTTCGGCCACTTCCTCCGGCGGGGTGACGTTCCCCGTGGGGTTGTTGGGTGAACACAGGAAGATCACCCGGGTTTCGGGATGCCGGGCCGCCGTGATCACGCCCGGTACGTCCAGGGCAAAGTTTTGCCTGCGGGGTACGTTTACTGGCCGGGCACCCGCTATGCGGGCATGTACCTCGTACATGGAAAAAGTGGGAGGGGTGATGACCACCCGCCCTCCGGTGCCAAAGGTTAATAACAGGGTGAGGATCAGCTCATCAGAGCCGTTGCCCGCCAGGATGCCGCCGGCCGGTACGCCGGTGTAATCAGAAAGCTGGTCGACCAGCTCACCGGCCACGGGGTCGGGATAGCGGGTAAAGGTATGATTCCCCAGTTCCCGCCAGATTTCCTCCCGGATGGAAGGAGGAAAATCGTAAGGATTTTCGTTGGCGTCCAGTTTAATTACGTTGTGATGGACATGAACCTGGTAGGGTACCAGTCCGTCCAGGTCCGGACGCACCAGCGCTGCGGGATCAAAGGCAGCATTCATGATTTTTCACTCTCCCGGCATGACTTGTCCAGCCTTACCTCTACAGCCCTGGCGTGGGCGTCCAGACCTTCCACCCGGGCCAGCCGGATAATGTGGGGAGCCATTTCCAGGAACGCTTCCCGGGAGCAGGAGATAACGCTGATTCTTTTTAAAAAGGCATCCACGCCCAGGGGGGAATAAAAACGGGCGGTACCCCCGGTGGGCAGAACATGGCTGGGGCCGGCCAGATAATCCCCCAATGGTTCCGGGGCATGGGGTCCCAAAAAAACGGCTCCGGCTGTGGTAATGCGTCCCAGCCAGGAGAAAGGCTCCCTCACCACCAGCTCCAGATGTTCCGGGGCGAAGCGGTTGGCCAGGTCCACGGCCTGGGCAATGTCCCGGGTCAGGATAATGGCTCCGTGGCTGGCTAAAGATTCGGCGGCAATTTCCTGCCGCGGCAAATCGTTCAGCTGGCGCTTTAGTTCCTCCTTGACGGCCTGTGCCAGTTGACTGTCCGGAGTGAGAAGCAGGGCCTGGGCCAGGGGATCGTGTTCGGCCTGGGATAACATGTCGGCTGCCACATGCCGGGGATCGGCCGAATCATCGGCGATTACCAGCACTTCGCTGGGCCCCGCCAGCATGTCGATATCCACCAGGCCAAAGACCTGCTGCTTGGCCAGGGTAACGTAAAGATTGCCCGGCCCGACGATTTTGTCCACCGGCCGGATGGTTTGCGTTCCATAGGCCAGGGCGGCAATGGCCTGTGCCCCGCCCACCTTGTAAATTTCCGTTACTCCCGCCAGGTCGGCAGCCACCAGCGTGTGGGGATTAATTTTTCCCTCGCGGTCGGGAGGGGTGACCATGGCGATTTCCTTTACCCCGGCCACCCGGGCGGGAAGGGCATTCATCAACACCGAGGAGGGATAGGCTGCCGTGCCTCCCGGCACGTAAACACCAACCCGGGCCAGGGGACGCACAAGCTGTCCTACCAAAAGGCCCCGGGCATCGGGCTCCATCCAGGAGTTGGTCAACTGGCGCCGGTGATAGGCGGTGATGTTCTCTACCGCCACCGCCAGGGCGGCTAAAAAGTCTTCTTTAACCTGCTTCTTTGCTTCGGAGATTTCTTCCGGCTTTACCTTCAGTTCTTCCGGGGTAAGGTTAATTCCATCGAAACGGGCCGTATACCGGCAGAGGGCCTCATCCCCTCCGTCCCGCACACCGGCTATGATCTCCCTTACCCTGGCAATAGCCTCCTCCCGGCCGGCCGGGTGGCGGGTTAGCAGTTGCTCCAAAGCCGGATCTTCCGCACCAATAATTTCAATCAAGCGGGTCCCTCCTTCAGGACAGCCCGGGGAAAATGACCGGACATCTTTACTTTAATTAGTTAAATTACTACTACGACACCATAATAAACTAACGGTGCGGATTATGTCAATAGCCTGCCCTTACCGGAGGGCTTTCTCCTTTACGGCCAGCCGGGCCAGGACCAGTTTATAGCCGTCGGCACCGTAATTAAGGCAGCGCTTAACCCGGCTGATGGTAGCCGTGCTGGCCCCCGTTTGGGCGGCAATTTCCGTGTAGGTGCGGTTTTCCTGCAGCATCTTGGCTACGGCCAGGCGCTGGGCCATGGCTTTGAGCTCGGCCACGGTACAGATGTCTTCAAAGAACTGGTAGCATTCGTCTATATCCCGCAGTGTAAGCACCGCTTCAAATAATTCGTCCAACAATGGGTCCTTCAGTTTGCCCGTATATGCCATTGGCCACTCCCCCTGGTTTATCCTATTATTCCCAAAGGGAACAGGGTTCTTTCCAATGGACTTCGACATGCGGGGAAAAAATCCTTTTCTTCTTTACAAAAGTAAAGGGGGCCAGTACACCGCCCCCTTTTTTACATAGTATGTTAATACACTTTACATTAAAGCCTTGCGGCCGATGTCCCGGCGGTAGTGCATGCCTTCAAAGTGGATTTGTTCCACGGCGGCATAGGCTTTTTCGATGGCTGCGGCAATGGTTTCGGCCGCGGCGGTTACACCCAGGACCCGGCCGCCGGCGGTAACCACCCGGCCGTCTTCCAGGGCCGTGCCGGCGTGAAAGACCAGAACGTCAGAAGGCACCCGGTCCAGGCCGGAAATGGGGTAACCCTTACGGTAAGGGCCGGGGTAGCCCCCCGAGGCCAGCACTACACACACGGCTGCTCCCGGCTGCCAGCGGATTTCCTTTTCCGCCAGACGACCGGACAATACCGCTTCGATGACCTCCACCAGGTCGGTTTCCAGGAGCATGAGCACCGGCTGGGCCTCCGGATCGCCGAAGCGGGCGTTGAATTCCAGGACCCTGGGGCCTTCGTCGGTGACCATTAATCCGGCGTAGAGAACTCCCCGGTAAGGCCGCCCTTCGGCAGCCATGGCCCGCACGGTGGGGATAAGGATCTTCTCCAGGGCGGTCTGGTAAACCTCCGGTGTGCAGACGGGAGCGGGCGCATAGGCCCCCATGCCGCCGGTGTTGGGGCCCCGGTCGCCGTCGTAAACCTGTTTGTGGTCCTGGGCGGGAAGCATGGGAATAACCGTTTCTCCATCGGTAAAGGCCAGAATGCTTACTTCCTGGCCGGTGAGGTATTCCTCCACCACCACCCGGCTGCCGGCGGCACCAAACACACCTTTAACCATGATGTCTTCCACTGCCCCCAGGGCCTCTTCCACCGTCCGGCAGACAATCACTCCTTTGCCGGCGGCCAGGCCGTCGGCCTTCAGCACACAGGGAGCATTTAATTTCCGGATGTAGGCGGCTGCTTCCCCGGCATCGCTAAAGGCGGCAAACCGCGCCGTGGGAATGTCGTATTTAGCCATGAGCTCCTTGGCCAGCACCTTGCTTCCCTCAATGGCGGCGGCGCGGGCGGTAGGCCCGAAAATGGCCAGGCCCGCTTCGTTGAAGGAATCCACAATGCCCATGGTTAGGGGGCCTTCCGGTCCCACCACGGTGAGGTCGATTTTTTCCTGCCGGGCGAAGGCCACCAGGCCGGAGATATCTTCCGCCCCGATGGGTACACAGCGGGCCAGGGAAGCAATGCCGGCGTTGCCCGGGGCGCAAAAGATTTCTTTTACCCGGGGGCTCTGTTTTAGCTTCCATACCAGGGCGTGTTCCCGGCCGCCACCGCCTACCACCAGCACTTTCATTTGATCAGTCCTCCCACTGCACTAGTGTTTGAAATGGCGCATGCCGGTGAAGACCATGGCTATGCCGTACTCGTTGCAGGCGGCAATGGACTCTTCATCCCGCAGCGACCCCCCGGGCTGGATAATAGCGGCAATGCCGGCTTTAGCTGCTTCATCCACCGTGTCCCGGAAGGGGAAAAAGGCGTCCGAAGCCAGCACCGCACCCCTGGCCTTTTCGCCGGCCTGCTCCAGGGCAATCCGGGCCGCTCCCACCCGGTTCATCTGCCCTGCCCCCACGCCGATGAGCTGGCGGTTCCTGGTGACCACAATGGCGTTGGACTTCACGTGCTTGACCACGGCCATGGCAAAGGCCATCTCGGCCAGCTGTTCTTCAGAGGGTTGTTTCTCGGTGACCACCCTCACCTCATCTGGACGGGTTAATTCCAGATCGGCCTCCTGAATGAGCAGCCCGCCGTTAACTTTACGGATGTCCAGCCGGTCGGTGGACCGGACGGTCAGGGGGCCGGTTTTTAAAAGGCGCAGGTTGGCCTTTTGGGTCAGTATTTCCAGGGCCTCAGGGGTAAAGTCGGGGGCAATCACGGCTTCCAGGAATATGGCGGCCATTTGCTCGGCCGTTTCTTTATCCACGGTGCGGTTGCAGGCCACTATACCGCCAAAAGCCGATACGGGATCACCTTCGTAGGCCAGGCGGTAGGCCGTGGCCAGGTCGCCGGCACTGGCTGCCCCACAGGGGTTGTTGTGCTTGATAATTACCACCGAAGGATCGATGAACTCCCGCACCAGTTCCAGGGCGGCATTTAAATCAAGAATATTATTAAAGGAAAGCTCTTTACCGGCCAGTTGCACGGCGTTGCCCACACAGGGGCCGGTAACGGTAGGATCCCGGTAAAAGGCGGCCCGCTGGTGGGGGTTCTCCCCGTAACGCAGGGGCTGGGCCAGCTCAACGGAAATGTGCCAGGCCGGCGGGAAAGGTTCATCCCCCTGGATCTGTTTCTGCAGGTAGGCGGCAATGGCGGTGTCATAGGCGGCGGTGTGGGCAAAGGCCTCCCGGGCCAGTTCCAGGCGCAGATCATCGCCGACTTTTCCTTCCGCGAGGGCTTTGAGCACCTGGGGATAGCGGGCCGGGTTCACCACTACCAGTACGTAACGGTGGTTTTTCGCCGCCGCCCGCACCATGGCCGGGCCGCCAATATCAATGTTTTCTATGGCTTCTTCCAGGGTCACGCCGGGGCGGGCAATGGTTTCCCGGAACGGGTACAGGTTAACCACCACTATATCGATGGGGGTGATGTGGTGCGCTTTTAGCTGATTCAGGTGGTCGGGGGTGCGCAGGGCCAGAATGCCCCCGTGGACGGCGGGGTGCAGCGTTTTTACCCGGCCGTCTAAAATTTCGGGAAAGCCGGTGACCTCTGAAATGTATGTAACGGGCAGACCGGCTTCTTTCAGGGTGCGGGCGGTCCCCCCGGTGGAGACGATTTCTACCCCCAGTTCTACCAGATTCCGGGCGAAGTCTACCAGTCCCGTTTTGTCCGAAACGCTGATCAGGGCGCGCATATAAAGCCTCCTTTTATGCTTCCTTGATGTAAACCCGTTTGCCCCGTAATTCCAGCCGGCCGGCGGCAAAAAGGGCAATGGCTTCGGGATAAATACGGTGCTCCTGTTCTAAAATGCGGTCGGCCAGGGTTTCGGGGGTGTCGTCGGGTAAAACCGGAACCACAGCCTGCAGAATGATTGGCCCGGTATCCATTCCTTCATCCACAAAGTGCACCGTGCAGCCGCTGTAGCGGACGCCGTATTCCAGGGCACGCTGCTGGGCGTGCAGGCCGGGAAAGGCCGGCAAAAGGGCCGGGTGGATGTTCATGATGCAGTTGGGGAATGCTTCCAGCATAACCCTGCCCACCAGGCGCATGTAGCCGGCCAGGCAAACAAGTTCAACCTGGTGTTTTTTTAAGGTGTCCACAATGGCTTCTTCATACGTGTGTTTGTCGGGAAATTGGGCCGGGTTAATATGAATGGCCGGTATACCGCGGAGGCGGGCCCGTTCCAGGGCTTTTGCCTCCCCGTTGTCACTGATCACCACCACTACCTCGGCCGACAGGCGCCCTTCGTCGATGGCATCCATGATGGCCTGCAGGTTGGAGCCCCTTCCCGAGGCCAGGACGCCCAAACGCAATTTTTTCATTATCCTCCCCCCGACTTAAACATACTTTACTTCCCGCCCGCCTCCGGCTATTTCGCCCACAAGGTAGGCTTTTTCGCCCAGTTGCGACAGGTGTGTTAAGAGGGCGTCGGTTTGTTCTGCCGGGACCACCATTAGCAGTCCCAGGCCCATATTAAAGGTACGGAACATTTCCTCCTCCGCCACCCGGCCGATGGACTGGATGAGGGAGAAAACCGGAGGCACGGGCCAGGACCGGCGTTCCAGAACCGCGGCTGTACCCGGGGGCAAAATGCGGGGTATATTTTCGGTAAGACCGCCGCCGGTAATGTGGGCCATGCCCCGGATGTCGAATTGTTCCAGCAGCGGCAGTACCGTGCGGACGTAAATGCGGGTGGGTTGCAGCATTTCCTCGCCCACGGTGCGTCCCAGGTCCTCCTGGTAGGTGTCCACCCCATATCCGGCCACCTCCAGCAGCACCCGCCGGGCCAGAGAATAACCGTTGCTATGCAGGCCGGAGGAAGGGAGGCCGACCAGCCGGTCGCCGGGGCGAATGGTCGAGCCGTCGATGATCCGCTCCCTTTCCACCACGCCCACCACAAACCCTGCCAGGTCATATTCTCCGGGGCCGTAAAAACCGGGCATTTCCGCCGTTTCCCCGCCAATCAGGGCGCAGCCGGCCTGCCGGCAACCCTCGGCCACCCCGGACACAATGGCCGCCACCTTTTCCGGTACCAGTTTGCCCACGGCCAGATAATCCAGGAAAAAGAGAGGTTCCGCCCCCTGAACCAGGATGTCGTTCACGCACATGGCCACGGCGTCTATACCGATGGTGTCATGGCGGTCCATGAGCATGGCTATTTTTAACTTGGTGCCCACCCCGTCGGTGCCGGATACCAGCACGGGTTGGCGGTAGCGGGTGGTATCCAGGGCAAAGAGCCCTCCGAATCCGCCGATTTCTGTAAGCACTTCCGGGCGGAAGGTGCTGCGCACGCTGTCCCTGATCAGTTCCACCGCCCGGTTTCCGGCGGCGATATCCACTCCCGCATCGGCATAGGTGAGCCCTTTCTTTAGGGTCACGGTTCCTTCCCCCTATTTGGTCAATACTGTGAAAAGCAGCCCTGCCGGCGTCGTTCCCGTTGCCCCGGCTACTCCAGGCTGAATTTTCCCGCTTTTTCGGGTTGCGGTACTGCTACCGGGTAGTCTCCGGTAAAACAGGCGGTGCAGAAGTCATTGCGGTGTTCACCGAAGACGGAAAGCAAGCCTTCGATGCTTAAATAATACAAACCATCGGCATTAATCATGCGGCGAATTTCTTCCAGGGGCATCCGGGCGGCAATCAGCTCCTCTTCGTTGGAGGTATCAATGCCGTAGTAGCAGGAGTGTACCACCGGCGGGGAAGACAGGCACAGGTGTACCTCTTTGACGCCGCAATCCCGTAACATGGCGATCAGCTTGCTGCTGGTGGTACCCCTGACCAGGGAGTCGTCCACCATGATCACCCGCTTGCCGGCCAGCACTTCCCGGATGGGATTTAGCTTCAGCCGCACCCCCAGGTCCCGCAGGTCCTGGCTGGGCTGGATAAAGGTCCGTCCAATATAGCGGTTTTTCATCAACCCTTCCTCAAAGGGGATCCCTGAGGCTTCGGCATAACCCCGGGCGGCGGCTATGCCCGAGTCCGGGACAGGAATGACCAGGTCGGCTTCCACCGCGTATTCCCGGGCCAGCTGGCGTCCCATTTCCCGGCGCACCCGGTTGACGTTAAAGCCGTCCATCAGGCTGTCGGCCCGGGCAAAGTAGATATATTCAAAGATGCAGTGGGCACGCCGGCGGGGGAGCATTCCCTGCAGGCTGGTCAACCCGTTTTCATCGATGATGATTATTTCTCCCGGGGCTACGTCCCGGAGCCAGTGGGCACCCACGGTGTCCAGGGCGCAGGATTCCGAGGCCACCACATAGCCCCCGCCCGGGAGGGTGCCCAGGCAAAGGGGGCGAAAGGCATGGGGATCCCGCACGGCCAGCAGTTTTTTTTCGGTGAGGATGACCAGGGAATAGGCGCCCTTAAGGTCGATCATGCATTTCATGATGGCATCGACCAGGCTCGTCTGGCCGTAGCGGGCTATCAGATTGACAATTACCTCACTGTCGGTGGAGGACTGGAAGACAGAACCCGTGGAGGCCAGCCTGGCCCTTAATTCGTTGACGTTGGTCAGGTTGCCGTTATGGGCCAGACCCAGCATGCCGCCGGCATAACGGAAGACCAGGGGCTGAGCATTAATGGGGGAACTGGCTCCAGTGGTGGAATAACGCACGTGGCCGATGGCCGCGTGGCCCCTCAGTTCATCCAGGTCCCCCTGATGGAAAACCTCTGGCACCAACCCCATAGCCTTATGCAGCCGAACATGCCTGCCGTCGCCCACGGCAATACCGGCGCTTTCCTGTCCCCGGTGCTGCAGGGCGTATAAACCGTAATAGGTGAGCCGGGCCACATCTTTACCGGGGGCATAGATCCCAAAAACGCCGCATTCTTCCTTAGGCTTGTCCGTCCACCAGTCGTTGGTGGCTCCCACCGTTCTCCCCCCTCTTTTTGGTTAACCAACCAGCCGGCACCAGACCTCCTGGTAGGCCTCCCCCACGCCGCCCAAATCCCGGCGGAAGCGGTCCTTGTCCAGTTTTTCCTTTGTTTGGGCATCCCAGAAACGGCAGGTATCGGGAGAAATCTCATCCCCCAGGAGGATCTCTTTGTCACTGCGGCCGAATTCCAGCTTAAAATCCACCAGTACCAGATTGCGCCCGGCCAGGTATTCCCGCAGGATGTCATTTACCACCAGGGCCGTCTTTCTTATAATGTTCATTTCCTCCGCACTGGCCAGACCCAGGGCGGCGATGTGGTCATCGTTAATCAGGGGATCTCCCAGCTCATCGCTTTTATAGTAATACTCCACTACCGGGCGGGGGAGGTCCGTGCCCTCGGCCAGGCCCAAACGTTTGGCCAGGCTGCCGGCGGCAATGTTGCGCACCACCACTTCCACCGGGATTATTTCCAGCGCCCGGACCAGCATCTCCCGCTCGCTCACCTGTTCCAAAAAATGGGTGGCAATGCCCCTGTGTTCCAAAAGGCGGAAGAAGTGGGCCGAGATCTTGTTGTTTAGTTCACCTTTGCCGGAAATGGTTCCCTTTTTTAACCCGTTAAAGGCGGTGGCGTCGTCCTTGTATTCCACCAGGTATACGCCTGGATCGCCGGTGCGGTAAATCCTCTTGGCCTTTCCTTCGTAGAGCATTTCTCCCTTTTGCAAGTTAATCCTTCCCTTCTGGCAAAATTTAGAGGCCGAAACGCCGGTATATGTCATCAACATGGCGCAGGTGATAGTCGTAATTAAAGAGGGATTCAATTTCCTGAGGGGAGAGAACGGAGGTAATGTCCGCATCTTCCTTTAACAGCGTCTCAAAGCCGGTGCCCTCCCGCCAGGAGCGCATGGCATTGCGCTGTACCAGCTCGTAGGCCTGTTCCCGGGACAGGCCTTTTTCCACCAGGGCCAGGAGCACCCGCTGGGAGAAGAGCAGGCCGTGGGTGCGCTCAAGGTTTTTGCGCATGTTTTCCGGGTAAACCAGGAGATTTTTCATGATAGCCGTCATCTTGTAGAGCATGTAATCCAGGGTAATGGTGCTGTCGGGAATGATTACCCGTTCCACCGAGGAATGGGAGATATCCCGTTCGTGCCACAGGGCTACGTTTTCCAGGGCGGCCAGGGCGTTGCCCCGCAGGATCCGGGCCAGCCCGCTGATGCGCTCAGCGGTAATGGGGTTGCGCTTGTGGGGCATGGCCGAGGAGCCCTTCTGCCCTTTGGCAAAGTATTCCTCCACCTCGAGAATGTCCGTGCGCTGCAGGTTGCGGATTTCCGTAGCAAACTTGTCCAGGGAGCTGCCGATGACGGCCAGGGTGGTCATAAACTCGGCGTGGCGGTCCCGCTGAAGCACCTGGGTGGAAATCCGGGCCGGGCGCAGGCCCAGGCGGCGGCAGACATGGGCTTCCACCCGGGGATCTATGTTGGCGTAGGTACCCACCGCACCGGAAATTTTTCCGACACTGATGACGTCGATGGCCCGCTTCATACGGTCTATATTTCGTTCCGTCTCTGCCACCCAGAGAAGCATTTTCAAACCGAAGGTGATGGGTTCGGCATGCACCCCGTGGGTACGGCCGATCATCAAGGTGTAGCGGTGCTCCCTGGCCCGCTCCAAAAGCACTGCCCGCAGCTCCTCCAGGCGCCTTAAGATCTGCTGGCCGGCCTCCTTCATCAGTACCGCCAGGGCCGTATCCAGCACATCGGAGGAGGTAAGGCCCATGTGGATGTACTTGGCCGCATCACCCACATATTCCCCTACACAGGTGAGAAAGGCAATCACGTCATGGTTGACCTGTGCCTCGATTTCTTCAATGCGCCGTACGTTGAAGTCCGCCTTTTCCCTGATCTGCCTGAAGGCTTCTTCCGGAATGAGTCCCATTTCGGCCATGGCCTCGCAGGCGTAAATTTCTACCTCCAGCCACTTGCGGAACTTGTTCTCCTGGGACCAGATGGCCTTCATTTCCGGCAGGGTGTAACGCTCGATCATCCCCTGGCTCCTCCCATTTGTTCAAGATAACCGGCCACACCCAGCTCCTGGAGCCGCCGGGCCCTTTCTTCCACCGCCCGGGCCAGTTCTTCCTTGTAGCGCAGGACCTTTTCCCGCACTTCCGGGTTTGTGGCGCCGATGATCTGGGCCGCCAGAATGGCCGCATTTCTGGCACCGTTAATGGCTACGGTGGCCACGGGAATGCCCGGGGGCATCTGGACCATGGAGTAGAGGGCATCCACTCCGCTTAAGGGCCCGCTTTTGATAGGTACGCCGATTACGGGCAGGGGGGTTTGGGCGGCAATGACCCCCGGCAGGTGGGCGGCCACCCCGGCGGCGGCGATGATTACCGCCAGCCCCCGCTCCACCGCCGACCGGGCGTACTCTGCGGTCAGTTCCGGTGCCCGGTGGGCGGAGGAAATGCGTACTTCGTAGGGCAGGCCGAATTTCTCCAGCATATCCACGGCCTCTTTCATTACGGGCAGATCCGAGTCGCTGCCCATGACAATGCCAACCAGCGGTTTGGTCATGGTTTCACCTCTTTAAATTATTATTGTCATGCCTCGTAGCGGAAGTCGCTCCGGGCTTTTAGTGTTCCGCCAGGAACAGGTAGCGGGCCAGTACCAGGACGGTCAGGATCCACATCAGCCAGTGCACTTCCCGGGCCCGGCCGCTGACCAGTTTAAGCAGGCTGTAGAAGATGATCCCGGCGGCAATGCCGTTGGCGATGCTGCCGGTGAAAGGCATTAAAACTATGGTTAAGAAGGCCGGCATTCCTTCGGTAAAGTCCTCGAAATCAATACCCTTGATGGCCTGGGCCATGAGCAGGCCGACAATGATTAGCGCCGGTGCGGTGGCCGCGCCCGGAATCAACCCGGCCACCGGTGCCAGGATCAAAGCCAGGAGGAACAAAATACCCGTGGTTACGGCCGTTAGCCCGGTACGGCCACCCTCGGCAATGCCGGCGGTACTTTCGATGTAGGCGGTAACGGTGCTGGTGCCCATCAGGGCGCCAAAGGCCACCCCGCAGGCATCCACCAGCATGGCCCGGCCCAGGCGGGGGGACTGGCCGTTTTCGTCCAGAAGCCCCGCTTTACCGGCAGTGCCCACCAGGGTGCCGAAGGTATCAAAGAGCTCTACAAAAGTGAAGGTGAAGATTACCGTCCAGAGGCCCATGTGCAGCGCCCCGGCCAGATCTAGCTTGCCCACCGCCAGTCGGGAAAAATCGGGCAGGGCAAAGGGCTGGAAGTTGGCCGGGATTTGGGTAACGCCCAGGGGGATACCAATGAGGGTGGTGAGAATAATGCCAAGCAGCAGGGCCCCCTTGATCCTTCTGGCCATTAACAGGGCCGTTATAACCAGGCCAATCAGGGCCAGCAGGGTAACCGGGTTGGCAAAGCTGCCCAGAAAAATATTCCACTCAAAGAAACGCAGGGTGGCAATGCCCCCGGATTTGGAGAGCGCCTCCATGGTGGGCGGGATCACCGGGCCCGCTTTGATGACCATGAATTCGGCCATTTTCAGGCCCAGCATGGTGATGAATAGCCCGATGCCCACAATAATGGCCCGTTTGATGGAGTTGGGCACGGCCACCACCAGCAGCTGGCGGATCCGGGTGACGGTGAGAAGAACAAATAGGATACCGGAGATGAATACCGCACCCAGGGCCACCTGCCAGGGCATGCCCACGTGCTGGGCGGCCACGGCGGCAAAGTAGGCATTCAGGCCCATACCAGGGGCCAGGGCAATGGGGTAATTGACCAGAAGACCCATGGCAATGGTGACCAGGCCCGCGCTAACAGCAGTGGCAAAAAAGACGGCGTTTTTGTCCATGCCGGTAGCGGCCAGGATGTTGGGATTGAGGAACAGGATGTAGGCCATGGTCATAAAGGTGGTCAGTCCGGCAATGACTTCCGTGCGCGCATTGGTATGGTACTTGCGCAGTTGAAAAAGTTTCTCCAGCAATTTTTACCCTCCTCCTTGTTGGATGCGGTGCTGTCCTCGCTCACTCCAGTGCTTCGCGCCGACAGCACCGCGGCTCGCTTCGGGCCGGCTCTGGCTCTCTGCGGATTGCCCGCGACTAATTGCGCTTCGTTGTAAACTCTTAATTAATGTGTTTGAAACTTTTATTTCGGTTAGCTAATCTTGCGTCCTCGAGAGCCGAGCCGGCGGCCTCGCTTCACCGGGTGCTGTTAACGGCGCTTCGCAAGTCGTTCGCTCCGGACAGCACCGCATCCTTGTCATATCGGTTTTACTGAATATACGCCGGAATTAAGGGTTAAACAATCAGCCCAGGCGGGCAGGTTTCCGTTAAATGTGAGAAACCTACCGCCTGGGCTTTTCTCCCTGCCGGTGTAACCCGGAAAACTGCAATTCCGGGCCTGTACCGCTCGGACCGAACCACCCTGAAAACCGGGTGTGGAACCCTAGGTACACTTTCTCGAAAATTTTATCTTGAAATCGAGGAAAATAGCCATCCTTACAAGTGTATCTTAGCAAGGCGGGAACGGGCCTGTCAATAACCATTTCACCTGAGTTATCCCCACTTTCCAACTACCCTGTTTTGGCTCCCGCTCGCTCCGGTGAGCCTCGCGGGCCAAACTATTGCTCGGCTCAAAGCTCCGGCAGGCTTCCCGGCAAATTCGGCATCCTGCCTCAGTTGCCGGCCTCGGGCATCCATGCCCTCGGGCCTGCCTTCGCTTTTCGCCTCGCCAAGTTTGGCTGGCCGCTCAGCTCAAGTCGCTCGCTACCGAGCCAAAACAGGGGCTTTAAAAAACCGGGGATACTTCAGCCATTTCACTCCCATTCAATGGTGGCCGGCGGCTTGGAGGTGATGTCGTAGACCACCCGGTTTACGCCCGCCACTTCGTTGACGATGCGGCTGGATATGCGTTCCAGAACTTCGTAGGGCAGGCGCACCCAGTCCGCCGTCATGCCGTCGTGGCTGTGTACCGCCCGCACGGCCACGGTATAGGCGTAGGTACGCCCGTCACCCATCACTCCCACGCTCCGCAGGTCCGGAAGCACGGCGAAATACTGCCAGATTTGCCGGTGCAGGCCGGCCCGGCGGATTTCCTCCGTGACAATGGCGTCGGCATGGCGCAGGATTTCCAGTTTTTCCGGGGTTACTTCCCCCAGGATGCGCACAGCCAGTCCCGGTCCGGGGAAGGGCTGGCGCCAGAGCACTTCTTCCGGCAGGCCCAGCTCTTTGCCCAGTTCCCGCACCTCGTCCTTGAAAAGCCAGCGCAAGGGTTCAATTAGTTCCAGTTGCATGTCTTCGGGCAGGCCGCCCACATTGTGGTGAGATTTAATTACCGCCGCCGTGGCTGTGCCGCTTTCAACCACGTCGGGGTAAAGGGTCCCCTGGACCAGGAAGTCCACCTGTCCCAGTCTGGCAGCCTCCTCTTCAAAGACCCGGATGAATTCCTCACCAATGATTTTGCGCTTTTGTTCCGGGTCGGTTACTCCCGCCAGGCGTTTCAAGAACCGCTGGCTGGCGTTCACGTGAATCAGGGGGATGTGAAACTGTTCCCGAATAATGTTGACCACCTGCCCGGCCTCGCCCCGGCGCAGCAGGCCGTGGTCCACAAAAATGCAGGTCAACTGGTCGCCGATGGCCCGGTGGACCAGCACGGCGGCCACCGAGGAATCCACGCCGCCGCTGATGGCACAGAGGGCGCGCCTGTCCCCCACCCGGGCGCGGATCTCCCTGATGGATTCTTCAATAAAGGAGCCCATGGTCCAGCGGCCCTGACAGCCGCAGACATCATAAAGGAAATGGCGCAGGATGTCCTGGCCCTTGGGGGTATGTATTACTTCCGGGTGGAACTGCACGGCATAAAGCCTGCGCTCCCGGTTGGCCATGGCGGCCACGGGAGCCAGTTCCGTGCGGGCGATGACTTGAAACCCCGGGGGCGGGGCCTCCACCCGGTCGCCGTGGCTCATCCAGCATTGTTCAATGGGCTCAAAGCCGTAGAAAAGGTCGTGGGTATCCAGTATTTCCAGGGCCGTTTTGCCGTACTCGTGATGTTCGGCCCGGGTAACCACTCCCCCCAGCTGCCTGGTCATTAACTGCATGCCGTAGCAAATGCCCAGGATGGGGATGCCCAGATCATAAATAGCCGGGTCCACAGTGGGAGCTCCAGGCTGGTAGACGCTGGCCGGCCCGCCGGAAAAAACAATGCCCCGGGGATGATGTCTTTTGATTTCATCAAGGGGCGTGTTGTAGGGCAGCATTTCACAAAATACTTTCAACTCCCGGATGCGGCGGGCAATGAGGTGGCTGTACTGGCCGCCGAAGTCCAGGACAATGACCATTTCCTGCTGGTCTTGGACGGACATGGTGTGGATAACCTCCCGGTTTTCCTGCCTTAAATATTAAGAACAGTTTTCCCTTTGCTCTTTGCCACTATAAACTTGTCGTTTCAGGATCAGAATATCCCGCAGGTGGCGGTAGCGGCCGTTGTAATCCAGGCCGTATCCGACCACGAATTCATCGGGGATGACGAAACCGTTGTAGTCCACCTGCACGTCTACTTTGCGCCGGCTGGGCTTGTCCAGGAGGGTGCAGATTTTTAAACTGGCCGGCCCCCGGGTGAGCAGGTTCTCCCGCAGGTAGTTCAGGGTCAGGCCGGTATCAACGATATCTTCAACGATCAGGACATCAAGGCCCTCAATGTTCTGCTCCAGGTCCTTTAAAATGCGCACTACCCCTGAGGACTCGCTGGAAGCACCGTAACTGGAGACGGCCATAAAGTCCAGGCGTACCGGGATGTTCAGGCAGCGTACCAGGTCGGCCATAAAGATTACCGCACCTTTTAATATGCCAACCACCAGTAGTTCCTTCCCGGCATAGTCCCGGGAAATTTCCGCCCCCAGCTCGCGTACCCGCCGGGCAATTTCGTCTTCGGCAATTAACACCCTTTCCATATCTTCGTGCAAAGAAACACCACTCCTGAAAACAAAAAATGCAGCAGCAATGCCGCGTTATTTAAAGTCCTTAATTTATAATAAAGGAAAAACGGGGTAGCGTCAATTATTTGTCGAAAATCATACCGGCGGGTTGATGTTCATTTCCCGGTCAAAATCCCACAGCTTCAGGCCCACGGAGAGGCCCGTTTTGTTCCCCGGTCCTTTGGCCTCCAAAACGGCCTGGCGAATGCGGTGGTTTTCGGGATCAATCCACAACTTGCAATAGTAGTCCGTATACTTCAATTCCAGGTAGGAATTATCCAAAAGGGGCTGGCATTCCAGCACCAGCATTTGGCCTTCCTTTAACTTTTCTTTGCCCCGGTAGCGGACACCCAGGGCATCTTTGAATTTTAAAAACCCCAGGGGGTTAAATTCAGCCACAAAAAGTTCCGACTGGGCCAGCCGGTTTCCCTGCAGCTTGAGCCACTTTCTGGTCCAGAGATCCCGCATATAGGTGGTATCTCCTACCTGGATAAATTCTACGGGGTTGTTATACATGGTACCTTTAATGTGAATCCGGTCAGGGGCTACCTTTTCCCCTTCCACCCGGCTGAGTACGCCGTCCTGGCCCAGCCTGGCTTCCACCTGATAACGAAAGCTTTTGCTGGTTGCCGTCTTTTCCAGGGCTTCCGCCAGCAGCTGTTCGGGAGCTATCTCTGGTTCGGGAGCCAGTCCCCCTGATAATCCCCAGAGGGCCAGGAGGAAAAGGAGCAGGCCAAGGATGGCCAGCAGGTATTTCTTGCGCACAATCAACCAGTGCGGCCCGCGCATTGGTTCCATGGCTTTTCCCTCCTTCCTGCTGTGAAAACAATATGTTCCGGTGGGGGAAAATATGACCATTAAGTGGAAAGATATGGCCCTCTCAAAGGGAAATCTGGGAATAGATCTTTTCACATTCTATCTTGCAGGGTATAATGGCAAAGGTAAGGCCAATTGCCTGCCGTTTGCACGCGTTCTACGGTGAGCCTCGCAGGCGCTTTGGAAGTATTTTAACGACGGGAGAGGTTTGGCGTGGAGATCAGGGAAATGCAGCAGGAAGTGGACCGCTGGATCAGCCAGTTTGAAGAGGGTTACTGGCACCCGCTGGCCATGCTGGCCCGCCTGACTGAAGAAGTGGGCGAGCTGGCCCGGGAGGTCAACCATCTCTACGGCCAGAAACCGAAAAAACCCGGGGAACCCCCGGGGGATCTGGCCCTGGAACTGGCCGACGTGCTTTTCATTATCGTTTGTTATGCCAACTCCCTGGGCATTGACCTGGAAGAGGCCTTTTGCCGTATGATGCAAAAATACCGGCAGCGGGACAGTGACCGCTGGACGAGGAAAAAGAGCGAGAATAAGGAGTGTGAGGAGATTGGCTGAAATCAAACCCTTCAGGGGATTGCGCTACGCCCCCGGTGTGGGGCCCCTGGCCGACCTGGTGACCCCGCCCTACGATGTCATTGATGCAAAAGCCCAGGACGGTTATTACCACCGCCACCCCTATAATATCATCCGCCTGGAATACGGCAAGGTCTATCCCGGGGATGACGAAAGCAACAACCGTTACACCCGGGCGGCAGCCGATTTTACCGCCTGGCGGGAGAAGGGCGTGCTGGTACCGGAAGAATCCCCGGCACTGTATCTTTACGAACAGGAATTTAGCGTTGGTGGGAAACGTCTGGTGCGCGGCGGAATGATCTGCGCAGTTAAGCTGGAGCCCTATGAGAAGGGCGTGGTCCTGCCCCACGAGGAGACCCTGCCCAAGCACAAGGCCGACCGCCTGGCGCTGATGCGGGCCTGCCGGGCCAATTTTAGCCCCATTTTCGGCCTATATGCCGATGCGGAAATGACCGTGGACAACCTTTTGCGGCTACGAGCCGGCCGGTCGCCGGACCTGGACTTTACCGATGAAAACGGCCATGCCCACCGCCTGTGGGTGATCACGGACCCCGCCGTTATCGAGCAGGTGCAGCAGGCCATGGCCGGCAGGCGCATTTTCATTGCCGACGGCCACCACCGCTACGAAACGGCCCTGGCTTACAGCCGGGAAATGCGGCAAGAGGAGGGCAACCCCGCCGAACCGGGACCTTATGATTACGTGATGATGACCCTGGTCAACCTGTACGATCCCGGCCTGGTGGTGCTGCCGACCCACCGCCTGGTGCGCAACGTTGAGGGTCTGGATGTGGATGAACTTTTGGGTAAGATAAAGGAGCATTTTGAGATAGAGGTCTTCCCTCTTGCCCCCGGCTACGGCAACTTTGCCGGTTTCATCAAAGAACTGGCTGCCCGGGGGGGCTTCACGGGAGATGCCCGGCCCGGCGCGGGCCCCCTTTCCTACCGCCACTCCTTCGGCCTGTACTGCGGCAGGGGGCGCCTGTATCTCTTGACCCTGCGGGATGAAGGGGCGTTGCCCCGCCTGATGCCTGACGGCCATTCCGCCGCCTGGCAGGGGCTGGATGTTTCGGTGCTGCACCACCTGATCCTGGAACGCCTTTTGGGCATCGGCGGCGCGGAGCGGGCCAGGGAGAGCCACCTCACCTACACCCGGGAAGAGGCGGGGGCACTGAAAGCCGTGGACGAAGGCGAATACCAGCTGGCCTTCTTCCTGAACCCCACCCTGGTGGAGGAGGTCACGGCAGTGGCCGCCAATGGCGAAAAAATGCCCCAGAAATCCACCTTCTTTTACCCCAAGCTGATAACGGGTCTGGTTATCAATCCGCTTTTTTGATGTTAACTCATTGTTAAACTGGTTGGGCGGCGGCCGTCCCCCGTAGCTGAAGGAACGGCCGCCGCCCCTGTTTACTTCCCTTGCTGTGCAAGCTACCTGCTACGTACCTCCAAAAACGCCTGTCCTCCAAAAACGCCTGTGTTGGTGCGTTCTTTACCGGGCCGCCGGGCGGAGGCGGTGTAAGATGTTCCGGGCCAGTTCCAGGGCGTAATTCATCTCCCCCACCTGCAACAGCCAGCAGCCTAAGAAATAGAAACACCCGCCGGAGGTGATGAGCGCTCCCAGGCGCAGGCCCTGCAGCACAAAACTGGTCACGCCACCGCTGCCCAGGAAATCCACCGCCAGGCCTTCCAGGAAGGGCCAGCCCATTAGCGCCAGTCCCCGTACATCCAGCCACCACACTAAGAGCCCCATCATTACTGAGGCCGTCAAAATGCGCCCCGTTTCCCGCAGCAGGGCTGCCCCGCCAATATGCCCCAGCCGCCGGCGCAGCAGCCAGAACAAAAGCATGCAGCCAATTCCCGCGGCCGCGGATGTGGCCAGGGCCAGCCCGGCCAGGCCGGTGTACCGGACCAGGATCAGGTTTAAAACGATGTTAACGGCCACGGCCACCAGACCCGTACCCATGGGAGTCCAGGTATCCTGCAGGGCATAAAAGGCCCGGTTGAGGAACTCCCGCCACATCAGGAAAAGCAGGCCCGGAGTGTAAAAGAGGAGCGCCACGGCGGTCATGCCGGCATCCCGGGCATCAAAGGCACCCCGCTGAAAGATAAACTGCACCAGGTCTTCCCGTAAAATCATCATTCCCACCGTCAGGGGAATCAAAACAAAGGCCAGCACCCTTAAACCTCTGCTTAAACCCGCCAAAAAGCCGGTGGAATCCTCAAGGGCCGTCCGTTCCGTCAGGGTGGGGTAAAGCACGGTAATCAGGGGAATGGCAAAAAGGCCCTGGGGCAGGTTTAAAACCCGCTGGGCGTAATTAAGGGCGGAAATGCTGCCTTCGGCCAGGCTTGAAGCCAGCATACGGTCTACAATCACGTTTAACTGGTTGGCCCCCACGCCAATCAACACCGGCCCGGCCAGCCAGAGCATTTTCTTTAAGGCCGGGTGGCGCCAGTTAAAGACCGGGCGGTAGGTGATACGCCGCCGGTAGAGGGCCGGTACCTGGATGAGAAACTGGCTTGCCGTAGCCAGCACCGTGGCCCAGGCCACTCCGGCAATGCCCCCGTAAGCCCCGGCCAGCAAAATGCCCCCGATCATGATGATATTATAGGGAATGCCCATAAAAGCCGGGGCGGCGAAGTGCTGGTGGGCATTGAGCACCCCCTGGGCCCAGCCCACCATGCCCATGATCACCACCATGGGCAGCAACACCCGCACCAGCTGGGTGGTAAGCGCCGCCTGCTCCGGGGTGAATCCCGGGGCCAGGATGCGCACCAGCCAGGGAGCCGCCGGCAGCCCCAGCAGGGCGATGACCAGGAGGGCGCCGGTGACGGCGTGAAAACTGGTCCAGATCAATACCGGCAGCTCGGACCTTTTATCCGGCCGGTGTATGTACTCGCTGAAAAAGGGAATGCCGACAGTGGTAATGGTGGTGCCCACCAGGCCAAATAACAGTGCCGGAATGATCATGGCCACCAGGTAAGCATCGGTAGCCGCGCTGGCCCCGAAGGCCGCCGCTAAAACCGCCTCCCGGCCAAATCCCATGATTTTGCTTAAAATGGTGGCGCCCATGACCAGCGCCGTGGCCCGGGCGATCCGTTCCTGGTTAGTCAGTGCGTAAATTCACCTCGATTTCTGGCAACATTCGGGTACGTTCAAATGATAACACGTCCGCAATGGGACGGGCAAGGAGTACTTCCGAAATGTTCCCCCTTTTGGGTCAGTCAAGGGTGCGGTATAATAATCATGCAGGATAGAACCTGCTATTCTGGATACCGCATGGTCTGTCAGGGAAAAGCCGCCTACAGAGGTAGTGGTAATCCTGGGGTAAAGCTTGTAAGGGATGTGTCCATTTTGTGTTCTGACTTAAAAGAAATCCCGGATGTCAATAGTATTATAAGTACCGTTGCTCCGTACCTGGAGCAGCAACCGGATGTGCTGGCGGCCTACCTGTTTGGCTCCCTGGCCCGGGGCCGGGGCAAACAGGATAGTGACGTAGATATAGCGGTGCTGTTTACCCCTTCCATGCAGGACAAATTTGCCCGCTTTGACCGGCGCCTGGAAATGGAGATTGCCCTGGAAGAAAAGCTCAAGCGCCCTGTGCAGGTGGTCGACCTCGGAACAGCTTCCCCCGGATTGCAGCATCAGGTGCGCAAATACGGGCTCCTTCTGGTGGACAAAGACAGGTCCTACCGCATTGCTTTTGAGGTGCGGTCACGCCGCCGCTACCTGGACATGCAATGGTACGACCGGCGGCGCCTGGATATACGGTTAAAAAAACTGGGAGATGAAAAATGGTAGATCGTGAATTGTTGCGGGAGAAATGCAAACTGTTAATGGAGTACATTTCCGACCTGGAGGAACAGTCCCACGTAAGTTAAATGTTATATGCCCAGTATTTCCTTCAGGGGTTGCCGCAGTTCCAGGGGGATTGTGGCGATCTTGACGCGGCGCCCTTCCAGCGCAGCTTTACCCACCATCACCAGGCCCAGGGACCACAGGAAGCCCAGAAAAGATTCCGGTTCCCGCTCATGCCAGAAAAAACCGTCCCCTTCCATAGAGCCGAATTTGCGGGTGACGGCGTTCAACCGGCTCCAGCCGCCCCGCTGCAAAAGATATTTTAAAAGTTCCCTTTCTTCCTCTTCCAGTTCCCCCACTTCCTTTTCCAGGTTGTCGCGGCGGGAGAGAAAGTCCCGCAGCTGCTCCTCCCGCTGACGGCGCTGCCGCGCTGGTTCGAGGCCGTAGTATATACAGGCGCCCTCCAGCCAGTGGGCGGGCATGTTTTTCAATCCCCGGGCAAGGGAGGCGTCCACGGGCAGCGGTTTTTCCTCTATTTTCCGGCGCTCGTCTTCCTCATAGGCCTGCATAATCATTTCCGGCAAGCGAGCAACATTTTCATAGCGCTCTATTTCCCTTTCCAGCATTTTAAACTTTTCGTTGTACTCTTTCTTAAATTCCTCATCATCGATCCTGTCCAAATATTCGCGGGCTTTCCCTATCTCTCTCATTTGCAGCATCAACGAGGAAAGGTTGAACAGGAAAACCGGGTTATCCGGGTCCACATCCTCCAGTATTTTCATTATACCTAGGGCTTTCTCCAGCTCGCCCTTCTGGCGCAGCAGATTGGCGAGGTCCAACATAGCCCGGGGGTAAAACTCACCTTGCTGGTAGATGTCTTCCAGCAGTTTCATGGCTTCGTCTATTTGCCCTTCTTTTTTCAGCTGCAGGGCCCGGTCCACTATCCGGTCCAGTTCCTCGTCCGGCTCCATTATTACCTCGGTCTTTTTGAGCTTCACCAGCCGCCGCTCCCCGTCGATAAACATGGGGATGGGTTCGTCTTCCCGCAGGACACCCCTGGCTGTGAGGGCTTCCGCCGCAACAATTTTCAGGGAAGCGGAAAACCCGGGGTATTCCAGCACCTGCCGCCCCAGCTTTTCACCCCATTCGCCGCCGTAATACACCAGTGTATGCACGGCTAGTTCAGCCGTTTTGGAGCCCTCGTCTTCCAGGAGCGCGGAAAGAAGCGCCATGCGGAAAAGACCTTCCTGCGTGTACCTGCGGCGCGCCTCCTCGCTGGTTGCAGCCTCTTTGACCATTTTTTGTATTATCTTATGGGGATAAGGCTCGCAACCTATTTCAAAGGGCGGAATAACGCCCCACTCCACCAGGAAGGCCACCTGCTGCATCATTGAAAAAGACCTGTGCACCTGTGCCAGGGAGGAAAACAGGGTTGCGGCCTGCTTGTAGCGGCCCAGGTTGAAACAGGCCGCCGCCGCCATGTATTTGTTTTCCCACGAAACATGGTAAATCTCCCAGCGGCGGTAAAGGTCGTATACCTGCTGGTAATCTCTGAGGCAGGCGGCTGCGTGCATGATGGCCACCGTGTACTCACGGAAGGAGTGGGGGACATTTTCCAGGCGGCGGCCCAGTACCGATAATCCCGCCTCGAAGCTCTGTACGGCCTGCCGCAGATGCCGGCGGGCCTGTTCTTCCTGGCCGAGGGCGCAGTAAATCCTGGCGGCCAGGGCGTAGGTAAAGGGATTCGCCATGGTATTGCCCTTTTCCAGGTCCAGGTACGGCTCAAGAATCTTCAGGGCGCGGGTGGGCTCCCCGGCCATGAAGACGGCCAGCGCCAGGTTGTTGCGTATGGGAACGGCCTCATCCTCTTTCAGGGCATCAGCAAACGCTTTTTCCGCAGCCCGGAAGTCGCCCTTCTCCAGGAACGCTCTACCTTTTGAAACAAGTTCCTCAGCTTTATTGACCTTCATTATTCCGCTGGATTGCCTCCTTAAAAAAACTGAATATTACCAGACCAGAGCTTATCATCCTCGTGATTTTCCACTCCTGTCGTAATTCGGCGGGAAGTCCTTTATTTCTGTTCCTCAACGAGAGATTGCAGTAATCCGGACTTCCATGACCACGCCGGCTCCATCCAGCCACAGCTCGACCTGGGATTTGATGTACCGGTCCAGGTCGGAAAAGGCAATTTTGTTGCCCGAAGGGTCAGTTACCCTCACCGCGGGGCCCACATCATACTCCTTGTCCTTTTCCAGGACAATGCGGTAAGTCCCTCCAGTTGTTTTGATGGCCTGCAGTTTGCCCGTTTGTTTTTTCAGGCCGGGACGGGAGGTTATCTTAATTTGAAGCACCCGTTCGTCCTGAATCTCCCCAGGGACAGGATCGAGGTAGGTAATTTCCACCCGGTCACCCCGCATAACGCCCCCGGCGCGCCGGTCTTCCTTGTCCACTATCCTGGCCCGGTCCCAGTAATCGAAGCGATCCGGATTGCCCTTCTGGCCGGACCTGCCCAGCAGCCCCAGCGTTTTGCCGGTGAGTGTACCTACGGTACCCGAGATTTTTTCACCTCGAGCAGGGTAACCCGCTTTACCCGGCCGCCGTCAAGCTCCACTTCCACAAAGTCTCCCGGTTTGAGGGAGCGGAAATCCTGCTTGGCCCTTTTCCCCACCAGCACCGCATCCCAGGCCAGAGGAAAAATGCAATCCTCGCAGTTCAAATCGTTCAATACCAGCAGGTTATCTTCACCCAGGACTACGGATTTCACCGAACCGGTTACTTTCTCTGTATTACCTGCTGTCTTCCGTTCCTCCAGCAGGTTGATCCAGGTCTCCAGGAGTCCGGCGTTTTTTAAGGGCACGAACACAGGATACGGGGGGTGAGAGTCCGCTTCTGATCTCATTCTCCGGTTGGTTCCAGCGGGTTACTGATTCTCAACGTGGGGAAGTCAATTGCCCTGTAACAGGGAAGGTTTAACCTGGCCAATCTTCGAAGATACTTTCCAAACGAATGGTGAACCCGGAAAGGACACGGGATGAAATTTCGCCTGTTCGCTCTGCCTCCTGGTCGAGGACGAACCTGTCCTCCTTGAGCAGAAAAACCTGTACCGATTTTTCTTCCGGGTCCACGATCCAGTATTCCTTGACGCCGCACCGTTCGTAAACCTTGAATTTTTTCCGCAGATCGTAATAGGCGGTGGCCGGGGAGAGAATTTCCACCACCAGGTCGGGAGCGCCGTTTATCCGCTGCGGTTCGATGATATTCATTCTCTCCCGGGCGATAAAGATGATGTCCGGCTGGTAAGTCTCGGTTTCACCGAGGTAGACGTCAACTGGGGCGAAGAGCACTCTTCCCAGGTTTTCCTGCCGCACAAAATTTCCCATTTCCAATCCCAGGTTAAACAAAACAGTCTGGTGGTAAGTTCCCGGTGCAGGCGTCACGACTAATTCACCTCCAATGAGCTGGTAGGGTGCCCCCTCGGGGAGCTTACAATAGTCTGCGTAGGTGTATTTTTTTTCGCCGGCAGCGGCGATCTCTGCAAGTGCTGCCTTCATCGATTTCACCCCCCTGGATGCTTGCGGGAAAAGGCCCTGACTGGCTCTTTCGCGGCATTATTGTAACACCACCTCGATCTCATCCCCTCGCTTAATGCGGTGCGGATTATGGCTTGTTTTCCGGCACCACCTCAAGCTCCACAGCACACAGGGCTTCCCATAACCTCACGTCCCAGCAGGCTGCTATGACCCGGCTTTTAACCTGTGTCTTCAGGGTTACCGCGGCACCAAGATGTATTGCGTCAAAACCCCTCAGGCGGTGTTTCTCGGCCAGTTCCCCGGCAAGCCAGGCAAGGGAATCCGATACTTCCAGGGCGAGATACCTTGGCCAATCGTGCTGCAGGGCCGCCACAACCAGGCGGTAATCCTTTTCCTCCAGCAGACCCTCACGGAAACCCCGGGCAAAGGCGGCCCGTGCTTCCGGGTAAGCCACCTTGCTGGTAGCCACCACCGCAGCCGCGTCCACCAGTTTACGCACAGTCTCCGAGCCCTGTTCGTGCACATAGAGCTTCACCAGCGCGCTGGTGTCCAGGTAACAGATCACCGGCGATCCTCCACGACCAGCGCTGCGATCGAGGCAGTGCCGGGAACCGCCGGCGGCACTGCCGCACCGCGTGGCTTACCCCCCTGCCAGGAAGCCACTTTCTCCTCCACCAGGGTTAAAACGGGAAACTGCTCCTTTTCCTGAACCGGCACCAGCCTGGCAACGGGGACGTTACGCTCGGTGATGACAAGTATTTCGCCCTGCTTAACCCGCCTCAGGTATTCGCTGAGGCGGTTCTTGACTTCCCTGATACCTGCCTTCATGGAATCACCTCCGGTAGCCACATTATAGCACGCAGGAGGCTACATAGCAAATACAATCTGAGTTTCCACCTGAAGCTAAAAGCATTACCATCCGAATACTGTGGAAATTTTACCATAATCAAAAACAGGAACCTCTATCTTTTTACAAAATCCCGCCTGCTTGCCGGCATCTCCCGGCTAAATATTCCCACTCGAAATCTCCCACCTGGGGCTGCCCGGTAATGGCTTTTTTCATCAAGTTGCAAATTCTTTGCAACCCTTCCGGTGTTCTCGCCTCGCAACGGGCTACCAGCACGGGCTGCGTATTGGAAGCGCGCACAAGTCCCCACCCGTCCTCAAACAATACCCGAGCACCGTCCACGTCAATAACTTCGAATTGGCGCTGAAACTCCTTCACAAGTTGCTCTACAACGGCAAATTTAACCTCGTCCGGACAGGGCACGCGCGTCTCCGCCGTTGAGTAATATTGCAGCACGCCGGCCAAAAGCAAAGAAAGAGGTTGATCCGTATTTGATAAAATACGCAAAAGCCTCCCAAGCAACTCTCCCTGGCATATGTACCCGTATCCCGTATCCGGCCTGGTAGGGGTAATGCCCATGGTTACCAGCCACTGTCCGCCGGCCGCCAGGGATACTGCCGCCTGGAGCACCGATTGAAACCGCCGCACATGGGCAATGTAGTGATCAGCCGGCAGTACGGTTATTACCCCCCGGGGATCCTTTCGCAAAACATGGAGGGCTCCCAGCCCTACGGCCGCCGCCGTATCCCGGCCGCACGGTTCGACCACAATGTTTTCCGGCGGAATCTCCGGCAACTGCTGGCGCACGCGAACCCTTTCTTCCGGCCTGAAGCCCATTTTGCTCAACAACGCCGCAGCTACCGGATTATCACTAAGTATGTATTCCCGCCAGTCAAGTTTTTTCAACTCCAGCTTGTAAAACCGGAAATTCAGGACATCCAGGAGGTTTCAAGAAGCGCGGTCATTCTCCTTCTGGTACCTACTTAAATTTTACACGGCCAGGTCAATCATGAAAACCCGCCTCAAGTCCCACCTTCATAGCCCTCCGGGTGCCGCCGGTGCCACTCCCAGGCCGTGCGGACGATGGTTTCCAGGTCGCCGTAGCGGGGGCGCCAGCCCAATTCTTCCCTGATACGCCGGGAGGAGGCCACCAGCACCGCCGGGTCTCCCGGGCGCCGCGCTCCCTCCACCACCGGGAAATCGCGGCCGGTAACGCGGCGGGCGACCTCCACCACCTCCCGGACCGAATACCCCCGTTCATTGCCCAGGTTGTATGCACCCGAAACAAGCCCGCCCTCCAGGGCCCGCAATGCCAGCACGTGGGCCTCCGCCAGGTCGGTGACGTGGATGTAGTCCCGTATGCAGGTCCCGTCCGGCGTAGGATAATCGGTGCCGAAAACGGTGACTTCAGGCCGCAGCCCCAGGGCCGCCTGCAGCACCAGGGGAATCAGGTGGGTCTCGGGCTGGTGGTCCTCGCCCAGGCCGCCCTCCGGGTCCGCACCGGAGGCGTTGAAGTACCGCAAGCTGACGTACTTTATGCCATAAGCCGCGCCGTACCAGCGCAGCGCTTCCTCAAAGGCGAGCTTGGTGGCACCATAGGGGTTGGTAGGAGCCAGGGGGTGGTCTTCCTCAATGGGCACCTGTACCGGCTCGCCGTAGACGGCGGCGGTGGAAGAAAAAATGAAGTAGGGAACTTCCGCCTCCCGCACCGCCTCCAGGAGAGACAGGCCCTTAACCACGTTGTTATGGTAATAAAGGGACGGCTCGGCCATTGACTCCCCCACCAGGCTCAGGGCGGCAAAGTGAAGCACGGCCTGAATGCCGCGCGATCTCACCAGCCCCACCACCAGTTCACGGTCGGCAATGTCCCCCCAGACGAATTCCGCACCATCAAGCACCTGCGCCACCGCCATGTGGCCCCGGGAAAGATTGTCCAGCACCGTCACCCGATACCCCGCCCGCAAAAGTTCCTGAACTGTATGGCTGCCGATGTAACCGGCCCCACCGGTGACCAGAATGTGCATTTATCCACGCTCCCTTAAATTACCACTTATGCACCGTCGCCCTTTTTGAGATTTCCGGATTACCAAAGGATTTTTCGCCAGTGTAATTAAGGAACAATACAGTTCGTCCCGTTTTTATAACCCCGCTCCGTCCAGCTCTTCCTGAAGCGCCGGAAAACGGGCATATTTTCTCCTCAACGCGGCGAAGTAATCTTCCCAGTTCTCCTGCGCGCCGGTGCGCTGGCAGAGAGTTTTAATCCGGCACAGGTAGCCTGCGGCTTCCCGGTAGGCCCCGCGCTGACGGCGGCCGATGGTCTCTTCCACCAGCTCTTTGTACAACGCTATGGCGTCTTCCGGCCGTTCTTTTTCAGCGGCCCCGGCCACCTTCTCCTTGTAATTACGCCCTCCCCAACCGGAAACCCGGGGCAATAACTCCAGCGCCCTCGCTACGTCGCCCTCATGCAGGGCGATTTCAAGCAACACGTGCGGTTTTTTCTCAATCTCCGGAGTGTGCAGTACTTCGGAGCGCACCTGTTCCCAAACACCAAGCTTTTTACTAATGTATTCCAGGTCTATGAACGATTTAACCCGTGGGTTCTGGAGAAAAAACCTGCGCTGCCACTTCAGGGCCGCTTCCCAATCTCCGTGTACCCGGTAATATTCCGCCAGCCATTCCACATAGCTCCAGTGGGAGTCAGCCCCCTCCGCCAGTTCGGTCAGCAGGGTTACGGCCTGTTCCCGGGCGCCGGCTTCCACCAGCTCACCGGCAAACCTGGTAATCAAACCGGGTTTTTCCAGGCAATGCTGCCGCGCAATGGCCACAGCCTCAGCCGGTTTTCCGTTCCCGACCAACCACAGCATGCGCTGTTCCGGGGTGCCCAGTTCGCAGATGATATCGCCTGCTTCTTCATGCCGGCCGTGCTTCTCCCGCCAGGAGACAAGCATCCTGACCAGCATTTCTTTCTTCCAGTCATTGCTTTCCCCCATGGCCTCACGTATTCGTTCCTCGAGTACGGCCCATTCCTCTTCGGTGGCATGCTCCAGAATGGCGTCAAAGGCGCCGGACGCAAAGTCAATACCGCCCAGCCTGATGTCGGCCAGTTCGGCTTCCAGCAGCGTCTGCAGCCACTCCCGCCGCGTACGGGCGTCAACCCGTCCCTGGGCCAGACACTCGCCCAAAAGTTCGGCGCAATCGCCGGCAACAACCGCGATGTACCCCTCCTCGTCCATGAACTGAATATCCTCATATTCGGATGACAGCACGCTCAACAGGGCATGGCAAACCGTACCCGCGCCGAGCCAGTCTTCTTTTGCGGCCATACGTTCGGCCATGTTAAGCATTCCCCGTAAATCAGCTTCGATAAGGAGCGGATCCTCATGCCGCAGCACACGTAACGCCTGCCGGCGGCACGATGCCGCATCCACATGCCCCCGGGCTGCGGATGCCGACAGTTCCACCAGGGCCAGCAAGGACGGTTCCCGTTCAATCATCTCACTAATTAAAGATATAAGCTCTTCCTTGTTCAGCCGGGCAAGCATTTCCTCCAGAGGTGCCAGTTCCCGGAATGATTCCGGCTCATGGACATAGGCAAGCAACAGAGCCACGATGTGCTTGCAGAACCCGCCCCGGGGGCAGGTGCAGGAAGCTTCCACAATGCCTTTATCGCTAAACCTGACCCTGACCCTGTATGGCTGGTACCGGGAACCGCTACATTCCGCGCGCAGTTCCATCCCCTGGCGGACGGGGTCTATGATAGCTCCATCATTATAATAGTTCCTGCCGCGCTCAAAACTCTGAGGGTCCGCCATGTCGCGGATGTGGGATTCGGTTAGTCGCGGCAAATTATCCTTCTTTGTTTTGCTCTTTCTTCCAGTCACGGCCACACTACCTTATCTTTCAGGATTTGGACAAACTCATAGAAGTTGCCTATAGTAGAACAACCGCCTTCTCCACGGCTATTAGCATGCATCTAAGCTTTTCTTTCTACGGGTTCGATCCCCAGTTCATTCAGCCATTCCTTTATTCACCCGGTCATTGCTGCCTGTTTCATTTGGTACCAACGTTGGCGATATTGTCAACGAAGTCAGAAAGTCACGTGAGCTTATTCTCGAACAATTCAAAGGTGATTTGGACAAATTCTTCAAGTTTATCCGTGAAGAAGAAAGCAAAAATCATGAGAAGCTTGCCAGCATTCCTCCCGCAAAGAACATGTCGCCCCAAAAGGTAGTTGGATAAACATACCGGCGGGGAAACTATAGGGAAGGCAGGGCCTTCCCTATAAAGCATCTTCGAGACCTGCTTCCTTGAGGGCGGCGGTGAGACGCTTCAGCTCCTGGGCGCGATCCTTGCGGCACACCAGCAGGCACTCCCCGTCGTCCACCACTACCAGGTTTTCCACCCCCAGGGTGGCCACCAGCCTGCCGGGGGCGTGGATGATGCTGTTGCAGGTTTCCAGAAAAACCCCCCGCGCTTCTATTACGTTGCCGTTTTCCTCCGTTTCCCGGCACCGCTCCAGGGCCGGCCAGGAACCCACGTCGTCCCAGCCGAAGTCACCCGGCAGGACCAGCACGTTGGGTGCCTTTTCCATGACCCCGTAATCAATGGAAACCTTCGGCAGGCCGGGATACACACGGGATAAGACTTCCTGGCAGGAGCCGCGGTCCATGGCCCGCCCTATTTCCGCCAATCCGGCCGCCAGGGCCGGCAGGTGTTCCTCAATCAACCGGTAAATTAAATCAGCCCGCCAGATAAACATCCCGCTGTTCCACAGGTAACACCCCGCGGCCAGAAACTGCCGGGCCTTTTCCGGCCCCGGCTTTTCCGTGAACCTTTCCACCCGGTAAACTGGTATCCCATCCTGATATTCGAGCAGCTCTCCCTGGCATATGTACCCGTATCCCGTGTCCGGCCGGGTGGGGGTAATGCCCATGGTTACCAGCCACTGTCCACCGGCCGCCAGGGATACTCCCGCCTGCAGCACCGATTGAAACCGCCGCACATGGGCAATGTAATGGTCGGCAGGCAGCACCGCCATTACCCCCCGGGGATCCTTTCGCAAAACATGGAGGGCTCCCAGACCCACGGCGGCCGCCGTATCCCGGCCGCACGGTTCGGCCACAATGTTTTCCGGCGGAATCTCCGGCAACTGCTGGCGCACGGTTTCGATATAATTGACACCGGTAACGACCAGCACGTTCTCCGGCGGTACCAACCCTGCCAGCCGGTCAAAGGTCAGCTGCAGCATGGTGCGCTCCCCCACCAGGGAGAGGAACTGCTTGGGTCTATCCCGCCGGGAGAGGGGCCAGAAGCGCTCCCCCGCCCCACCGGCCATAATTACAGCATAAAACAAAAACACATCCCCCCGTACGGCGGGGCATACACCGCTTTGTGCAGTCCTTACCCCGGTCTTTATCGCTCTCTAACGCCGTTATTGATGATGACCCAAGCTTCTTCCAGAGTGCTGGCGGCGAACAGCTGCTCCAGGATATAGTCCAGCGTTTCTAAATCGGTCATCCGCCAGACCTTTTGCTGCAAGTCGGCCGACTTATCCCCAAACTTACGGGACAGATATTTACAAATGATTTCCCGCGCTTTCTCCATACGCCCTTCCATACGGCCTTCGGCACGACCTTCCGCACGGCCTTCCGCACGACCTTTTTCATGCCAGCTGGTGGTTATCTGCATAATGGTGTCAACCTCCTTTTTGTCCATTTTGCCCAATTCCCGGTAAAGTTGTTCTTCTTCCTCGCGGTTCAGCTTCAGGTAGGTCTCGAAAAAAACGGCCAGCAGTTCCATCCGCGCCGGGTCCAGTTTCATCCGGGCCAGCATGCGCAGGAACTCCAGCTTTACGCGAACCCTTTCTTCCAGCCTGAAGCCCATTTTGCTCAACAATGCCGCTGCTACCGGATTATCACTATGTATGTACTCCCGCCAGTCAAGTTTTTTCAACTCCAGCTTGTAAAACCGGAAATTCAGGACATCCAGGAAAGGGAAGGTAATCCCGAAACTGTCCGGTTCATCCCGTACCCGGTCGTAGCCGAACACGGCCACCGGTAATATCTTCCGCCGGTACTTCTCGTATAACCGGCTGAAGTAAATAAACATCCGCTCGTTAAAATTCTTTTGCACATACGATTGTGGTTCAATGTGCACCAGAATCAAACCGGGTTGGCCCTTAAGACTGGTTTCCACCAGAATGTCCACTTTGTGTCTGTCACCGGCTGTAACATCGGTGAAGATTTCTTGCTGGAGAAACCTGAGCTGGGTCAGGTCTATGGATCGGGCGGCTTCCGGAAAGAACAACTCCATGAATTCTGCGAAAAATGTTTCCAGCAATTCTTTAAAAAGGCGGTCATGGTCGATCTGATTTTCAGTCATCGAGCCGTCTCCTTATATTCTTTCTGGTTACAGTTTACCTCAGGTTCAGCAGGGTTTCAAGAAGCGGTCATTCTGCTTGCAGGCATCCCCCGGCTAAAACTCCCACTCGAAATCTTCCACCTGGGGGTGGGCGGTAATTGCTTTTTTCATCAAGTCGCAAATTCTTTGCAATCCTTCCGGCGTTTTCGCCTCGCAGCGGGCTACCAGCACGGGCTGCGTGTTGGAAGCCCGCACCAGGCCCCAGCCGTCCTCAAAAAGCACCCGCGCGCCGTCCACGTCAATAACTTCGAACTGGCGCTGAAACTCCTTGACAAGCTGCTCTACAACGGCAAATTTAACCTCGTCCGGACAGGGTACGCGCGTCTCCGCCGTTGAGTAATATTGCGGCACATCGGCCAAAAGCAAAGAAAGAGGTTTTTCCGTATTTGATAAAATACGCAAAAGCCTCCCGGTGGCATACAGCGCATCGTCGTAGCCGTAATATTCGTCGGCGAAAAACATGTGGCCGGACATTTCCCCTGTAAAGGGGGCGTTAAGTTCCCGCATTCTGGCCTTGATCAGGGAATGCCCGGTGCGGGAAAAAACGGGCTTACCCCCCAGGCGGGCAACTTCCTCCACCAGGCCCTGGGAGCACTTGACTTCCACCAGCACCGGGGCACCGGGGAAGCGGGGAAGAATTTCGCGCCAGAAGAGGATCATCAGCCTGTCCCCCCAGACCACGTTCCCCCGGTCGTCCACAACCCCCAGGCGGTCGGCATCACCGTCGTAGGCCACGCCCAGATCCGCCTCCTCCTCAAGAACTTTTTTTTGCAAATCGCGGAGGTTGGCCGTTTTTACCGGGTCGGGGTGGTGGTGGGGAAAGGCCGGGTCGGGAGTACAATAAAGCTCTATCACGTTACAACCCCAGCGGCGCAGGAGCTGCGGCGCGAAGTAACCCGCCGTACCGCTGCCGCAGTCCACGACCACTTTTAACTGGCGGGGACCAAGCTCAATTTTATCGGCCAGCGCATCCAGGTAGGCGGGAACAACGTCAGCAGTTTTAATTTCCCCCCGCCCTTCGGCAAAGGAACCGAGCGTGCAGATTTCCTTTAGCTTCTGGATCTCTTTACCGTAAATAGTCCCCGCACCGCCCGCGGCCAGCTTAAACCCGTTTTCCTCCGGCGGGTTGTGGCTGCCGGTGACCATCACGGCGCCTTTTACGCCCAGGTGGTAGCGGGCGAAATATACGATGGGGGTAACCACCAGGCCCAGATCAATAACATCACATCCCGTTGATAAAAGCCCAGCGCAAATTCCGTTTCGCAGTTCTCCGGAACTGGCCCGGTTGTCCCGGCCCACCAGCACTTCCCTTAAGCCCTGTTCTAAAAGAAAGGTGCCGAAGGCTTTTCCCAGGATACGGGCAGTTTCATAGGTCAAGTCTTTTCCGGCCACGCCCCGGATGTCGTATTCCCGGAAGATGGAGGGGTTTAAAAAAGGAGATATCTTCGGCAAGTCGAAAAAACCTCCCTACATCACAAAACTATTTTCCCTTATAAAGCATCTTCGAGACCTGCTAAACTGCCGGGCCTTTTCCGGCCCGCTTTTCCGTGAACCTTTCCACCCGGTAAACTGGTATGTCTTCATGGTATTCGAGCAGCTCGCCCTGGCATATGTACCCGTATCCGGCCTGGTAGGGGTAATGCCCATGGTTACCAGCCACTGTCCACTGGCTGCCAAGGTTACTCCCGCCTGCAGCACCGATTGAAACCGCCACACATGGGCAATATAGTGATCAGCAGGCAGCACCGCCATTATCCCCCGGGGATCCTTTCGCAAAACATGGAGGGCTCCCAGACCCACGGCAGCAGCCGTATCCCGGCCGCACGGTTCGGCCACAATGTTTTCCGGCGGAATCTCCGGCAACTGCTGGCGTACGGTTTCGATATAATTCACACCAGTAATGACCAGCACATTCTCGGCGGTACCAACCCTGCCAACCGGTCAAAGGTAAGCTGCAGCATGGTGCGTTCCCCCACCAGGGAGAGGAACTGCTTGGGTCTATCCCGCCGGGAGAGGGGCCAGAAGCGCTCCCTCGCCCCACCGGCCATAATTACGGCATAAAACAAGGCACATCCCCCCGTACGGCGGGGCATGCGCCGCTTGTGCAGTTTTTTACTCACGTTTTTATCCCGCATACCTTTTTTCGGAAGCTTAAAACGCTTCTCCATCACCCCCCAACACTCCTGACCACCCGTTTATGACTATGATATGCGAGAAAAAAAGAAAAAAAATTGAGTGTCATGAAGGAGGGGGCAAGCAAAGCGGTGGGTGTGGCAACTAAAAAAGATTGCCTTAGAATTTGACGAGGTATGTTTATCGCTTAACGATTGTCCTTTTCAATAGAGTGCTGGCTGTTGTAGCTTTGTGGATGTGTACAGTGCCATCAGTCTGTAGCGACAATTTTTTGTAATTCGGTGTAGTGCGACGCTTCCATCCTAGCTCTGGGGTATATCATTTCCTGGCTCACCTGGCAAGTTGCTTCGAGGAATCTTCCGCCGCTGCTACTTCTTGCTGACCGTTGACCAGGGCGTGGATGGCGGCCCGCTTTTCCGGATCTGTATCTTTTCTTTGCCCCTGCGCCCCTTCACCGCCTAAAGCCACGGGAATGGTCTGCAGGATAATCTTTAAATCCAGCCACAGCGAATAATTCCGGATATAATAAAGGTCATATCGCAGCTTGTCCTCCGCCGAGGTAGTATATTTGCCGTAAATCTGGGCAAGGCCGGTTAAACCCGGTTTGACCAGGTGTCGGTAGTGGTAATCCGGTATTTCGCTGGCAAATTGATCAACGAAAAAGGGTCTTTCCGGACGGGGACCTACAATGCTCATATCTCCCTTGACCACATTAATCAACTGGGGGAGTTCGTCCAAACGGGTGGCGCGCAGGATTCGCCCTACGGGGGTAATGCGGGGGTCCTTCTCGTGCGCCAGCACGGGGCCGGTCAGTTTTTCTGCGTCCCTAATCATGGTGCGAAATTTATAAAGCAAAAAGGGCCGCCCCCGGTAACCAACGCGTTCTTGCACGTAAAATACGGGTCCCGAAGACGTAGCCGCCACCGCCAAGGCACAGCCAACCAGCAACGGCAGGCCCAAAACCAGCCCCAGTCCAGCCAAAACCAGATCCAGCGCCCGCTTGGTCGCCCGCTGCAGCCATGTAAGGCGGATATCCTGCACCTCCACTACCGGCAGGTCATTAATTTGTAGCATATTACTCCGGCTCAACATGATGTCATACAGGTCCGGCACCACGTAGGCTTCCCGCCGCGCCTGCAGGCATTTGGATAAAACCACCGCCTTATCCTCCCGGGAAAGAGAAGGCACTACCAAAACAGCATCCACCTGGTGCAACAGAGAAGTTAAAGCGCTTAAATCCTCGGGCGCCAGCACTCTCCGCACTTCAAACCAGCCGCGGGGCAGATCAAAAAGCTTCCCCAAAACCTTGGCCGCTTCCTGGGGCGGCCCCACCACCAGCAGCTTGCGCCGCCCGTACAGCTGCTTCTCGAAGTGCCAGGACAAATACCGCCAGGCGCAAACCATCACTACCTGCAAGAGAGCCGCCAGCAGTAAAACGCTGCGGGGAAAGGCAAAACCCCGGAACCAGAAAGTCAGCGCCATGGTAGCCACCAGCACGCCGAAAATACCGGTGACTACGCCCCGCAACAACGAAGCAAACCCGTTATGGTGAAGGTGATAAAGGTCCAGGCCAGCAAAAAGAATAACAGTTACCAAAGCAACCCAAGGCGCTACCTTCAGAAAAGGCTCCCAGTTAATTGCAGGCGCCGGTCCCGAAAAACGGATCAAAAACGCCGCCAGGAAACCGGCCAGGACCAGAACCAGATCACCAACGGCAAGTAAATACGGGAAAATTGATTTAAAAGCACGGGAGCGAAACATTTTACCGTTCCTTCGAAAATTGATTCCATTAAGGTAAATCTACCTTAAAAAATGGGTTCCAGGTAAAAATTCGACAAAAATGACCCCGCTCCTGCCAGCTATGGATAAAATCTCCGGGTAGAGAAACAAGTTAAACTCTCACCCTTGCATGCAACATTTGCCGTACTTGTGAATAATATTTAACCTGTTGATTGGAACAATCTTCAATAACAACCACCAGAGCATACGGTTCGCGGTCAAAAATATCTTTGGCCCATGGTTCTACTGTTCTCGTGACCACGACAAAAAGCTTATTATTCCCCCACCGTGAATCAACCTGGGACAAATCCCAGGTGGCCGCCTGGACAGTTCCATTATTTCGAAACCTTGCTTTGGGGATAAAATCCCCTGCTTCCGGGATTAACTTTTCCCGTTCTTCTCGTGGAGTATACCGGTAAACGCGTACAACATTGTCCAAACTATTGTTTTTAACGACCCTAAAATTTATTGCACTTGCTTTATAGTTAATCCTGGTCCTGCGAACGAGCGGGGTGTGAGCCAGAGCAACTGTTATCCGCCGCAACCTTCTCGCTGGCGGGCCAAAGAAATCCTTCGGCAGAGGAATTTCATAGAAATGATGGCTTTCCCCCTCTATTTCTTCTTGATTAATTAACGTTACTTTATTCTCAAAAGAATATACAACTTTTTGCCAGTCCGGCTTTCCGTAGCCAACAACGTTAAATATTTTCTCTAGATCGCCATTAAAAAGCTTTATTGTTGCTTCCGGGCACCTGGAATGAGCTACAATCAATGCCCGCAAAAGGTTGGAACCGGCATCAGGATATCGCCGCAGCAACAATCCGGCTAGGTACGCTATTTTAGGAGCTGCGAAACTGGTTCCCCGATCAACTTTAAACAAATTACCGGTAGCAAAATTATGCGCAGTACTTATTTCACCAAGCCCATCAGTTGGTCCGGCAACGCGATTACTAAGCCTGAGGTCTACCGAGAAATTCCCGCCATACTCCACCACCTCAGGTTTAATCGCTTTCCGGGGACCAGGTCCCGTTCGTGTGAAAGGTGACGGTTGATCACGACGGGCGATCGGTTGGTATCCCACATCATGAAGATATCTTTGCCCCATACGTGGTTGCTCATATCTGGCTATACTGCCCACAGTTAAAACATTTAAGGCCGGTGCGGGGTCAATTACCCGTGCCTCGGGAGAAAAAAGATAATCTGGGTATTCTGATCGCCAATCGACCGGAATAACGTCAGTACCCTCAAAATTTCCGGCTGAAACCACGAAAAGTACCTGGTATTCCCTGGCCAGGCTATCCAGTACCGTTGCCAGCCCCCGAACGTGACCGTCCAGGTATATTTTGCGTAAATCCCCAAAAGATAGGTTAAATATCCGGCAATTATAGTGTTCAACAAAATATTTAACTGCTGCAATAATGTGGTTCTCGACAAAGCCAGTATCATTCCGGTTAGCAGCATCTATAATCCGGCCACTAAAAATACGAAACTCTGGTATAAAGCGCCCCTCATTAAGGCACTTCTCAATATCTCCATACAAGGCAAGACCACAAACCATTGTACCATGACCGGACTCGTCTTGCGGCCCCAAACCAGGGAAGAAACTCTGAGCATCACCAATGGCCGGTGCCAGCAAAGGATGCCCCGTTGCCACACCGCTGTCGAGGACGACAACACCAGGAGCACCATCCGGCGGGGAAGGAATTTCCGGCAAATCCCTTAAAGACATATGCACCAAACTTACAGACAATTGATAACGGGGTGGAAGGTCCACAAGACGAACATCACGATGCAACAGAATTGCCTGAAGCGACTCCCGGGTAACTTTTAACCTGTACATGACGATATTTTCCTGGTTAACGCGGTCTATTTTCACTATGTTTTTCTTTGTATACCAGTTTTCGAAATAATTGAGCATTTGTTCCCGCCGCGGCCCCCTCTCCAGAGGCCAAAGTTCTACATCCACAATAAACGGCTCCTCTTCCGGGATACCCTCCTGGCGAAGTGCCGGTCCCTGGCGATCTTCGGGCGTCCAGCCTTCAATCCCTTTTACGGCAAAAATTATATCTTTTCTGGTGGGTACCTCGCCACGCGACATTTGTGCCAGCCTTCTTCTGAACTCATCCAGACCTTCTTGAGAAGCAAAAAGAACTACCAGTTCGCTCCCTTCCTGGCTGACTACCCGAAGGCCCTCAATGCTTTCCAGGTCGTCAGGTTGAATTCCAACCGCTTTAATTTTTAACAGCAGATTGGGGTCAAATCCCGGTTCTTGCTCATCTGCCGTTATGACAACCTTTTCCAGTTGCCTGGAAAGTTCCCGTGCATGAGCCTGCGGATCTGACGGTACAGTTACGTTACTTCTTCCCGGTCGAACACGCCGGGGATTAACAGGCACTAAGCGTTGCAATATCAAATGGTTATATCGCTCTAACACAAAATTTCACCTCTTGACTGACCTTACAACCTTAATACAATATTCTGCCTTTCCTCCTCACGCTTGCGCGCTTCTTCTACCAGTTCCAAAGTAAGAAACTCCCTTCCTTTGAGAACCATTGTTTTAATGGCCCGGATCAGGATGCGCTCGATGTCGGCATGCGAAAAGCCCTTAAACTGGTTAAGAAACGAACGGTCTTCCAGCGGCAGATCGTACCGGACACCCCTCAGTTTAACAATCAGCAACTGCCGAATCTGTTCTAAGTTAGGCCGCTCAAAAAACAGTACCTCATCAAATCTACGCCACAAAGCTTTGTCCAGAAGCCGCTCGTGGTTGGTAGCAGCAATTAAAATACTTTTTCCCCGGAAACCATCCATCATCTGCAAAAAAGAATTGACAACCCGCTTGAGTTCTCCATGTTCGCCAAGATCATCCCTGGTCTTTCCAATCGCGTCAAATTCATCAAACAAAGCAACAAAGCAGCTTGCTTCCAAAAAATCAAATACTTTCCGAAGATTGGCAGACGTTTCCCCCAGGAAGGAAGAAACTACCGCATCAAAACGGACAACCGCCAGTTCCAAACCCAATTCGGCGGCCAAAACTTCTGCCGCTAAAGTTTTCCCGCATCCCGGCGGCCCGCAAAACAAAAGGCGGGAAATGGGTTTTAGACCGTAACTGGCCAGCACTTCGGCACGGCTATTTTCAAGCAACACTTCTTCCAATATGGATTTGTTAACGTCAGAAAGAACTATGTCCTGCAGATACCGCACCGGCTCACGAACTGCAAGGAGCGGCAATCCCCTTTCCCGGTCCCTGGGAATATCATACAATACTCTCGGAAAACTTTTTCTACCCGGGTCCGAATGTTCTCCATAAAGGATACGCTCCAGATCATTAGCCAAAAGATGATGATTTTTTAAGCGCTCTTCCCGGATAACTTCTTCAGCCACCCGGCGAAACTCCTCCCCGCCGTCCCGGGCGCCTATTTTAATCAGCTGCCTCAGCAGCCTGCCGCTTGTCATTTTACTTCACCCACCAGGTTATTATTTCTCTATAAACAGTTCTATTAACATAATATTTTGATTCCATTCGTATTTTAATTCCATTCGGTCTTTCAAAACCTTTATTTACCATAGAACCCCAATTCAAATAACCGCGAATTAATTGCCCGGATAGACGTTCGTTTTCCGGCCGTAACGAGACCCGGACGACCCGGCGGCTAAAGGGATTGCAACTCACCGCCCACCCCTGGCGAACCAGCTGCCTAAACCACTCATCGTAAAAGGCGGGAATGTCGGTGCGCCGGCTGACCGAAACGATCTGGGGAATATTGAACAGCGTCATCTTTTCTTCCATCGGGAAGGTTTCTACCCCCTGTACTTTCGCCCATTTTCATTTTTTAAGTTAAAATAATTCATACAGCTTGCAATTCTTCCCGACCATCCAGCAGCGTTTCAAGGTAAGCACGCAGCTCATTCACGCTTCCAAAGAAGCGGTAGCCGGCCTGATTTAGCAGGTTGATCTGATCCCGATCACCTTGTAAGACAAGAGCCACCGGCTGGCTGTAGCCCTCCTGTACCCCGGCGGGCCAGGCCAGGTCCACCACGGTCAGTACCTCCCCGGCAGGACCGCATATTTCATAATCAAGCTCCGGTTTGGGAAGTTTGTTTGCCTGCAGCCATTCCAACAGGGCGCGAACTTCGTCGTCTTCCGCCGCCACGGATGCGGGGGCTGCCTCCAGGGCTGTCGAGTAGCTCACCACCGCCGGGGCCTCGAGCGAACCGTTGAGCAACTCCTCTACAAAGCGGTTGGCTGCCGCCGCCAGCAGGCGCCGCCGCTCGGCGAGAAACTCCCTGTAGTTTTCCACCCGCCAGAGCTCCCTGTCCAGGGGAACCCACTGGGAGGCCAGGGCTCCGGGGAACCTCTTTTCCACTTCCCCCAAATAAACCTCGGGCCTGCTGTCGCTGATGGCCAGGTTAGCCCCTTGAGTGAGGAAGCAGAGATTGGCGATGGCATTGACCTCAGCTTTCTGGTAGCCGTGTTCATATAGAATGGCTTTAGGAAAGATATGGTGCACCTGCATGGCGTTGAGTCTGCCCAGAAGATTGGCCGAAAGCGGCACACCGCTGCCCCAATCCAGGGCACCGCATACTCTGGTTAACAAGTACAACATGGGGTAAAATCTGGCCCCCAGGCTCCACCCGGCAAAGTCTTCCGGGCGGATTTCAAGGCTACCCCGGGAAAGCCGCAACTGCTCGATCAGCCGGTCCAGGGCGCCGTCCACCGGTTCCAGCACCTTCAGATCCTGGTTCAAAACAGTTTCCGTGGAGCCGGCGAAACGGCCCCAGAGGAAGCTGTGGACGTACCAGTAAAGCAGGCGATCGCGTTCCCTGGCATCCTCCAGCTTCCCGCCTTTAAGGACGAGGTAGCGCGTCATCACCGGGAAGGCATACCTTCCGCCAAGAACCCGATCATGATCCAGGCCCAGGCGGCCGGAAATCATGTTCAACAGGTAATTGCAGGCGTCCCGCGCCAGGGCAAGGCCCTTTTGAAACTGCTGGGCGTCCACATCTTTTAAGGCCGAGAAAAACGCTTCACCGGTGAGAATGGTGGTTATGTTGCGCAGCAGCCAGTCAAGGTTGAAGTGAAAACCCGCCCTTTCCCATCCGGCAAGAACTTCTTTCATGGCCTGCCTGGCTTCCGGCCAGCCGGCGCATATCTTGGCCAGGGCCAGGTCGCCCTGGGAGAGCTTGGTGCCTCCGCTGTTGACCCGGTTAAAAATGTCCACCACCACGTCTATGGTCTTGTCCTCGCCCGTCACCTCTTCCACGTGCAAATCGACGTCCTTTATACCTTCAATGGCCGTGAGGCGCTGGATGTACGTGTCCATCCGGGGCGTCAGTTCCGGCTGGCTGAAAAGGCGGCCGATAAACCTGCCCACACCCGTCTGCATCAGCTCAGTTACATTGATCCAGAGGGGATTGCCTTTCATTTTGGAGGGCATGTAGAACTCGAAGGTTTCATCCTCCAGGTGAAAGTAGAGGCCGGTGAAGGCCTGGGCGTTGCCGTCGAAAAAGCGGGGCGGCCTGCCCCTGATGATGCCATATAAAGTGGTTATCCGCTGCTGGCCGTCAAGGAGCAGTTTTACCACCCCCGGCGCCGGGGCCTGGTTGCCTCTGGAGGCGGCCCCTTCCGCACGGGTAACCCACACTAAAAGGCTGCCGATGGGATAGCGGCGGTAAAGGGACTGCATCAGGCTGCGCACCTGGTCGCGGTTCCAGACATACCCCCGCTGAAACTCGGGCAGGGCCATGCTCCCCAGATCGATCTGATCAAGGATGGTAGCGATTTTCAAAGGGCATCTTCCTTTCTCTAAAACTCATCATGCCGTTCTGATTTGCACCGCCCAAAATGGTTACAGGATAGGATAAAGTTATAATTTTTTCATTCATCTAAATATCGGTTATAAATGGCGGCCATTTCGGCCAGAACCCTGTCCAGGGAATAGTCCTGGATTTTCGCTTTTCCAGCAGCGCCCATGGAAGCCCGCAGTTCAGGGTCACGCATCAACCTTTCCAGGGCCGCCGCCAGCCCCGTCACGTCTCCAGGTTCCACCAAAAACCCGGTGTGCCCGTCATCCACCAGGTCCCTGCTGCCGCGGACATTGGTGGCTACCACGGGTTTGCCGGCAGCCATGGCCTCCATAATGCACCGGGGAAGTCCCTCACGCTTTGAAGTAAGGGTGACAATATCGCTTGCGTGAAGTATTGCGGGCACGTCCCGGCGAAAGCCTAAAAAGTGGACACGAGGTATATGCTCTCGCTTTACCTTCTCCTCAAGGTAGCTTTTAAGCTCTCCCGATCCCACCAGCAGCAGGTGGTTGTTGGAGTGGGTTTCCCTGGTGGCAATTTGCTTCCATGCGTTCAGAAGAAAAATATGATTTTTATTTGGATTCATTTCCGCCACGCAGGTGACGACCACATCAGTCACCGCAAGGCCTAACTCCCGGCGCACGGCATTTTCATAAGACGGCGCGCCGAAGAAACTTAAATCCACGCCCACGCCGTGCACGTAAAAAAGGTTCCTACCCGGTTCAAAACCCATGCGGCGGGCGTTCTCGTAGTCTTCCCCGTTCACGACGATAAGGCCGTCCGTCCACCTGGCGGCCAGGCGCTCGGCATTATAATAAATAAGCCAATTGCGACGCGGGGCGCCTTTATAAAAATGAAAACCGTGAGCCGTGTATAAAACGGGTCCCTGGTGAGTGATCTTGGCTAAATACCTTCCCAGGAAAGCGGCCACCGGGGTATGGACGTGGATGAGGTCGAAGCGATGTTTCCACAATAAATCCTTTAAACACCGATAGGCCTTTAAGTTAGCAGGGCTATAAGGAGAACGGGCAAATGGGATCTCCCAGCATATGACCCCTGCTGCTTCCACATTCTCTTTATGCCCCTTAGCCGAAGAGGCCGCGGCGTGGACCTCAACCCCCCTCTCCTGAAAAAACCGCATAAAGGGAATGTGAAAGGCAGCAAGATGGGTATAAACGGTAGCGAGGAAAAGGATTTTGCCGGATGGCATAAAGTCAATTCTCCTCTTCTCAATACTTTGATCCGATCTTGCTCCTGATTTTGCTAATCCTGACGGCAGCCGGAGAAACGCCCCCTAAGGCAGCAAAGATCCTATCCTCAAGGTCAGCAAAGACAGTGGCATCAACTGCCTTTTTGAGCATATCGCCGAATAGTGCCTTTAAAGCCATGCCGAAAAAAGATAGCACAGGCTTGCCAAAGGCACCCAGCGGAATTGGCACCACATCCAGCAGTGTACCAACAATATCGATTATACCTATCTCACGTTCTGCAGCCTTACCAACTATCGATCTTCTCCACTTTAAAACTTCTCGGTTGAAGCGCTCTACTTCTTCTTTCACTTTTTGGGGATCACCCTGCGCCCGATAAATGATATCGAAAACAACGCCCCGCACCCTTTCCGCTTCTGACGAATTGAGTACATCCACGTACTCCCCCAGCGGAACGTGCTCCGGTCTCACCAAATGGAGGCCTTTGAGCACTTCGTTCAGCCGATTTATTGAAGTTGCCGAAAGCTGCTGGCGGGGGCCGGCCTCCATATGGGCAACCATATTCAGCAACTTTTCGTTGAGCACCACGGCCGGAGAATAGACCGCGCCCAAGGCGCGAGCAGCAGTCAGATTCATCGCATAGTTATTTGTTTCGATGATAACGGTATCAAGAATCTTTTTATCTAATGTCTTTACAAAATCATTGAGAAACGAAGCGACTAACCCTCCTGCAGTCAAATTCCCCGCTGCCAAACGACCGACATCAAGAAACCACTGCTCGCCTCGTTCTGCCACCAATAGATGATTTTCGAAAACCGGCTTTATACTCCTTAGTACCAATGCTCCAAAATCGTCATCACTAAGATCATGGATTTGATAATTTAGCAAATGGTAGATCTCCGCAACTGTCCCGGGCTTGCGGCGCATGGTCTTCCAAAAAGGAAATTGCCGTGCCATGGTTAATACCGTCAAGCCATCGAGCTGTCTCGGCAGAATAGCTCTCCCTTTCGAGGCCTCAACCAGTTCGACAACAGTATTTGGGACATACTGGTGGAGAGGGGCATGAAAAACAGGTATTATCCTTCCCGCTTTGACAAGGTTAATAAATGTTTTATCGTTAATCGAAAAGGGAAAAGAGATAGCTTTTGCACCGGGAAAATCCTTCCTATCCTGGGGTATATAAAGGTAAATAGTGGAGAAGATCGTCAGCAGTGCTTCCAAATCGCCTTCTGAGGCACCTAGATCCACCAGCGCCGCTCCTCTTTTTGTAAACCTGCAGCCGAGCTCCTTTTCAGGATCGGCTTCGCCGTCGATCAGTTTCGGCAACAGGTCGCAATACCTTTCCTCATCATCTTTTGCCAGTTTCAGCAGACTGCCGTCACCGTATCTTTGGGGGTCAAACCTTGAGCTTCTGATAAAGGGCGTAATTGAATGATTTGCACTGGCAGATTCCGTGTAATCATTGTATCCGTGGACCTCGTACTTAACCGCATTTCCGTAAATTACTTCCAAAAGCTGTTTGGCCTTTTTCAGCATCTCCGGGGAAGCTGCCTTATCCTCACCGCCGATATAGACGGCAATTTCTCCTCCTCTGACGGTAACCACTTCGGCAAAAATGCAGCCACCAACGGCACTCTTTAGCAAATACTCCAAGTCCGATTTTATGGGCGGAGTGAAAACAGCAGCCCTCTTGATTTCCCTAGGCAGGATCACAGGGGGCAAGGCATCACCGGGGCCATCCTTATAAGGCTTAACAACGACGAGTGATGTCGCTGGCCTTATTTCTTCTGCGACCCTTTCGGCCGTCTCGAGCACCTGCGGCGAAATTTCGCCTTTCTCATCCCCGATATAAACCGTAACCGAGTAAGGTTTTTCGGCAACAGAATTAATTTTTGCAATTCCAGGCACACGAAAAAGAAGCGCACGCTCCAAATAATACCGCTCAATCAACACGGCGGAACACCTCGAGCACGAACGAACAAAAATCCATTAAACGCTTATACCCTTCTTAAGCAATAAATCCCGGTAAAGCTTCTCCCACTGGTCAACCACGTGATCCAGGCTGTAATTTGCTTCAATATGCGCCCTACCGGCCCGGCCCATGGCCCTTCTTTCTTCTTCAGGAAGGGACATCATTTTCAGCATAGCCGCCGCCAGGGCTTGGGGATCGCGCGGAGGCACGATATAGCCGCTGACGCCATCTAATACTATTTCGCTGTTACCCCCAGCATCTGTGGATACAACAGGTAACTCACACGCAGCAGCTTCTAAAAGAACCATCGGCAGACCTTCCCAGGCAGACGACATTACGTATGCGTCTGCCGAACTCATAAGTTCTGGAATATCGCGCCGCACACCTAAAAAACGCACTCTTTCGGTTAGACCCAAAGAATGGGCCATGCTTTTTATATCGTAAGCGTCAAACACAACCCACCTTGGCACAATACCCAAGTTTAAGGGATAATCTTCCTCAAAAAATAAGCTCGATGAGGAGGATTTTTTCTTATGACCAAAGCCGAACGGGAAGCGCTATGGGAAACCCGAATAGCCGTGGTACACCAGAAGTTCGCTTCCTAACCATTTTCATCCTTCGTGGTGCCGCATATTAGCGGCATGGGGGACTCCTAAAATTCTAGTGGAAAGACCCCATAATAAAAAAAGAGGGTTTCCTGAAGGAACTTTTATCACCTTTTCCTGCTAAAAAGTACAATTACATCCTTGAAACTGCCAGCCAAGTAATTTCCAAACCTCATCCGTTTCTTTGCAAAGAGCGGGTTCGAAGCCGAGCCATTCAGCTATCGCTCGATATACTCCCGCACGTACCGATACGGGATACCTCATCCTCCCGTCCAAAGCTTTACGGAGACCGCACCGCGGGGCATCAGGAGCAAAACGGTAAAGTCCCGGATACTGTCTGAGCGTACCCACCGTCACCCGCTCTACCCCGATACTGGAGATCTCCCGGCAAATCGGGCGGTATATTTCTAACCCACCCTCCACAACTACAGGGTCGAGCCTGATACGAACCCGCCAACCCAGTTCCAGGAGCTCTAACGCAGCCCTCAGTCGTGCAACCGGAGGAGGGGCCAGCCGCTCGTACTTCGCCGCAATTTCCGGAGCGTTGATCGAGAAGCTGATAATAACTTGCGGGGTCGGCTTTACCTCTCTGAAAAGCCCAATATTACAACTTTTCGTTGTTAAAAGCAGGTACTTGTGCTTTTGCTCTCTGAAATATTCCACAGCCTCCCATAAAAGGGGTGGAATCACCGCAAGGCTGTCTGCCAATTCGCCCGTAGAAAAAACACCCGAACTGGACTTGTCAATCTCAGCCCTTACCCGCTCCCAGGGATTAGTAAACATCACCGGTCCCTTATTGCCGCGGAACGTCAACCGCAAGTAGCAATAAGCGCAATCGTAGGGGCAGCCGTTGGAAAGAATCAGCTCATAGAAATGCGGGCAACAGACACCTGCCGGCGTCTTGTTAAACAGGCGGACAAACGGACTTTTTCTCTCCCGCATTACTACTCCTGAAGGCGATCTCACCTGCAAAATGGCCACCCCTTTCCTTTCGCTAACTTATGCGAACAAAAAATTCGCCCTTAAGGGGGCGAGATCCTGCAACTCAAGCGAACTTTTCCAGGAGATTTTTTCGCATAAGGATTCTTATGCGAGTTTATCCAGCCATACCAGTACTTCCTTTGCCGAAAAGAAGCACATTGTTCCACCGTTGACGTGCCCGACCGGTTCGCCGACCGGCGCGCCCGGTACGTTGGCCAGCTTCATTTTCTTTTGGCCGCGCCAGATCCGCGGCAGGACGAACCCGACGTCGGCGTCTGGGCCGCAGATTTCTATTTGCTTAAGGCAGTGCCTTCGCATTTCCTCGAGGGTCATTCACATCACTACTCCTTCGAAAATCTACTTTACCCTAAGCCGCAGTCTCATCCTCTTTCTTCTCCAGAGTAACCTTGTACCCTAGGGC
>NZ_RBWE01000001.1:1356768-1601915 GCF_003627965.1 Desulfofundulus salinus | reverse complement strand
AGAGCACTCGTCCTTACCGCCAGAAAACTGGTCCGGCTGGTTTTTGCTTTGCTGCGCTCAAACCAGCTTTATACGCCTAGGAAAAGGGGTGATTGATCGCCTCCTTTAAGTGTGACCACTGCAGGTAATGCCCAGATATTGTCAGTTTCTGGGCCTGGTTTGTTATTGCCTTTTTATGGCTTAACCCTAAAAATTTTTTCCAATTCCCCTTCAAAAAGTGCTTGACTTTTTACCGCTGCGCTTTAATTGCCCGTCTGCTGCTTCCAGGACCTCTATTACTTCAACGGCACTTCTGCCGTCTGAAAGGGGGCTTATCCGCCTTTCCAGGCATTCCAGGAAATGCCGGCATTCCAGCAAAAGGGGTTCTTCGCTCCCCCGGAAGACCACTTCACTGCCCCCGTCGTGATGCTGCAGGTCGGGTGCCACCCGTTTCTTGTGCAGGACCACTTCCTGCTCCAGCTCATCATAAGTAAGCATAGCTTCCGAACCAACTATAGTGAGGCGGCGCCTGGTTTCCGGCCACAACCAGCTGATATGGAGATGGGCCTGCACTACGCCGGCAAACCGGAGGTGCAGATGTACATCATCTTCGATGTTTTCCTGTAAGAAGCGCTGGCCAGCGGCCCTGACTTCCTGCGGTTTTTCCCCTACCAGGTAGAGGAGTACGGCTATGTCGTGCACGCCGAAGCTCCACAGGACGTTCTCCACTGCCCGCACCCGGCCCAGTTTGAGCCGTTCCTGGGCCAGGAAGGCCACCTTCCCTATGGCTCCGGAATCTATATAGTTCTTTATCCAGCGGATGGCCGGCTGGTAAAGGAGCAGGTGCCCGGCCATGAGAATACGGTTTTGCTTTTCGGCTAATTCCACCAGTTCTTCGGCTTCGGCTTTTGATAATGCCAGGGGTTTTTCCACGAATACGTCCTTGCCAGCCAGCAGGGCCTCCCGGGCTATCCGGTAGTGCGTGTGTGCCGGAGTGGCGATGGCTACGGCGGGAATGTCCTTTTCCAGGAGATCCCGGTAGCCGTCATGAAAAGAAACGCCGGGGTATTCGGCGGACAGTTTGTGCCTTATGTCCGGGTTTATTTCTGCCACCGCGGCGAGCTCGCCCAGGCGGTAAAATTTTTTGACCAGATTCCTGCCCCAGTTGCCCGCTCCTATTACTCCCACTTTCATAAGAGCGTGATCCTTTCCCTGTTGTCTTTAACGTGGCGCGTGGCGTTGCGGGTATCCAGGACGTGCCTGGCTGTCTCCACCACCCGGTTATAGTCGATATGCGAATGGTCGGTGACGATGATGACCAGGTCGCTTTCACGCAGCACTTTTTCAGTAAGGGGCACCGAGGCCATCTTTAGATCCCGGTCGTTAATAAACGGTACCAGATCGTCGTGATACAGCACCCGGGCGCCGTCCTTCCGCAGCAGCCTGATTATTTCCAGGGCCGGTGATTCGCGGTGGTCGGCGATGTCTTTTTTATAGGCCATACCCAGAACCAGTATTTGAGCCCTGGAGGACGGAATTCCCAGGCGGTTTAAGATCCGCAGCGCTTTCTGCCGCACAAATTCCGGCATCCTCCGGTTTATTTCCCCGGCCAGGGCAATGAAGTGGGTGTTGAAATTCAGCTCCTTGGCTTTCCACTCCAGGTAGTGGGGGTCGATGGGTATGCAGTGGCCACCCACACCCGGGCCCGGGTAAAAGGGCATGATGCCAAAGGGCTTCGTAAAGGCAGCATCCAGCACTTCCCACACATTGAGCTCCATTCGGTCGCAGAGCATGGCCAGCTCGTTCACCAGGGCTATGTTTACGGCACGGAAGGTGTTCTCAAAGACTTTCACCAGTTCGGCAGCCCGCGCACTGGACACGGGCACTACCTTTGTTACTGTCTGGCTGTAAAATGTTACACCTACTTCCAGTGAATTAGGTCCTATACCTCCCACAACCTTGGAGGTATTTCTCGTGGTATATCGTCGGTTGCCGGGGTCGACCCGCTCGGGAGAATGAACCAGAAAAAAGTCTTCTTCTACTTTTAAGCCTGAAGTTTCAAGCAGAGGAAGCATAACTTCCTCGGTGGTTCCGGGATAGGTGGTGGATTCCAGGCTGATAAGTTGTCCGGGCCGAAGCCGGCGGGCCACTTCCCTGGTTACTTTCTCCACGTACTGGAGATCGGGCGTTAGGTTCTTGGTTAAAGGCGTTGGTACGCAAATAACGATAATATCCATTTCGGGTACGGTAGAAAAGTCCACAACTGCCGATAGCAGGCCTTTGTTTACCAGCGCTCTTAAATCTTCATCATTAACATCGGATATGTAATTTTGTCCCCGGTTCACTTTTTCGGCCCTCATGGGATTTTGCTCTATACCAATCACCCGGAATCCAACCCTGGCCTTTTCTACGGCAAAGGGCAGGCCTACATAACCCAACCCAATCACTCCAACTACGGCAGTATGCGTATTAATCTTTTGTAACAACTGGTCCTTCGGGGCTAAAATTTTCAGTTTCATATAGAATTTAATCCTCCAATTTGAGCGGGTTTCTGGAGATATATTCCAAACAAAACGCCATAAAGACCCCCACCATCAACCCCAGCATCCCGGCCAGGGCTACGTTGAGTTTCTTATTCGGCTTAACCGGGTAAACCGGTTCCCGGGCGCCGCGGATGACCTGTACGTCTTTCAATCCATTGATTTCTTTCTGCAGGGCGAGGTAACGGTCCAGGAGTTCGATGCGCTGGGACTCTTCGCTCTGGAGGTACTCCAGGGTGCGGGAACGGCGCAGGTCCTTTTCCACCGGCGAAATACCCGTGGTGGATTCGATGGCACTTAGAACCTCCCGTGTCTTTTTGATGTCCGCTTCAACCGAGGACAGACGGGTTCTCACCGCATCCAGCTGGCCGGCCAGCAGCTGCCTGTACTGCTGGTACGAAGCACTGCTCCGCTCTTTAAACAGCTCAACCATTTTTTCCACTATGGCCCTGCCTTCGGAACGGTTGGTGGTCTGTATGGAAATCTTAAGGAAGTTTGTGTCATTAACCGGCTCCACCTTGATGGTCTGCTTGAAGCCCCTGAATTTTTCCCGGGGAACGTCGAGCTTTAAAGCAGAGATGACGTTCAGCAACAATTCATCGCTGAGCAGGATTTCCCTGGCCGAAGCCTGGCTGGTATAGGTAGGGTCGGGAAAAACACCCAGAGCAATGATTGTGCTCACTTCATAGGTCGGCGGGATGATAAAGCTGACTGCCGCCGCGGCCAAAACAGCGGCCAGGAATATGCCCAGGATAAGTTTCCGCCTTTTCCACAGGATGAGGATCAAATCTCTCAGATCCAGTTCTTCTTCCAATTGTTTCATCCTCCTAAAGGGTCGGGACCGCCTTCAACCGTTCATAGGCCGCTTCCAGGTTTTTGTTTATCTGCCCGGCTTCCTTCACCAGCTTTTTCGCTTCCCCCGTTTTACCCTGCTTTTCTCTCACCAGGGCCAGCCAGAGGGATGCTTCGCCTTTCAACTGATTATCCTGCATTGCGGCCTGCAGGCTTTTTTCCGCTCCCGGCAGGTCGCCCAGCAGGTACCGGGCCTGCCCCATCCCCAGGTGCACCCCGGGCGTAACAGAGAGCATGGGGGCGTCTACCCAGAGCTTTTTCTCCTCTTCCCCCAGCCCCGCCACCCGGGCCTGGATCATCTCCGGCACCTTCAGGGCTTGTTCCAGATACCGGCGGGCGGCGTCTTTATTCCCCGCCTGCAGCTCACCCCGGCCGGCGGCAGCGCAGGTGGCGGCCAGAGTTTCGTACCAGGCGATCTGGTACGGTGCCAGCTCTACTGCCCGGAGGGCGTAGCTTACAGCATCCTGGTACCTGCCGGCGGCCAGGGATGCCCGGGCGAGATCGGCCTGGCGGCCGGCGCTGTAGCGGCTCAGGGCGGCAGACCGGCGGGCCTCCTCCAGGGCCTGCTGTGGCTTGCCCATACTCAGGTAAATGCGCATCAGGACGGTATGGTAGTCGGCATTGAAAGGATTATAAGCGGCTGCCTTCTGCATGGCGGCCAGGCCCTGCCGGACGTTTCCCTGCTGCAGGTATCCGGCTGCCTGGGTGGCATAGCTGTTGGCAGAGGCCAGGAAGAAGGCAAAAAGGAACACTATGGCGCCGGCAGCGGTGGCTGCGGCCAGGGCTACGGGGTTTGAGGGCCGAATGCCACCTTTTTTTGCTGCTTGCAGTTTATTGCTTGGAACTTGAGCACGATTATAACCTGAAACCCTGGCGCAGGCAAAGAGAGTCCACAGGACCAGGGTGAGGGCGGACAGGGACAGGTCGAAGTCAACTGCTGCGTGCAGGCCCACGGCCAGGGCTCCGGTGGTTACGGCCCAGGACATGGCCCGGCTGGTACTGCTGGCGGGCGCGCTCCAGTACGCCCGGTGGGCGGCCCACAGGAAGGAGGCCCAGATGCCCAGCAGCACCAGTAATCCCACGACACCCGTTTCCACGGCCACCTGGAAGTAGTGGCTGTGCACTTCGTTGGAGTTGTACAGGTAGCCCTGGTAGGCCCGGTAGGCCTCTTCCCAGCCGCCGCCCCCCCAGCCCAGAACGGGGCGGTCTTTAATCATGGCCAGGGCGTCCTGCACAAAGTAGGTGCGTTCAAAGGCGTTGCGCAGGTAGGTAAAGCTTGTCACCTTTTCCAGTACCTGATGGTGTGTGGTCAACACCGCCGTGCCTGCAATCAAACAGGCGATCACTATAGAAGCCAAACCCGCATTCACCCGTTTTTTATCTTCCAGCCACGGGGATAAAGAGCGTTTTCCGGCAAAGGCGTAAACCCACTGCCCGGCCAGCACCAGAGTCAGCCCGCCCAAGATCCAGAGCCAGGCCGTTCCCATCTGCTTGGCCATGGCCGCCGCGATGAACTTATGGGATGTAGTATAACCCAGGCCGCCCACATACAGCGCATGCAGCAGTACGGGCAGCCGTTTTTGCCAGTGCAGCCCGATCAGGTAGAGCAGGAACACCGCCCCGGTAATGAGCAGGCCGCCGCGGGATCTGGTGCCGAAGAGCACGGCCAGGAGGATGAAGTTGGCCGCGGCGTAAAAATACCCGTACGGCCGGCATTCCAGCAGGCGCCGGGGCAGGGTTTTGAGCAGCACCCGGTCAGTGATGCTTTCACCCACGGTGCGGGAACCATAGTGCGCCCAGAAGAACAGCCCCAGGAAGCCCGCCAGGGCCAGGTAGCTGGCCAGGGCGTTGGGGTACTGGAAGGTGGAATAAATGCGCCCGTTTAGAAAACCGTCCTTTATATATACCAGACCGGTGGCCGTGAAGAGACCGGCCAATGCTACACCGGCGGCAGCCAGGTAAATAACATGCAGCAGCCGGCCGGCATCTTCTTCCCGCTCCACCACCTGAACGGCCACCCAGTAGGCCAGGAAATACAGGATGTTCTTGACAATTTCGTCCACGGCCAGGCCGTAGTTAACCGCCCCGAAGGCGGCAATAATGTACACCAGCGGCAGGGCCAGGGTGAAATAGTCCAGCGGGTGCGATAGAAAGCTGTAATCCCGCCATCCGTGCTTCCAGAGCCAGGTGAACCAGAAGATTACCGCCGCGCCCATCAGGGCCAGTTCCTGCTCGGGAGGAAAGAAGAGCCCCCGGAAAAAGGGTGGGAAAAAGAGCAGCGCCGCCAGTCCCCAAAAGGCGACCTGGTAGGTCCAGGGGCGGGCAGCCGCCGTCATTGCAGCCAGTTCCCTTGTGCGATTTACCCGGGGGGGTGTGGCAGTTGCTTTGGCCATGGTCCAGCTCCTTTGTGTTACAAAATTTTGTCAGGACTCTTAAGGCACAAATTACAGCATTCTACAATAATTCCGTAATTCCTCCTTTTTTATTGTAAAATCTTCCTGCAGAAAAGTACATTCGATCCGTTTACTTTTCAAGGCGGGGTTTCTACCCGCCTTGGTTAATCAATATCGCGTTCCCAGCTGTTCCACCCGCTCTTTCGGGCTGATGATGCTGGTGATGCGCACACCGAAGTTCTCGTTTACCACTACCACTTCCCCCCGGGCCACCAGGGTGCCGTTCACCAGCACTTCCACCGGTTCATCCACCAGGGAAGAAAGTTCCACAATGGCTCCCGGAGTCAGGCTCAGTACCTCTTTAATCGGCCGCCGGGTGCGGCCCAGGACTACACTGACCTTTAAGGGGATGTCCAGCAACAGCTCCAGTTTGCGCTGTTCCTCTTCGCTTAAGGTGCCGAAAGTACGCCTTTCATCGCCCCCAGGCGGTGCCCCCACAGCCCTTGCCGGGGGTGGTTCCGCCCGGGCAGCCGCCGGCTGTGGTTCAGGGGGCGGGACGGCCTCCTGCTCTCCGGCTGCCGGTTCCGGTGCGGGAGCTGTCGTCTGGGCCATCAGCTGCTCCAGAAGCATGGCGGCCTCCTCTTTGGCCGTCTCCAGGCTCATGATCTGCATGATCTCCGTATCCACCAGATCGCCGATGGTCATCTTGAAGGAAACCACGACAATGGGGTCTTCGGTGGGCAGCCGGTAACCGGCCCCTCCTTCGGACACCTCCAGTACCGTGGTCTGGGGCGGGGAGATGTTGATGGTACGGCGGAAGATGGTGGCCAGAGAGGTGGAGGCCGTGCCGATCATCTGGTTCATGGCTTCCGATGCGGCTGAAAGCTCCAGTTCGGAAATCTGCTCGGCCACGTTGGTGCCGTCGCCGCCCATCATCAAATCGGCCATGACCATGGCGTCCTTTAACTGGATGATGAGCACGTTGAACCCCTTGAGCCCTTCCTTAAACTCCACCTGAATGATTACATAGGGCACCTTGAAGGTGGAAAAAAACTCCTCCTGGGTGCAGGTTACTACCCGGGGACTGGTAATGGTTACTTTCTGGCTCAGCAGTTCGGACAGGGTGGTGGCTGCCGACCCCATGGAAATGTTTCCGATCTCCCCCAGGGCGTCCCTTTCTTCGGGGGTCAGGTCCACCGCCGGCCTGCAGCCTGCGGTGGGCGCTTCACCCGCTGCCTGGCTGGCGCCAGCCGGCTCCCCGGGTGCCGGTTCTGGAGTTTCCCCGGGGCCGTCTGCCGGGACCTCCACTTCCAGGGCAGGCGCGGCCGTGGCCGCCACCTCATCCGCCGCTTCCGGCGCAGGTTCTCCGGCAGCAGCTTTTAACAGGGCGTCTATTTCTTCCTGACTTAAAAACTGATTGTTATCGGCACCATTCATTTCCTCCCCGAAAAGCGATACCACCTGCACCGCCATATTCTGTCCCACCCGGCCGGCCTGCACTCCAAACTTGCGCTCCCCTTCCACGTATAGGTCCAGGTCCTGGTTTAGATGGCGGTTTAGCACTATCACGTCTCCTTCCTGCAGCTGCAGCAATTCATATACGGTGATTTCCGTTTCCCCCAGGACCACCTGTAGTTCCACCCGGGAAAAGCCCAGCCAGTAGCTTAGCCGCTCCTGATCCTCGGGGCGGGGGCCCCCCACCTGGCGGCTGAACTGCTGGCGCACCGAAAGCCGGGATATCACCGGCTCCATCAATATGTACGGCAGGCACAGGTTGATAAAACCCCGCTCTTCTTCGTTAATGGATACGGCAAAGGTGATCAGGGCCACCACTTCATTGGGTGAGTACAGCTGCTGCATTCTGGGGTTGGTTTCGATGGCCTGGACTTCCGGTTCTACCATATAAAAATCATGCCAGGCCTGGGCCAGGTGCTCCAGAATGCGTTCTACCAGCCGTTTTACCACCGTCACCTCGATCTCGGTCAGTTCCCGCACCTGATCCGTGGAGGTACCCGGCCCGCCGAAAAGCAGGTCCAGCATGGGGAAAACCACCTGGGTGTTGATTTCCATCAGTGCCGAACCTTCAAGGGGGTTCAAACTGAAAACGGCCAGGGCCGTAGGGCTGGGAATGGAGCGGATGAATTCTTCATAGATTATCTGCCCCACCGAAGCCAGTTCCACGCTGGCCGCGGCCCGCAGGTAGCCGGAAAGAAAACTGGACAAAAGCCGGGCAAAATGCTGGTGCAGCATTTCCAGGGTGCGCAGGTGTTCTTTGGAAAACTTGTTCGGCCGGCGGAAGTCGTAGGATTTTACCGCGGGAGCCGGGGGCTTCTTTGCCTCCTCCAGGCTCAGTTCACCGGAGGTGAGGGCCGCCAGAAGGGAATCTATTTCCCCCTGGCTCAGGACTTCCTGCATTCAACACGCCTCCTTATGGTATTACTTGCGGGAACGGGACAGCACCCGCTCAATGGCCTGCAGGAGACGGTCCTGCTGGAAAGGCTTGACGACGAAATCCCTGGCCCCGGCCTGGATGGCGTCCATGACCATGGCCTGCTGGCCCATGGCGCTGCACATGATGATGTTGGCGTTGGGATCGACGGCCCGGATGGCCTTCACCGCCTCAATGCCGTCCATCTCGGGCATGGTGATGTCCATGGTGACCACGTCGGGTTTTAATTCTACATACATTTCTACGGCCTGCTTACCGTTTTCTGCTTCCCCCGCCACTTCATAGCCGTTTTTGGTAACGATGTTTTTAATCATCATGCGCATGAAGGCGGCGTCGTCCACCACCAGGATCCTTTTACCCAATGCTGTTTCCCCCTCACATATTTTAAGAGCTCTGCCCTTCGTTGAAACCGAGAGCGGCCATCAGCCGGTCGATGGCACCCGGTTCGGTGAGCAGGAAAAAGTGCCCTTTAATCAATGTTTCCTCATCGTGGAATAGCTCGGTTTCAATAACCAGCACCTGGTCTTCCACCCTGCCGGCGGCCACCATCAGGGAAGTCAGAACCGCCCCCAGCATGTCGAAGGCAAACAACGGCACGGTTGTGACCATGTTCAGGCCGGTCATCATGCTGATGGCACTGACAAAGGAACCGGTGAGTACGTTGCCGATTTCCTTAATTGCAGACTGGGCCATTTCGTCCAGTTCCCCGGTCGTCCCCACCGGCAGCCCCATGAGCATGTCCACCAGGTGGAGGGTGCTTTCCCCGTCAAAAATATATAAGACTATTCCCGGCGCATCGCCCAGCACCCGCAGGCTCACGCACCCCACCAGCTCCTCGTAGCCCCCCACCAGCTCAATCATTTCTTCAAAGGGCAGAAAGCTGCTGCGGGGCACGCGCATGTTCACCCGCCGGTTAATCAGCTGGGCGAGGGAAGTTACGGCGTTGCCCAGCCCGATATTGCCGATTTCTTTAAGGGCGTCCAGTTCCACCGGTGAAAGATGCCTGTAGCTCAAAAGCCCCCCCCCTTTGACCGCCGCTTGCGGTAAAAACAGGTGCGCAATTTTTCCAGCCCCAGTTCCTGATAATTAAAAATCATCTCGCTTCCTCCAATAAACAGTACCCCTCCCGGGGCCAGGGCCCGGGCAAGTTTCTCGTTCAGCCTGTCCTGGGCTTCCCGGGTGAAATAAATGGTTACGTTGCGGCACAGGATCAGGTCATAGCCCTGGCCGAAGGGATCGTTCAGCAGGTCGTGGCGCCGGAAGGCCACCCGCCGGCGGATATTTTCATTAATGATAAAAGAACCATTTTCCCGGGTGAAAAACCGGGCCAGCCGCTGCGGGCTTACGTTGCGTACAACCTCGGGAGGATACCGGCCTTCCTTTGCTTTGACCAGGATGTTTTGATCTATATCCGTAGCCTCCAGGTGGTGCGGGTGTCCCGGGGTAAGTTCATCCAGGATGATGGCCACCGAGTAAGGCTCGGCGCCCGCCGCGCAGGCGGCGCTCCATATTTTCAGCGTTCTTTTTTCTTTTAAAAGGGCGGGTAAAATAACGCTTTCCAGCTCCCGGAACCTTTCCGGGTCCCGGAAAAATTCCGACACGTTTATGGTTAGATAATCCAGAAATGACTGGTAGGCTCCGGGGTCGTTTTTGAGACTATGGAACAAAGCGCCGTAGTCAGGAAGATGGCGCCGCAGCAGATAGGCATCCAGGCGCCTTTTCAACTGGGTTTCCTTATAGCTGTTCAGGTCCAGGCGAAAGTGCTGGCGTATCATTTCCTTGAACCGGGCAAAATCCATTTCAGATCACCTTCAATTTGCTCCCCAGCATACGGATGCTCACCTTGCCGTTGCTGGTGTCGAAAATCATGGTCCGTCCCCGGTTGCCTCCCACTTCTTCCGCCAGGATGGGAATACCTGCGTCCTTTAGCAACGCCCGGGCTTTTTCCACATTGCGCTGCCCGATATTCAAAACCATTTTGTTGTCCAGGCCGGAGAACATCTGGGCCCCCCCCACCAGCTTGGCCTGCAGGCGGGACAATTGGGCGCCGCGTTTTTTCATTTCGTCGATCAGTAGCGGTATACCCAGGTCTGCAAATTTCGCCGGCTTGGTGACGTTGCTGAACTGGGTGCTGTCGGGGAGCATCAGGTGTAAAAGCCCGCCCAGTTTGAGCACGGGATCGTAGAGGCTGACTCCCACGCAGGAACCCAGGCCCAGGGTAATCAGCCGGGCCGGGTCCCTGCCGATTTTATAGTCGGCTATGCCGACCTGTATTTCCACAGGGTCGCTGGCGGCTTTGGCCGGCTCCATTCCATTCCTCCTTTTTAGACTGCCTGCCGGGGTTTTTCGGCTGCCCCGGGCCGGCTACCCCTTTTATTTGCGCAGGTTGTTGGCCATACTCCATATTTCATCGGCCGAGCTGATTACCCGTAAATTCAGCTGGTAGGCGCGCTGGGCTTCAATAAGGCCGGTTAACTCTATCGCCAGGTCTGCGTTGGAGGTCTCCAAACAGCCCTGGATTAAAGTACCCGCGCCGCCGGTCCCCGGGTAATATTCCGCCGCTTCGCCGCTGGCTGCCGTGGGCAGGTAAAGGTTTTCCCCCCGGGCGGCAAGACCCGCCGGATTGGTGAAGGAGTAAAGGGTGAGCCGGCCCACCTCTTCCTGTTGCCGATCACTGTTTATTATCGTCACCCGCCCGTCGGAATGAAGGGTGACGGACTGATATCCGGGGGGCAAAATTATTTCCGGTTCCAGGGGATAACCCTGTTCAGTGCTCAGGCGCCCGTCAGAACTCACGGTAAACCTGCCATTTCTGGTGTAGGCGTATTCGCCGCCGGGCAGTTGCACCCGGAAAAAGCCTTTACCCTGGATGGCCACGTCGAGTGGCCGTCCGGTCCGGATCAAACTGCCGGGTCGAAAATCCCGGGAGATTGCGGCCGCCCGCACACCGCCTCCCTCCGGGGGCGTGGGGCCGGGGGTGTTTGCTCCCGGCGCAGTTTGTCTTTCGGCGGGGATACCCTCGCGACCCATTTCCTGGTAGAGCAGGTCGGCAAAGCTAACCCCCTGTTTTTTGTAGGCTTGCGTGTTGATGTTGGCCAGATTGTTGGCACAGGTGTCCAGGCAGATCTGCTGGGCGGCCAGCCCCGCAGCACCGGTCGAAAGGGCTCGCAGCATGGGATGATCACCTCATTAGGATATGTCTTATCGCCCGGGCAGCAGGTCGTTTCCATGTTAAGGAGCGGCGTTACCGCAGCGCTCCCACCCGGTTGACCGCCAGGTCCAGAAGCTGATCCTGGGCCTGCAGGATGCGCTGGTTGGCCTCGTAGGAACGGATGGCGCTGACCAGCTGCACCATGGAAGCGGCGGGATCCACATTGGCTCCTTCGAGATAGCCCTGGCGCACTTCGGGATTGGCCGCCGGCTGGGCGCTACCGGCCGGAGCGGTGTAGTAGTTGTCTCCGGTTTTGGCCAGCAGGTTGAGATCGGCAAATTGTACAATACGAAGGCGGCCTATTGTTCCCTGGCCGGGCAGAATAACTTCTCCCCCGGCAGTTATGTGGAAATCGTCGTTTTCCACCTGCACCGGGCCGGTTTCCCCCAGCACCCGGTTGCCCCGGGAGTCCACCAGGTAGCCCTCGCCGTCTATCGCCAGGTCGCCGTCCCGGGTGTAACGTTCCCCCTGTGGTGTTTGAACCACCAGAAATGTATTGGCGGTGGCCAGGGCCAGGTGGGTGTTTTTGCCCGTCGGTTTCAGGGAACCGGGGGAAAAATTGGTTACCACCCGGGTGACGGCCACGCCCTGGTTGGTTACGCCCACATAGCGCCAGCGGGGCCCGATTGCCGCGGGTCCCCGGTCCTGCTGTTCCACCAGCAGGAGTTCGGGAAAAGGTTTTTGAATGACGCCGTCTGCCTTGAAGCCGCTGGTGGAGGCGTTGGCCAGGTTGTTGGCCAGCACGTCCAGCCGGGCCTGCTGCACGCCCAGGCCGGAGGCGGCCGTATAAATGCCACGGATCATGATCAGGGTTCCCCCTTTCAGCTCAGTTCCGCCAGCTTCTTGCGCAGGCGGTTGATGGCCCGGCTGTGCAGCTGGCAGACCCTTGATTCGGAAACCTCCAGCACGGCCCCGATTTCCTTTAAAGTAAGCCCCTCCTGGTAGTACAGGGCCAGCACCAGCCGGTCCTTTTCCGGCAGGCTGGCCACGGCACGGGCCAGAAGTTCCTTGTTTTCCTCCTCGGTGATGCGGTCCAGGGGGTCGGGGCTGGTTTCGTCGGGCAGCAGGTCCCCCAGCCGGACGGGCTCACCGTTGCCCGCGGCCACCATTTCATCCAGGGAAAGGGTGAACAGTCGGTACAGCTGGTTGTCCAGGTAGTGCACTTCGGCCTGGGAAATACCCATTTCCTGCGCCACTGCCTCCATGGATACCTTTTCCTGGTGCATGTTTTCCAGCCTCTCCCGGGTGGCCCTGAGCCGCTGCAGCTTGTACCACAGGGTACGGGGCATCCAGTTGGCCCGGCGTACTTCGTCCAGCATGGCTCCCCGCACCCGGATACTGGCGTAGGCTTCAAAATCGCACCCCATGTCGGGGTCGAATTTGTCGATTGCTTCTATTAATCCAAAAATACCACAGCTTTCCAGGTCCTCCTGGCTCATGCACGCAGGCAGCTTGACGGCCAGCCGGCCGGCCAGGTACTTGACCAGCCAGAGATAAGACAGGATGAGCTGGTGGCGGATTTCCGGGCTCTTCGTTCGCTTGTACTCCTGCCAGAGCTTTTCCTTATTATCCACGCTCTCACATCCTGGTGAGCCGGACATGTTCGGCCATGCACTGGAAAATGTAGCGCATGATCAGATCCTGCTGGGCGGTTGTAATATCCACAAACTCCAGGGCCACGTGGTATTTTGACTTTTCCCTTTCCTGAAGACGCACCACCCGGCCCCGGAGTTCCATCTTCCGGGCACCGGTGCGCAGGGGCAGGTTGAACTCCACCAGCAGTTCCCTGCCGGGCAGGACCGGTTCGTCCATGGCCAGAAGCATACCCCCGCCGCTGATGTCCACCGTAAAGGCTTTTTTGTACCGGGGGCGGCGGTTTTTCTCCGGAGGATGGGCGTAGTGGACATCGAGGAGAGTCTTCAGACGCACGTGCTGGCGCTGCTGCACCCGCTGGCAATCTCCCGTGGGAGCCAGGCGGTAAAGGGGTATGGCTTCTATGGTACGCCCCAGGCAGCGGGCGGGGAAAATGAAGCTGGCATTTTCGTCGAAAAAACGGACCTTTACATTATCGCCCGGCGTCAGGACAAGCACATCCCCCCGCAGGCGGGGCAGGGCGATGTGCAGTTCACCGCCTTTGATGTCCTGGATGGTGGAGGCGTACCAGTCCCTTTCCCCCTCCCGGGCCACCTGTATCTTTTGATTTATCTTTAACTGGTCCAACAATATGTTTGCCCCCCCATAATTTCCTTAACGGTCAAATAGCCTGGCCAGGCGCTGCACAAAACCCCGTAATCCCGGCCGGGGCGGTTCCTCCCGGGACCCGCCGCCGGTGAGGCAGCGGGCCATGGCGGCTACACTTCTGGCGGGCTGGGAGCGGGGCTCCGCCAGGTAAAAAGGCCTCTGGTTCCGCACGGCCCGGATCACCGCCCGGTCCTCATTAATGGCACCCAGGTAGACGACCGGCAGGCCCAGAAAACGGCCGGCCACCGTTTCCACCCGGCGGACCGTGGCCAGGGCCTCCTGTTCGCTGCCGGCCCGGTTGACTGCAAGCAGGACCTCCCGGTGTACCTTGAAGCGGGCCAGTACCTTGATCAGGCTGTAACCGTCCATGAGAGAGGTGGGTTCAGGGGTAATGACCACGATTACTTCCCCGGCGGCGGCCAGAAAGCCCAGCACATTTTTGGAAAGACCCGCCCCGGTATCGATGAGAATGAAATCGGCCAGGTTATCCAAAAGGGCCAGGGATGAAAGCAGCCTTTGCCAGCGGGCCCGGTCCAGGTTGGCCAGTTCCAGAAAACCGGAACCGCCGGAAATGAACTGCACTCCTCCCGGAGCGGGCACCAGCACTTCCCTGATATCCCGGTCCCTGTAGAGGCAGTCGTAGAGGGTACAGGGAGGGCTTATTCCCAGGAGCACTTCCACATTGGCCAGGCCCAGGTCGGCGTCCAGGATAATCACCCGCTGGTTTAAAGCGGCCAGGGCCAGCCCCAGGTTTACCGTCAGGTTGCTTTTGCCCACCCCACCTTTGCCGCTGGTGACGGCGATGACCCGGGCCACGGCAGTCCGGGACTCCGCTGGCGGAACCACGTCTTCATCCGGGTTGACGCCTGCCGGGGGGCTGTCACCCGGGACGCGGCCAAAGATGCGCCCCCCCTTAACCCCGGAAGCCCGCCCCCACATTATTTTCGACCCCCTCCAGGAGAAGGGCGGCCAGCCGCTGGGGGGTCATGCCGGAAATATCGTCGGGGACATTCTGCCCGCCGGTAACGTAGGCCAGTGGACGGCGCATCTGGTGGATCAGGTTTAACGCCCCTCCCCGGGTCTGGGTTTCATCCAGCTTGGTGAAAATGAAATCCGAATATCCCACCCGGGCAAATTCCCGGGCCATATGTAAAAGATCCCGGTTGCGGGTGGTGGCGCTCAGGACCAGGAAAATCCGGCGGGATGGCGGCAGGGCGTCCATAAACCCCTTTAACTTAAGCAGCTGGCTGGCATTACGGCAGGAAATACCCTCGGTATCGATGAAAACGGCCTCCTTGTCTTGATGGGCTTCCACTGCCGATGCCAGTTCCGCCGGGGTCATCACCACTTCCACCGGCACGTCAATCGTCTGGCCGTAAAATTTCAGTTCTTCCACCACCCCGAAGCGGTGGCTGTACACGGCGATCAGCGCTATTTTTTTCTGGTCGAAAAGGGCCTGTCTGGTGGCCAGTTTGGCCAGGGTGGTGGTTTTGCCCACTCCCGTGGGGCCGATAAAGGCATGGATTCTGCCGCTGTGGTCCCGTTCAGAATAGACATCTTCCACCAGGGAGGCCACCCGTTTCTTTAACTGCAGCAGCAAAAAATCTTCGCTATCCCCGGCGGAATTGTTCGCCTCAAGACCATGCAGGAGGTCTTCCACCACTCTTTCCATCACTTCCATGTCCAGCAGGCGCCGGCGCCATCTTTCAAGAACGTCCCCGCCCATCATGGCTTCCTCCTGTTGTTTCAGGATTATATTAAAGGAGGTGGGATTGTTTTCCTCCTTTTCCGGTCCTGGATTTGCGGCTGCTTTTATACCGGGAGGTAATATTTGTCCGGCGTCAACTTTGTTGAAAGTGCTTTCTCCCGGGAACATCACCCCTTCCCTCCGGGTCCGCTGCACCCCCGGGGGCGTAGTCGAAGGTGGGGGAAACGTCCCGGGAGTTACTACTTCCCTTGTGGCAGGAGGTTCAGCTCCGGGCGGCCTTCCCGGAGGCAGTTCCGCCGGGGCGGGGGGCGCAGGCAGTTCGTCCAGGGCCGCGGTTACTTCCAGCTGCGGCGGGCGGAAAAAATCAAAAATGCTCTTCCTGGGCAGGCGGTAGCTGCCGATAATCACCGCATCGGGTCCCATGTCCTCCCTGATCAGGCGCATGGCTTCCTGCATTTCCCTGACGATATATTTTTTAATTTTCACTCCACAATCACCGTCCCCACCACTTCCACTTCGATACCGGGTGCGATTTCATTCACGGATAACACAGCCACTGCCGGCAGGCTGCGTTCAATCAAGCGCCGGAAGGGTAACCTTATCCGGGGAGAACAGAGCACCACCGGGGTCAGGCCCTTCAGGTTCATCTTTTCGGCCTGCTCCTGCAGCCTTTCCAGGATCTTTCTGGCCAGCCCGGGTTCCAGCACCGGGTAGGCCCCGATCTGGGTCTGCTGGATGGAATCCGTAATGGTTTGCTCCAGCCGGGGGTGCAGGGTGAGCACGGCCAGTTTGTTTTCGGGCGTCAGGTAGAGCCGGCTGATGGTGCGGGAAAGACGGCTGCGCACGTGTTCGGTAAGAAAATCGCTGTCCCGGTTTAAGCGGGCTCCATCGGCCAGGGCCTCGCAAATGGTCACCAGGTCTCTGATGGGCACCCTTTCCCGCAGGAGATTTTGCAGCACCTTCTGCACTTCGCCCAGGGTCAGCAGATCGGGAACCAGTTCTTCCACCACCGCCGGATCCTTCTCTTTAATGGCCTCCAGCAGTTCCTTCACTTCCTGGCGGCCCAGCAGCTCGTGGGCGTGGGCCTTGATGAATTCCGTCAGGTGGGTAACCATAACGGTAGAAGGATCCACCACCGTAAGCCCGGCCAGCTCCAGCCTTTCCTTTTCACCGGCCGGCACCCACCAGGCCGGTAGCCCGAAGGTGGGTTCATTGGTGGGTATGCCGGGTATACCGGTGGCCTGCCCCGTGGGGTCCATCACCAGGTAGTAGCCGGGCATCAATTCTCCACTGGCGGTTTGTTCCCCCCGGATTTTAAAGACATAGGCGTTAGGGGCCAGCTGCAGGTTGTCCCGGATACGGATGGGCCGCACGTAAATACCCATTTCTATGGCGCACTGCCGGCGCACTGCAGCCAGCCGGTGCAGCAGATCCCCGCCCTGGGACTCGTCGGTCAAAGGAATGAGGTTGTAGCCGATTTCAATTTGCAGGGGGTCCACCTGAAAGTATGTGGTCACGTTTTCCGGTTCCCGGCGGGTTTCCTGCACCTGCTGCCTGGCCCTGGCCTCCTGCCGGCGGGCCTCCTCCCTTTGCTTTTCCTGCACTAAGGTTCTTCCGGCGACGAAACTGATTCCCGACAGCAGGAGGAAAAGGATATTGGGCATGGCCGGGATGCATCCAAGCACGAAGAGGATCCCCGCCACCAGGTAGAGGATCCGGGGAAAACCGGTAAACTGCCGGGAGATGTCCGTGCCGAAGCTGGCATCGGAGGTGGCCCTGGTAACCAGGATGCCGGCAGCCGTGGAAATGAGCACCGAAGGCACCTGGGTCACCAGCCCGTCCCCGATGGTAAGCACGGTGAAGGTGCGCAGGGCTTCGGATACGGGCATGCCCATCTGCAGCGTGCCGATGGCGATACCCCCCAGGATGTTGATCAGGGTGATGATGATGCCGGCGATGGCGTCCCCCCGCACAAATTTGCTGGCACCGTCCATGGCGCCGTAAAAATCGGCCTCCCGCTGCAGCCTCCTGCGCCTTTCCCGGGCCTCGGCCTCGGTGATCAGCCCCGAGTTGAAGTCGGCGTCAATGCTCATCTGCTTGCCGGGCATGGCATCCAGGGTAAACCGGGCGGCCACCTCGGCCACCCGGCCGGCACCGCTGGTGATTACTACAAACTGGATCACGGTGATGATGATGAAAACTATGAATCCCACCACGTAGTTGCCCCCGGCCACAAAGTGTCCGAAGGCGTCGATGACGTTGCCCGCGTACCCCTGCCCCAGGATCAGCCGGGTGGAGGAGATGTTCAGGGCCAGCCGGTACAGGGTGGTTACCAGCAAAAGGGCCGGAAAGATGGAAAACTGCAGGGGCTCGGTGGTGAACATGGTAATCAGCAGGATCACCAGCCCCAGGGTGATGCTGATGGAAAGCAGTACGTCCAGGGCCCTGGGGGGCATGGGGATGATGATCATCAGCACGATGCCCACGATCAGGCCGGCGATAAGCAGGTCAGTGTTGCGTTTCAGTTGTGATCTCAAGGTTGTGCCGGGTGCGGGCACAGTTTGTCCCTCCTGTAAATGTTCAGTGAACCCGGTTGGGTGCGGCGCTGTCCTCGCTCACTCCAGTGCTTCGCGCCGACAGCACCGCGGTTCGCTTCGGGCCGGCTCTGGCTCTCTGCGGATTACCATCGACACTGTTACCTCACGACCATATTAAACTGCCCGATGTGTCACCAACAGGTGTTCTTCCATTTGCTTTCGTTTGGCGTCCTCGAGAGCCGAGCCGGCGACCTCGCTTCACCGGGTGCTGTAACCGGCGCTTCGCAAGTCGTTCGCTCCGGACAGTGCCGCACCCTCGTCAGTACGGTTTTGCTAAACATTCACGTCCTCCTTAACTTACACCGGCCGTTTTTTCAGGCGGTAGACCAGGGCCAGGATCTGGGCCACGGCCTGGTAGAGTTCCACCGGGATTTCCTGCCCGATTTCCACCTGGTGGTAAAGGGTCCGGGCCACTTCGGGATTATGCATGATTGGTACTTTATGTTCGGCGGCCAGTTCCCGGATGCGGCGGGCCAGGTCCCCGGCTCCCTTGGCCACCACCCGGGGAGCGGACATTTCCTTTTCGTCGTAGCGCAGGGCTACCGCCAGGTGGGTGGGGTTGGTGATTACCACCGTAGCCCGGGGCACTTCCTGACGGATGCGATTGAGCAGGATCTGCCGCTGGCGGCGCCTTTGCCAGCCTTTGATGAGCGGGTCTCCTTCGGTCTGTTTAAGTTCATCCTTTACCTCCTGTTTGGTCATGCGCATGCTGCGCATATATTCCCACCGCTGGTAGAAGAGGTCAATTACCGCCAGGAGCAGGAAGGTACCGCCCGCGGCCGCGGCCACCGCCAGCATGACGTCAGCCACCGTGCCGAAGAGCGCCTGGGGGGCACGGTGAAAAACCAGCAGCAGCTCGGGCAGGTACGCTTTGACCACCAGGTAACTGACCCCCGCCACCACCGTGACTTTGATAATGCTTTTACCCAGCTCCACCAGGGTGCGCAGGCTGAACATGCGGGAAAGGCCGCTTACCGGGTTGAGCCGCTCCAGGTTCGGTTTGATTACCTCCGGAGCAAAGATGAAGCCCGTTTGCACCAGGTGCACTGCCAGGGCTGCACCGGTGAGTGCCAGAAAAAACGGCGTGCACATCCATATCGCCCCGCGGGCGACATCGTAAATTACCCGGGGCAGGTGTTCGGGCGCCAGATCAAAGGCCAGGCAGTTGCTGAAATACCAGGTGAGCTCTTTCTGCCAGTTTTCCATGGCTGGACCCCTTAAAAGGTAGGCCAGGATGACGGCCGCCATGAGCACAACTGCCGCGGCAAAGTCCCTGCTCTTCGGCACCTGGCCCCTGCGCCTGGCTTCCTGCAATCGCCTTGGGGTTGGGGCTTCGGTTTTCTGCTGGGCGCCCCCACCGTGGGCCAATCTCCATCCCCTCTTCCCAATAAGTTAATAAATCAGGTGCCTGGCACGCCATTTATTAACTTATTTCGTGTCACCCGGAAAGTCCGCGGATTACTGTATACAGGTTCTGCTCCATCATGCGCACCATGGCCCGGAAGACCACGCCGAAAAGCGGAACCATCACGCTTAAAGTGAGGATGCCCAGGGCGATCTTCAACGGAAAGCCCAGCATGAAAATGTTCATTTCCGGGGCGGTGCGGCCCAAAAGGCCCAGGCAGATATCGATGATCAGCACCACCGCCACCACGGGGGCGGCAATCTGGACGGCCAGGGCCACCATGCGCGCAAAAATCTTGATCACGGCCAGGGTGGTGGTTCCGTCCAGGGCGGCACCGGTCAGGGGTACCAGTTCATAACTTCTGGCCAGGCCGGCAATGAGCACGTGATGGCCGTCCAGGATGAGAAAGAGCACCATGCCCAGAAGGTACAGGAAACGGGAGCTGATGGTGGCCTGGTGGCCCATGGCCGGATCGAAAAGGTTGGCCATGAAAAAGCCCATCTGGATGTCCATGATCTGTCCCGCCACGGCCAGACTCTGGAAGACCAGGCTGGCAATGAAGCCCAAAACCAAACCCACCCCGGCTTCTTCTGCCGCCGCAAGGGCAAACCCCAAAAGCCCTCCTGGAAAATCCTGCTTCACTCCCGGCACCACGGGGAAAAGCACCACGGCCAGCACAAAAGCCATGAAGGCCTTGAACGGCCGGGGCACGCTGGGGAAGAAGAACAGAGGTCCCGCCGCTAAAAAAGCGCTGGCCCGGACGAAGATCAGGATGAAGGTTGCTACCGCTTCATAGTTAAGCAATATGGCTCTCTCCTTACCCCGTCAGGTTGGGCAGGTGGTTGAAAAGCCGCGTGGTGTAACTGGTCATCAGCCGGATCATCCACGGAGCGGTGATGGCCAGCGTCAGGAAGACGGCAATGATCTTGGGCACAAAGGTCAGGGACTGCTCCTGCACCTGGGTGGTGGCCTGGAGGATGCTGATTACCAGCCCCACCAGCAGCGACACCGCCAGGGTGGGCAGGGACAGGATCAGGATCATCATCAGCGCTTCCCGGGCAATTTGGGTTACAAGGGTATCGGTCACAGCGTTTTCCCCCTACGGTTGTTGGTTTACCGCCGTTTTACTTAATGAAAGCTTTCCACCAGGGACCGGACCACCAGGTACCAGCCGTCCACCATCACAAAAAGCAGCAGTTTAAAGGGCAGCGAGATCATTACCGGGGGCAGCATGAACATGCCCATGGACATCAGGGCGCTGGCCACCACCATATCGATGACCAGAAAGGGCACGTATAAAAGAAAACCCATCTGAAAGGCGGTCTTCAGTTCGCTGATCACGAAAGCCGGGATGACCACCGTTAAGGGCAGGTCATCGGCATTCCGCGGCCGGGGCATTTTGGCCAGGCTGACGAAAAGGGCCAGGTCCTTCTCCCGGGTTTGTTTGAGCATAAATGCCTTCAGCGGTTTGGCCGCGGCCTCAAAGGCCTGTTCCTGGGTCAACTGGTTGTTCAAATAGGGCTGCAGGGCCTCCCGGTTAATTTCCTGGAAGGTAGGTGTCATCACAAAAAACGTCAGGAACATGGCCAGGCCGATGATGACCTGGTTGGGCGGCGTTTGCTGTATGCCCAGGGCTCCCCGCAGGATGGAGAGGACCACCACAATGCGGGTAAAGCTGGTGACCATGACCAGGAGCCCCGGGGCCAGGGCCAGCACCGTGAGCAGGACCAGCAGTTTGACGCTGTCCACTACCTGGGCCGGGTTGTCCGTGGGGGTGACCCGCAGGTCTATGCCCGGCAGGGGCTGCGCCTGGCCTGCTGCAGGGAACAATATAAGGGCCAGCAGGAACACCAGGGTAGGCAGGCTGTAAGGCCAGGCGGGGCGTTTCGAGATTTTGCGATTATCTCTTTCCGGCAGTGTTTTCATCTTTCTGTCCATCCAGATGGCTTTGATGTTGGTTCAGAAAACGCTTTGGCCCGTTATCCGGCGCAGCCGGTTTTTCACCGGTGAACCGTTCCTTCAACCGGTTAATGGCCAGGGATAGATCCCGGCGAAATGAGGCCGGCCGGAGCCCGTCCCCGGCGGGCGTACCGGGAAGCGGCAGCACTTCCGGAAGGCGGTCGAATTCCTGCAGCAGGGTCACACCGCTCTCCTGCTGGGCCAGCAGATAGTAGCGCCGGCCCACCTGCACTAGAGCCAGGGCAGCTTTCGGTCCCAGGGGTATCTGCTCGACCACCCGCATGTGCCGGCCCCGGTTGACGGCCAGGCGGCGGCCCAGCCCGTAGCGCACGGCCAGGTAGGCCAGGCCGGCCACCAGGGGAAGGCTCACGGCCAGCTGCACCACCGCCCAGAACAGGTCGCCGCCGCTCATAGTTTTTCTCCACCCGGCCGCGTTTTTCGTATTTCATGGATGCTTTCAATACGGACGCCAAAGTTGCCGCCCAGGACCACCACTTCCCCCCGGGCTAAAGGCTGGTCATTGATCAGCACTTCCACCGTGTCACCGGTCTGGCGGTCCAGTTCCACCACTGACCCTTCAGAGAGGCGCAGTATGTCCCGCACATTCATGGTTGTGCTTCCCAGTTCCACCGTGATGGTTACGGTTACGTCGGTAAGGTAGTCCAGAGCTATTTTCAGGCGGTCCGCCCCTGCAGGGGCACTTAAAGGGGGGAAGCTTACTTTTCTGACCGCCGGCTGCCGGCCTTCCATACGCTCAATCATATCTTTGATTTCGTCTTCGGTGATCACGGTTACCGCCTGCTTTCATCAGTAGTTATTCAGCCGTTCGGGGCCTGGCGCCGGCCCGGGCTCATTGCACAAGAAAATCGGTAAAATACAGCCGTTCCACCTTGCCGTGCAGAAGCTGGCTGTTGATGTGGTCGAGTATTTGTTTTTTAATGGCCTCCTGGTTTTTCACCGGGAGCACTTCATCCGATGTTTTGCTGCGCAGAATGGTCAGCACCGCCTCGGTAAGCATGGGCTGTTTGGCCTTAATTTCCTCAACCAGCTTTTTATCATGGGGATACTCCAGCACCACCTGCACCCGCAGGTAACGGCTGGGACCTTCGTCGGCCAGGTTGATGACCCTGTCCCCCAGGTCCAGGGTATCCATGGGGCGTTCTTTGGGCGTGGCCTGGACCGGTTTGGCCAGGGGGCCGAAGAACCACAGGGCGCCGAAGGTGGCCCCGCCGCCGATAATGACGGCCAGGAGCAACAGGAGGATGGTACGGCCGCGGCCGCCCCGTTTTTTCTCACTTTCTCCGCCGGTTTGTTTTTTTCTGCTGACAGGCATTTGGAAACACCCTTTTTTGGCTGCCGGCTGTTCAACTGAAAACCGGCAGCCGGAATTTTTAGCGGCGGCACCCGGCAACCGTATGTTTTTCGCCGGCCCTGAACCGGGCACCGCTTGTAGCTCGATACTGTTGACTCAACTCTTCTATATTCTTAAGGGGTAAATATTCAGTGAACCCGTTTGGATGCGGCGCTGTCCCCGCTCACTCCAGTGCTCCGCGCCGACAGCACCGCATCCTCGCCATAACGGTTTTACTACCGTTTCAGGTTGATCAGTTCCTCCAGCATGGTATCGGAAACGGTAATAATCCGGGCGCTGGCCTGGTAGCCGCGCTGGGTGGTGATCATGTTGGTGAACTCGTCGGTCAGATCCACGTTGGACATCTCCAGGTAGCCGGACTCGATGGTGCCGTAACCGGCGGAACCGGGAGTACCATCAATCGGATCACCGCTACTAACGCTTTTTTTAAACAAGTTTTTGCCTGTTCTTTGCAGGCCATCCTGGTTAGGGAAGTTTGTTAAGTAAATCTGATCACAACTATTTGCGAAGACAAGATCTGTCCCGTCAGTGAATTTACCGGTAATTTTTCCATCGTTACTAATATTTAAGCTGGCTACTACTCTATTTGAATCTAAACTTATTTGTATATCTCCTTTGATATTATTGCTAGACATGCCTTGCAGTCTGTATCCGTTTGCGTTAACAATGTAACCTTCTTGGTCTATATAAAACACCCCCTCTCTTGTGTAAAATTCCTCGTTATTATTTGGATCCACAACAACGAAGAAACCCTCACCGTTGATGGCCAGATCCAGGGTGCGGCCGGTGGACTGCAGGCCGCCGGGGCTCATGTTGTTGCTGATGCCGGCCAGGGAGACGCCCAGGCCAACCTGGGCCGGGTTGGTTGATGTGCCGGCGCTTTTCAGCGTCTGGTAGAGCATGTCTTGAAAGTTGGCCCGGCCGCTTTTAAAGCCCACGGTATTCACGTTGGATATATTGTTGCCGATGACGTCCATGCGGATCTGGTGGTTTTTCATGCCGGCGACGCCGGCGAAAAGAGAGCGGATCATTTTTAATCCCTCCGGTTTTATAGGTAGCCCTCTTTTAGTTACAAAGCAGAGGTTGATGGAAAAAGGGTAGCTGTTTTACCATCCTTGCGAACTGGCCTGTTCTCATTAACCATCGCAGGACGAACCATCATACAGCATCTGACGAAATCCCGGTTGAATCTTAACGCTTCAGCTCAATGGTTTCCCGGAGCACCTCGTCGGAGGTGGTGAAGACCCTGGCGTTGGCTTCGTAACCGCGCTGGGTGACGATCAGGTTGCCCAGTTCCGTGGCCAGGTCCACATTGGAGCTCTCCAGGCAGCCCGACTCAATGGTGCCCATACCGTTTTCCCCCGGTCTGCCGTCAATTTTCGTCCCTGCCGGGTTGTCTGCAGCGCCGGCCTGTGCCGCGTTGTTGTCGCTGTACAGGTTGTTTCCTATCTTCGTAAGTCCGTTGGGATTGGGAAAATCGAACAGGCCGATCCTGGGCTTGTCGCTGGAAGTGGTGCCATCACCGTAAGTTATCACAACTTCACCCAGTTGCGTAACGCTTATGGAGCTGATGGGTTTGCCGCTCCTCGGTTGAAGCTGGATGGCGCTACCGCTGTCGTCCACCAGCCTCAGGCCGTTGGAATTCACCAGGTAACCATCCTTATCCATATAAAAGGAACCTTCCCTGGTATAGTAAAGTTCCTCCCCCGCATCGGTTTCCTTTAATACGCCGAAAAAACCGTTCCCGTTAATGGCCAGGTCCAGCGACCGGCCGGTCGGCACAAGCGACCCCTGGTTGAAGTTGTTGAGCACAGCGGCCAGCGTAACCCCCGTTCCCACCTGGGAAGGATTGCTCCGGGCCGTGCCGGCGCGTATGGTTTGGTAAAGGGTATCCTGAAAACTGGCCTGGGCCGCTTTGTACCCCGGGGTGTTTATGTTGGCGATGTTGTTGGCCAGAACGTCCATGCGCGTGCGGTGGCTGAGCATACCGGCCAGGCTGGTATAGATGGACTGGATCACTTTTCTTCTCACCTCACGTATATCTACGGCTATTCCAACCACTTTTCCGACTCCCGACTTCCGACGACTGACTTCCATTCAGCGCCGCCTCCGTCGTTCAGCGGCTGCGCGGCCTCCTTGCGGTCCGGCCGTTACTCGACAATTATGGCTCCGTCAATGTTGGTGAAAACGCGTCCGGATTCGGAATGGCGATCCAGGGCCGTTACTACCGTACGGTTCTGTACACTGGTTACCAGTGCCAGGTCGTGGTATATAACCAGTGAATTCTTCACCCCCTTGCTGGCGGCCAGGCTCACCGCCCGGCTGATTTTTTCCATGTCGGCTTCATTCAGGGTGATGTTGCGCTCCCGCAGGCGTTTTTCGGCATGGGCCGACAGTTTCAGCCGGCCCCCGTCCATTTCCCGGCGCAGCACTTCCCTGAAAGAGCCCGTTTGGGATGCCTTGTCTTGCTTTTCAGGACGGCCTTCCCGGGAAACCGGGAGAGCTAGCGGTGCAGGCAAAAGTCCTTGAATCTTGACATCCATTTAACTCCGGATCTCCTTTACCGCATCATAGTCATAGAGATTGCCGTTGATCACCAGTTTGATGCCGTTTTCGTTAATAATGAGCTTTTCCACCGTTCCCTCAACGTCCCGGCCGTCCTCCCCCACCGCCGTCACCTGCTTGCCGACCAGATTGGCAGTCAGCGAGAGCTTCTGTGTCCGCAGCAACACCTCCATGTTCTTGTTGAGGTTCATGATCTGCTCCAGAGCGGTAATTTGCGTAATCTGGGTCATGAACTGGTCCTGGTCCACGGGACTCATGGGGTTCTGGTAGCGCAGTTGGGCAACCAGAATTTGTAAAAAGGCGTCCTTGTCCAGTTCCTTTTTGGCCGGTTGAAATTTGTCCTGCGGATTGTAGTAGATACTGCTTGCTGAATTTACTTCCATCTGTACATCCCACCTTTAAACGAAAAGGTTGATACCACCCGGCAATGGATGTGCCGGCGGTTCTTGCCCGGTACTGCCGCCCGGTCTTTCGCCGGAACCGCTGTGCTGCCGCCCGTAATGGTATCCCGGTTGCTGGTAATCACTCCGGGGCGGGAGACCGCCCTCATGTCCTACTGATACCGAAGCGCTGTGGAGGTGTAGATTCTGGGCGGCCAGGGCCTCGCGCAGCTGGGGCAGAGCACTTTCAATGGCGTCCCCGGCGGCGGGATTACTGGCGAGGAAGTGGGCGCTTACATCCCCGTGCCGGTAGATCAGGCGGATCATTACCTCACCCAGGTGCTCCGGCTCAAGCTTGAACCAGAGGTGGGTCTGCCCCTCGATATGCCGTGCCACGGCCTGCTGTAGCACCCGTGAGATCAAGCCGGGCATCTGGATCAGGTTGACGCTTTCCCGGTGGATTATCGGAGCTGAAGGGTCCCTGGAAGCACCGGTTATTTCTCCCCCGCCGGGATTGTCCAACAGATATTGTACAGGGTTGTTGCCCGGAGGGATATCCCTGCCTTCGTTACTGCGAATCATGGCAAAAGATGTCATATTTTGTGTAGTCTCCCGGGTCAGCATATTTGGAGGTATTTCAAGTATCCGGGCTTTGCCCGGCACTGCCACGTTCACCGGGCCACTACTTTTCTCTGCAGCCTCAACCGGTACCGGATCACCGGTAACTCCCCGGCTCCCAAGCGCATGTAAGGGCGGGCTTTTCTCCAGCGGCGACTTCCGGGCCACGGTTCCGGCAAACTCTTCACCTGGACCGGGGTTTTTGTAGCCTCCGTTCTCCGGCCCTGCCACTCCCGGGGAAACGCCGGTCCATTCCTGCTGCAGCCGGAACAGTAATGTTTCCGGTCGGCCGGCCTCCACTGCTTTCGTGTGCGGGATACCAGCGGCCGTTGCATGCGGCCATATTTGGGATGTTTCCGGCGTGGAAGATTTTAACATGTCTTCTGGACCGGAGGGAGGCACACCGGGTAAAGCGCTACTTTCCCCAGCGGCAGTATTTCCTTGCGGGAAGGCTGTACCTGCACCCTGAATACCCCCCGCTCCATTTTCCTGCAGGTGCTGCAGGATTAATGTTCTCAAGCGGTTCAGGACCATCGGTCCCGCTTCCGGGCCGGTTTGGCCTGCCGGGGTAAACGGGAAACCAAACTCACCGTGACCGGCTGCGCGGGCTGTTTCATCTATCCCGTTCCGCAGCAGATAATGGAGAAGCTCTGCCGCATCAAGGCCCGGGATTGCCGCCAGGAGGGCTGTCCAATCACCGGACATCCCGGTCCCGTGTTTCCCGGTGTTCTCTCCTGCCGCCTTCCCGGAGTTGTTCAATACAGGTGTGGGTGGTTCGTCGAAAATACTGCCGTGAGACGGCAACAGGGAAATGAGACCGGTAAAAGGCTCCTGAAAAGAGCCGGCATCTGGCCCCTGGTTGCCGCCGGTTTCCGTACCGGTGTTTAAATCCCCACCAGTTGCGTTTGCAGCGGCTGTACCTTCCCCGGTTATGCCCAGCAGCTGTATTAATAAAGAAAGAAACGTGCTGGAACCGGATGCGCCGGCTGTAATGCCGCCTGGAGAAAATGGTCGTTCCGACACCGGGGAGACAAAATTAATTTCCATGAACGTTCCACCTCCTTTTTCTAAAATCTTCCTCCTTGTTTTTTGCCATCACCTCCCCCGGGTAGCTCAAATACTGCAGCACCTGTCCGGCAGTATCCTGCTTTCCGCCTGCCGGGTCAAATGATCCCGCGGGCAGTTTACTGCTTAATTCCGGCGGCACCAGAAGAGCCTGAGCCCCTGTTCATCCGTTTCCTTTTGCTCGGCCCGGTTTGTCTGCAGGATGTGGGCCTGGAGCTGCTTTTCCTTCAGCCTCTGCAGAATCATCCTCTGGCGCCGGGCCTCAAAGGCTTCCATCCGGCAGCGCATCAGCTTCTCATTGGCCATGGCCACCGCTTCCTGACGGCGGTTCCGGTCATTTATAAGCCGCTCCCGCCAGAGCAGCAGGTGAAATTCGTTCTCTGGCCGCATTGGTCCCTCGTTACAACCGGCAAAACTTTCTTCCAGCAGGGAGGTTGTCCTGTTCAGCTCTTCCACCCGGTCCAGGTATTCCCGCTGTGCCCGGGAGTGGGCCAGGATGGCCTGCTCTTCCTTCTGTTCCCTGAACTGCAGTACGGGTTCCAGGCGAAAATGAAATTTGCGCATGCCAGACACCCCTTAAGCTTCAGGTGTGTAACAAACTGCGCTCTTGCGGCGGTTATTCCATCGCCGGACAGGCCAATCGTTTACCCGGGATCCGGTAAGGTCTTCATCGTTTCCTCAAAGCTGCTGTACTCGTGCATGTTCTGGCGTAAAAACTGTACAATACGGGGATAGGCCTTTACCGCGGCGTCAATCTGGGGGTTGGACCCGGCTGCGTAAGCGCCGATGTTGATTAAATCTTCCGACTGGCGGTAGGTGGCCAGCAGATCCCGCAGCCTGCCGGCCCGGGCCAGGTGTTCCCGATCCACTATTTCCGGCATCACCCGGCTGACGCTCTGCAATATGTCAATGGCCGGGTAGTGGTTCTGGGCCGCCATTTCCCGGGACAGGACTATATGCCCGTCCAGAATGCCCCGCACCGCATCGGTAATGGGTTCGTTCATGTCGTCCCCTTCCACCAGCACGGTATAAAAGGCGGTGATGGAACCCGTGGCCCCCATCCCCGAACGTTCCAGCAGCCGGGGCAACAGGGCAAAAACCGAAGGGGTATAACCGCGGGTGGCCGGAGGTTCGCCGATGGCCAGGCCCACCTCCCGCTGGGCCATGGCAAAACGGGTGACCGAGTCCATGAGAAGCAGCACGTCTTTACCCCGGTCGCGGAAATATTCGGCAATGGCGCTGGCCAGAAAGGCGGCCTTTACCCGCACCAGCGCCGGGCGGTCCGAGGTAGCGGCCACCACCACCGAACGGGCCAGGCCTTCAGGACCCAGGTCCCCTTCAATGAAGTCCCGCACCTCCCGGCCCCGTTCCCCCACCAGGGCGATCACATTTACATCGGCACTGCTGTACCGGGCCACCATGCCCAGGAGCGTGCTCTTGCCCACCCCGCTGCCGGCAAAAATGCCCAGGCGCTGTCCCCGCCCGCAGGTGAGAAAGGCATCGATGGCCCGTACCCCGGTGGAAAATATCTGCGTGATAGGCTGTCTGGACAGGGGGTTGGGCGGGGAGTTGTCCACCGGTACGTAACACTGGTCCGGAGCAATGAGCTCCCGGCCGTCCATGGGCCGGCCCAGCCCGTCCAACACCCGCCCCAGGAGGTGTTCTCCCACCGCCACCGACAGGCCCCGGCCCCGGGGTACCACGCTGCAGCCGGGGAAAATGCCCCGCAGTTCCCCCAGGGGCATGAGCAGGGTGACATCTTCCCGGAAACCCACCACTTCAGCCACCACCGGTGCTTCACCGGGCACGTGGATGTCGCAGATTTCACCGATGCGGGCGGCAATGCCCCGCACCTCCACGGTCAGGCCGATGACCCGTACCACCTGCCCGGTGGGGCGCAGCAGTTTGGCCGCCCGCACCCGCTGGCGCCAGCGTTCCAGGTCGATTTGAGGTAAAGCCATCTGCGTTATCCCCACTTTCCAATCCAGCCTTCAGAAACTATGATGGATCCACCCTCCCTTGCCCGGCGACCTGCAGCCCTGCTTCCCTCAGCACTTCCTCCAGGGCTTGCCAGCGGGCATCAAGGGTGGCGTCCACCCTGCCGTCGGCCGTTTCGATGCGGCATCCACCCGGTTCTATTGCCGGATCGCCTATAATATTCAGGACCGTTCCGGGGGGCAGGATAAGGAGTATTTCCTCCCGTCTTTCTTCCATCAATTTCTTCTGCTCCGGGTTTACATAAATAACCACCTGTTCCCGTATCCGGGCCGCTTCCAGAGCTTCCCTCACTATATTCAGCACTATGGTGGGGTCGATGGTCAACTGGGCGGCCACAATTTTTTCCGCCATTTCCCGGGCCAGGGCCACCACTTCTCCCTCCAGAGCTTCCAGGGTTGCGCGGCGGATTTCTTCGGCCTGCTGCAGTACCTGGCGGGCTTCTTCCCTCAAGGCCTGAGCCCCGGCCGCAGCATCTTCCACGGCTTTGCGGTAACCTTCCCGGTAGCCTTCTTCCCACCCTTCCTGCAGCCCTTCTTCCCGGGCTCTGGCGGCCGTTTCCCGGGCCAGCGCCTCCGCTTCGTGCCGTGCCTTTTCCAGTATGGCTGCGGCTTCCCTTTGAGCCGCAGCCAGGATTTCTTCACTTTTACCTCTGGCTTCTTCGAGGGAAACCGTTTTTACCCGGCCATTCCCGTTTCCCTCCTGGGGTTCATCCGTCTTTATAGGCAGTACGGGGAAATCATAGCGCAGGGTTACGAAAACCGGCTCCTCGTTGCAGGATACGCCGCCCCGGATGATTTTAAATAATGATCGCATCCTCTCCACCCCGTGCGATGATAATTTCGCCCGTTTCGTCCAGACGGCGTATAATCTGCACTATGCGCTGCTGGGCCTCTTCCACATCCCGCAGGCGCACCGGCCCCATGAACTGAATTTCCTCCCGCAGCATATCGGCCGCCCGGCGGGACATGTTCTTGAAGATGCGCTCGTTGACTTCCTCGTTGGCCCCCCGCATGGCCTTGGCCAGGTCTTTAGTATCCACTTCCCGCAGAACCCGCTGTATGGCCGTATCGTGGAGCTTGACAATATCTTCGAAAACAAACATCATCTTGCGCACCTCGTCGGCCAGGTCGGGATCGGAAACCTCCAGTTCTTCCAGGATGGTTTTTTCAGTGCTGCGGTCCACCCGGTTTAAAATGTTGACCAGAGTTTTTACACCACCCGCCGTCTGGTCCTGTTGAACCACCATCGAGAGCTTTCTTTCCAGAACCTTTTCCACTTCTTTTACTACCTCCGGGGGTGTGCGGTCGATGACCGCTATCCGCCGGGCGACATCGCTCTGCTTTTCCGGAGGCAGGGAGGAAAGGATCAGTGCTGCCTGCTCCGGCACCAGGTGGGTGATGATCAGGGCGATGGTCTGGGGGTGTTCGTCCCGGATGAAGTTGAGCAAATGTTTGGGGTCGGTCCGGCGCAGGTTGCTGAAAGGAACTTTCTGAATGGCTACCGACACTTTGTTAAGGATTTCCTCCGCCCGTTGGGGACCCACGGCTTTTTCCAGTACTTCCCGGGCATACTTGTAACCGCCGTGCATCAGGTATTCCCGAGCTTTGCTCAACTCTAAAAACTCTTCCAGCACCGCCTGCTGGACTTCTTTGGGCACGCTTTCCAGCATGGAGATCTGCTGGGTGAGCATTTCTATTTCATCATCGGGAAAATGTTTCAATACCCTGGCGGACAGATCTGCACCCAGGGCGATCAGGACAATGGCCGCCTTTTGTAAACCGGTCAGTCTACCAACCACGGTGCATCTACTCCTTGAGCCACACTTTTAAAATCTCGGCTACCTGAGCCGGTTTTTCCCGGGCTATGTCCCTGATTTGCTGAGCCCTGCCGGGCTGTGCAGGCGTTTCTTCAGGTGCGGGCACATGCCCGGTTACTACAGGAGTTTCCGGCATCTCTTCCACAGCTTCCAGTTCATATGCACGGCGCCGCCGGCGGCGGATAAACAGGATCAACAGAAGCAGGCCCATTAACAACCCGGCTGCTCCCGCCGCCACGGGCCAGTATTTTTTCAGGCTGGCCAGCATGGTGGGGGGTTGCGCCGTTTCCTGCCGGAACTGGTCCAGGTAAGAGGTATCAAAGGGCATGGCCGAAACATTAATCTGATCCCCCCGGTTTTGCTGCAGGCCCACCGCTGCCGAAACCATGTCCTGGACCTGCTGCAGCTGGGGTGCGCTGTAGTTGCCGTTTAAAACCACGGCTACCGAGAGCCGGCGCAGGGTTCCCGGCGCGGCGACCAGGGTTTGCTGCTGACTGCCCAGCTGATAGTTGGTGATGGTCTGCTGCTTCTGGTACTGGGAATTGCCGCCTGTTAGTGCGGGAACGGTACTTCCTGGCTGAGAGCTTGGAGTTCCCGGCACCCCACTGATACCCGTGCCCGAGCCGCTTTCGGTAATGGTTTGCTGGCTCAAAGTTTGCCCCGGCTGGACGGTGGTGGTGGTAACCTGGCGCTGGTCAAAATCCATGTCGGCCGTAACCATGGCCACTGCCTTGTTCGGTCCCAGGATTCTGGTCAGCATCTGCTGAATGCGGGTCTCCAGTTCTTTTTCATATTGCCGGCGCACCTGGTATTGCTCCATGGACAGGCGGGCCAGCCTGGCCCGCTCGTCGGCCAGGGCCAGGTTGTCGCTTAAAACGTTGCCCTCCATGTCGATGATGTGTACGTTTTCCGGCTTCATTCCCTGGACGCTGCCCACCACCAGATCCATAATGCCCTTTACCTGTTCGGGCTTCAATTCACCCTTGAGTTTTAAGGCTATCGAGGCAGAAGGTTCCACCTGGTTGTCCAGAAAGAGGCTTTCCCGGGGCAGCACCAGGTGCACCCGGGCCTGTTCCACCTCGTCCAGGCTGGTGATGGTGCGGCGCAGTTCCTCCTGTAATGCCCGCTGGTAGTTAACCTGCTGCTCAAAGTCGGTGACACCGAACTTTTGCCGGTCAAAAAGCTCCAACCCGGCCCCCGAATCGGCCAGCATCCCCTTGCTGGCCAGCTGAATTCTGGTGTTGTACACCTGCCCTTCCGGTACGGCGATGGTTTTGCCCTCGTCTTCCAGCCGGTAAGGTATTTTCATGTTTTTCAGTTCTTCGGCAATTTTGCCCGCCTGTTTTGGCTCCAGGCCGGTGAACAGGGGAGCGTATGCAGGTTGGGCGATAAGAACGGCCAGGTAAATTACGGTCGTCAGCAGTCCCGCCGCAGCGGCAGCGAAAAGAACCTGCCGGGACCGGGGCAGCGCCTGCCACCGCTCCTTAATGGGGGCCAGGATCTGTTTGGGGTCCATCAATTACAACAGCTCCTTAAACCTGCATGCGCGAAATTTCCTGGTAGGCTTCTACTATTTTATTGCGCACCTCCACGGCCAGGGACATCATTATCCGGGCTTCTTCCATGGCAATGGTCAGCTGGTGCAGTTCCTGCACCCGGCCGGTGAGGAAGTCGAGGCCCACCCGGTCGGCCCGCACCTGGGCGTTATTTACCTCTTCCAGGGCCCGTTCAAGCATCCGGCCGAAACCGGGAGCGCCGGCAGCAGCGTCCGGCTTTGCGGGCTGGCTTGCCGTGGGTACCAGGGTTAAAGGGGAAACGGGTAAAACCTGCATCTACAGAGTGCCCCTTTCGTTAGCTACATTGAATATTAGCCCTTGCCTATCTCCAGAGCCCTTAAGGCCATGTCCTTGGCCGCGTTCAAAACCGTGACGTTGGCCTCGTAGGCCCGGGTGGCTGCAATCATGCTGACCATCTCGTTGGCAATATTGATATTGGGGTAGGCCACGTATCCCGTATTGGGGTCGGCCAGGGGATGGGAGGGCTCGTAAGCAAGCCGGGGCGGGGATGGATCCTCCACTACTGCCGCCACGCTCACGCCGGCAGCGTTGAAGGAGGGTTGGCCGGGCGGGGAGTCCAGGGCCTGGCGCAGTTTCTCGGCAAACACGGGAACTTTCCGGCGGTAGGCCGGGTTCAGGGGGTCGTTGGGCCTGCCCGCCGTTTGCAGGTTGGCAATATTGTTGGCCGTAATATCCAGCCAGAGCCTCGATGCTGTTAAGCCTGAGGCACTAATGCCGAATACATCTAATAAAGGCACCGTCTGTTACCTCCCTCGAATGACATAGGTTAACAGGGACAGGCGGTCGCCCAGAGCCCGGGCGGCAGCCTGGTACGTCAGGGTATTGGCGGCCAGGTTTACCATCTCCTGATCAATGTCCACGTTATTGCCGTTGTAACCCATGGTGGTGCCCTCCTCCTTCACCACCGTGGGTTCCACCCGGGCCAGCGGGACCGGAGCCCCGATATGCCTGGGGTCACTGGTAACCAGCGGCAGGACGTCCTCCCCCAGCGCCCGCCGCAGTTCTTCCGTAAAGCTGACGGAAGATTTTTTAAATCCCGGCGTATTCACATTGGCCACGTTATGGGCAATTACCCTTTGGGTTAGTGCCGCTGCATCCAGCTGCTTTTGCAGCGCCACCATAATGGGGCTGGCGAAAAGATCCAAAGAAAACCACCTCCGCCTCTTCCGGTTCCGGTCGCTTGGGATCTTTTACCACGTAATATGTTTTGACGAAAAAACCGACCTCAAGGTCGGGAAAGCACCATCGCAATCCAGCTGCCCAAAACTGAGATTCACCGCAGGCCCGTAGCTTTGCGCCCCTCCCTTTTGGTGAAGTTTGCTCCCGGATAATGTGCGCAGTGGACTGTTTCACCCTCATAATAAAGAAGGTTAACCTCGTATTAGTATTGTTAGAAGGTGATTTTATGAACGTTACCTTCCCGGGGCAGGGGAAAAACCTTCTCCTGGTGCTTTGAATATCCTCCACTCTTTGCCGGTCTATAAAAAACCCGACCCAAAGGTCGGGAAGCATTGTCGCAACCCGGCTGCCTTAGCGAGAATCCGCTTTAGGCCCGTGGCTTTGCGTCCCTCCCTTTCGGTGAAGTTTGCCCCTGGACAATGTGCTAAGGTGGGTTATTTTTTTAAAAGCAGGTTGACTTTGGCAACTAAGTGATAAATTATTTGACACGTTCTCCCAAATTCCTTCTATAGAGAAGAAAAAAACACAAAAAAAATAACAAAAACTTAAGCTTTTTGACGCAAGACATAGAGTAAAACCAAAGATAATGTCGAATAAAGTCGGAAGCGGGGAAATTCCCTTTTACTTTCGTGCCCAGGATATAACCCTCCGTACTGCCTGGATCACATCATTTACGTCCTCATTATCCATGGCCGGATAAAGGGGCAGGGTGATAATCCGCTCGTACAGCTCTTCCGCGTGGAAACAGTAAAACCCGGAAAGGCTGCAGCTGTCCGGGTCCCCCAGCCAGCGGTAGTAGGGATGGCGGTACACGGGCAAATAGTGTACATTTACCCCGATGTTTTCCGCCCGCAGGGCTTCGAAGACCTGGCGCCGGTCGAATTTTAGATGCTCCAGTTTCAAAACCAGCACGTAAAGGTGCCAGGACGAACGGCTGTATGGCGCCTGGTACGGGATTTCCACTTCGGGCAGGCTGGCAAAGGCCTCGTTATAAGTGCGGGCAATCTCGCGCCTGCGCTCCAGAAAACGGTCCAGCTTGCGCAGCTGGCTCAAACCCAGGGCGGCCTGGATATCCGTGAGGCGGTAATTGAAACCAACGTCCAGCATTTCGTAGTACCAGGGTCCCTGATCCTCCACCATCAATTCCCGGTCCCGGGTGATCCCGTGGTTGCGGAAAAGCAGCAGCCACTGGTACAGTTCGCCGGAATTGGTGGTCACCATTCCCCCTTCCCCGGTGGTGATGTGTTTCACCGGGTGGAAGCTGAAGACGGTCATATCGCTCAAGCAGCCGATGGGCTGCCCTTTATATTCCGCCCCCAGGGCGTGGCAGGCATCTTCAATGACCACAAGATTGTGCTTTTCAGCCAGGGCGTGAATGGCGTCCAGATCGCAGGGCTGTCCGGTGAAATGTACGGGAATGATCGCCTTTGTTTGCGGGGTGATCTTTTTTTCTATTTCCACCGGGTCGATATTATATGTACGCGGATCTATGTCCGCAAACACGGGTTTCGCCCCCAGGTAGAGGGCGCAGCTGGCGCTGGCCACGAAGGTGATGGGGCTGGTAATCACTTCGTCACCCCTGCCCACACCGGCGGCAAAACAGGCCGCGTGCAGGGCCGCCGTCCCGCTGGAGAAGGCCACGGCATAACGGGCGCCCACCCGGGCGGCAAATTGCTTTTCGAATTCGGCCAGGGTCGGGCCGGTGGTCAGCCAGTCGCCCCGCATTACCCGGGCGACGGCCTCGATGTCGTCTTCTTCAATCCACTGCCGGGCATAGGGAAGATACGTTTCCCGTACGGGTTCACCCCCGGCAATGGCGGGAAGTGGTTCAGGATGATTGTCTCGCACGGCCATAACTGAATTACTGCTCCTTTTTATGTATTTTTTACGGGCTGATCAGCGAAAAAGCATATTAACCTTTAGTATCGTATCATACGGCGGCATGAACATCAAGGAAAAGGAATCGTTACCTGAAGACAAAGTTGCCCGGCTTTCATGATTCAAGGTATAATTTAACTGCAGTGGGGGGCAAAAGATATTTCCTAACCGGTGAACAGAAGAGGCGATTTGATAGCTAAAGAATCTTGGGGTTTCTTCCGAAAAAGAATATTGAGATTACCTTACGATAACAGCAGGGAAACCGCTACGCACGGTTTTAACAGGGGGTGGATAGGCGATGAGGATTACCAATAATCTTGATGCCCGGCAGGTAATGAACGTTTACCAGAAACGTCTTGAAATAGAAGAAAACAAGAAGAACGGCAGCCCCAAACATTCCCCACCGGCCGACTCCGTGGAAATCTCCGACCGGGCACGGGAATTACAGCTCTACCGGTCACATTTAAAAAAGCTTCCTGAAGTCAGGGACGAACTGGTTGAATCGGTAAAAAAACGGCTTGCGGAAGGCACCTACTTTATCGACGGGGAAAGGGTGGCGGCGGGCATCATGGAAGAGCGCCGGCTGGACAGGCATGTGTGATGCCGGGGTACGGTGCGGCCGGGGGATGCCGCCCCCGCCGGAGCGGCCGGTTAGTTATGGGCGGTGCCGGGGTTGTGAACCGGCTTGAGCGCAGGTGTAAGAAGCACCGCCGGTTTTTGCCGGCGGTTTAATATTGCCAGCAACCCGGTTTTAAACCTGATACACGCCGGCAAACTGAAACTCTTTTTACCGGTCATTTCCCGTGCCGCAGTGGGCCCGGTACTAAATAAACCTGTCCAGAATCAGGCCCAGCATCCTTTTCACGCTGGCCACAATTTTCAAGGTCCATTCCGGAGGGATCTCCCGGATTACTTCCTGCGTCTCAGCGTTAATCACCTTCACCATGATCTCCCCGCTTTCCTCGTGCAGGACGAACCGTAGTTCCGTGCGGTAGAGCTCCATGGTCTCGTTGATCTGGTCGACGGCTTCCCGCACCTCCTGGATGGTGGGCCTTTTATCCTCTCCTTTTTCTTCCAAAAGGAGCGCGTCTTTATCCCTTTGCTCCCCGAGGTTGGGGAGATCATTTTTGAAGGTTTGGGACATCCTTACCATGGAGGAAAGATCTGGTCTGCCAACTGGTTCCACCTTACTCATCTTCATCCTGCCTTTCTCTGAATAAGGCTTACTATTTTTCTTATTCGTCATGATGTGGCAAAAAATTAAGGTGACAAAAAGTTTTTTCGGAAACGAGAAGCTCAAGGATATTTTCCTCCTGCCGAAAATAAACAAAGAAACGCTTTTTTGATGAGCGGTGGCCGTTATGCAGGAACTTATAGAAGAACTGGTTTCCATGTTAAAAGAGGAACTGGCCGCGCTGGAAAAGATGGCGGCGGCGGCAGAAAAGCAAAACGCCGCCCTGCGCAAAAACAGCGGGGACTCGTTGAACGAGGTAACGAAAGAGCTGGAGTTCCTGGCGCGGCAGATGGAGGAATTGAAGGCGGCCCGCACCAGGGTGCAGGAATGCGCCGGGCGGGCCTGCGGCCTGTCCCCGGGGGCACCGTTGGCGGAACTGGTCGTCGCCCTGCCGCCGGTGCCGGGCAGGCAGGAAGCAATGAACCTGGTGGCAGACCTGCGGGGGAAGGCCAGGGAACTGGCGGAACAGGTCAGGCTGAACAACCTGCTGGCCCAAAACGCCCTGCGCTTCTGCGAGCGCCTTTTAAGGGCCGTTGCCCCGGCCCCTGCAAAGACATACCTGCCGGACGGCGCCATGAATAAAGGCGGCAACGGCCCGTCTTTTGTCGATAAATCCGTGTAACCCCCCAAGAGAAGAGGTGCATTTTTCGCATGCCCGGAACGTTCTTCGGCCTGGAAATCGCCCGGCGGGGGCTTTTGACCCACCGCACGGCCATGGACATCACCGGCCACAATGTGGCCAACGCCAGCACGCCCGGCTATACCCGGCAGGAGGCGGTCATCGCCGCCACCGACCCGTACGCCAACCCGACATTGGGCGGCAAGCTGCTTCCGGGGCAGCTGGGCACCGGCGTGGAAGCGACCATGATCCGGCGCATTAAAAACGAGTACCTGGACGTGCAGGCGCGGGACAGCATTTCCTCCCGGGAGTACTGGCAGGTGCAGGAGGAAATCTTCGGCCGCATCGAGGCCGTCTTCCCCGAGCCCGTCGCCAGCGGCATTGCCAGCACCCTCACCAGGTTTTTCAATACCTGGCACGACCTGAACAACACCCCCCAGGACCCCGGCGTCAAGGCCGCCGTGGCCGAGACGGGTGGCGAGCTGGCTACCATGATGAGGGAGGCGTACCAGCAGCTGAACGATATTTCGATAAGCATTTTGAAGATCGACTCCGGCGGCAACGTTACTGGCGGCCAGCTCAAAGACCAGGTGGACGCGGTAAATGAAATCCTGCGGCAAATCCGGGAACTGACGGAGTCCATCAAGCGGGTCTACGCCCAGGGCAACCAGCCCAACGACCTCCTGGACAGGCGGGACCTGCTCCTGGACCGGCTGGCGGAATACGGGCCGGTAAGCGTCACTCACCTGACCGATGGGGGTAAGCCCACCGGCGAAATAAACCTGACCTTTTTCGGGGTGGACGTGATCTCTGCAGATGTTACGGTGAGCCTGGAATATAGTGCCGGATCTCCGGAGGAAGTAAAGTTGCAGATTGGCGGTAAAGAAGTTTCCCTGACCGACTACCCGGCAAGCCTACCAAAAGTTGGCGGCCTGGCGGGGCTGGAAGAGGTCCGCAGCAGAATTTCCGGGTATATGTATAACTTAGACGAACTGTCCCAGGCCCTAGCAAGCACCATTAAGCAGGTTCTCAACCACGGTCATGAGCCACCTCAAATAGACTTTTTCACCGGCTCGCTAGGTGACAAAAGCGATCCTTTCGCCGTAAACCCGGAGATTATGAAAGACCCCACGAAGATCGACGGTACAAACGCCCTGTACGTGGCCCGGCTGGCCACCATCGGGATGGACGGCACGGCGGGCTACAAGCTGGGAGAAGACGCCGGCGGCAACCCGGTTGAAGTGGACCTAGCCGACCTGGGGAGCGCCACGTTCAATGAATACTTCAACGCCCTTCTGGCCGACATCGGCGCCCGCTCCGGCAGCGCATCAGACATGGCCGAAAGCCGGCGCACCGTCGCCGAGCAGGTGGAATCCCTGCGCCAGTCTGTATCCGGGGTCAACCTGGACGAAGAACTCTCCCGGCTGATCCAGTATCAGTACGGCTACCAGGCCTGCGCCCGGGTGCTGGCCGCCATCGACGAGATGCTGGATTACCTGATCAACAGGACCGGTTAAGAAGCAACAACAGGAGCGATGTACAGGCGTGGAAGACCCGTGTTGCCAGACGCCAGGAATAACGGCAAAAAGATAAATCCCTGATCGGAGGGAAAGACAATGCGCGTCACCCACATGCTGATTGCCCGGCGCACTCAGAACTACATCCAGGATGCAATGCAGAGGCTGGCCCGCACCCAGGAGCAAATGTCCACCGGGCGGAAGGTGCTGAGGCTCAGCGACGACCCGCCGGCCCTGAGCCAGCTCCTCAACGTGCGCGCGGCGGTGGAGCGGAACCAGCAGTACATGCGCAACATCACCGACGGCCTGAGCTACCTGGACGGAGCCGATACCGCCCTGGGCACGACGGGCGAACTGCTGCAAAAGGCCATCGAATACGCCATCCAGGGCGCCAACGGCACCCTGGAACCGGACGACATGGCCGCCATCGGCGAGCAGATCGACAAAATGATCGACGAACTGGTGGACATCGCCAACACCACCGTGGGCGGGAAGTACATTTTTGCCGGGACGAAAAACGACCGCCCCCCCTTCCGACGGGATGGCGACAATATATTTTATCAGGGTAACCTCGAGCGCGTTTCCCGGGAGATAATGGACCAGGCCAATTATGCAATTGACGTGCCGGCGGTGATACTTGACGATGGCAACCCGGACACCCCGGGGGGTGTTTTCGGGGAGGCGCAGGTTTCAGGCGACGAGTACGAGTTGACCGGTGGGATTTTCCAGGTTTTGCTGGCTTTGAGGAACAGTTTGAAGGCGGCGGACGCTTCCGGGGTGAACGACTCCATCGGCGCGCTGAACGACCAGCTCGACCACATCCTGCGCTACCGGGTGCAGGTGGGGGCCCGCACCAGCCACTTCGAATCGGTGCGCGACCAGCTCCAGGACCAGGAGTTGCGACTCACCCAGGTGCTGAGCAGCCTGGAGGACGCCGACGTGGCCCGGGTGGCCGTGGACCTCTCCCGCCAGCAGCTCGCCTACCAGGCGGCCCTGGCTGCGGGGGCCAGAATTTTGGAAACGTCTCTGCTGGACTATTTGCGCTGACCGTTTTTACACCTGACCCGTCCCCCATCTTTAAGAAGAAGCTGGAAGCTTACAGGAAACTTCCAGCTTCTTTTCTGCATTTCCGTAAATGCGGCAGCTCAACCGGGCTATTATGCTTTTCAACTTTCTGGTATAATAGTGCCGGGATGCAGAAGCGTGGGGGGATTTACCTTTGCCGCCAATAAGAGGGTTATAAAGGATGCGGGACGATGAACAATTACCGGAAATACCTGCAGGGCCACCTGAAAGAAGTGGCCCGGGAAGAAAAAGAGCTGGAGCAAAAAGCAGGCCTGGCCCGGGAAAAGGCCGGGGAAATAGCCCGGCAGCTTGCCCGCCGGTTCGGCGTGACAAAGGTCTGCCTTTTCGGCTCCCTGGCCACGGATGATTTTGATCAGTTTTCGGACATAGATCTGGCCGTGGCCGGCCTCCCGGAAAGGGAATACCTGAAGGCCTACGGGCTGGCGGAAGAGATAGCCCGCCCCTTTGCGGTGGATCTGGTGCTCCTGGAAAATGCCGTGGAAACATTAAAGGAACGGGTGCAAAAAGAAGGGATCGTCTTATATGACCGCCAGGGAGAGGAAAATAGCCCGCTTAAAACGCCTGATATCGGAAATAAATGAAGACTTGCGGGCAATTGATCAGATTGCCGGTAAAGCCAGGGCATTATTTGAGGAAGTGAATGCCAGAACCGGTCCCGTGCCTGACCGGGATCTGATGGCCATGGCGGCCTATTTGCATCATTTTTACACTGGTGTGGAATCAATGTTCGAGCGCATTTCGCGCCAGATCGACGGCGGGCCGGTTAAGGCCGGAGACTGGCACCGGGAACTTTTAAGAAGCATGGCCGTAGAACTGGAAGGACTGCGGCCCGGGGTCATATCCAGGGAATTAATGGATGAGCTGGATGAATACCGCCGCTTCTGCCACCTTTTCCGCCATGCCTATGCCGGTGAGCTGCGCTGGCTGAAAATGTGCCACCTGGCGGAAAATATGGGCGATATCCTGGGTCTTTTAAAGAGCAAAATGGACCAGTTCAAGACATTTATCACGGGTGTGATCGAAGAACTGGAAAAGAACATTGAATAATCGCAATTATACCAGTCGGCCGTATTCTAAGTAACAAGCTATTGCTTCGCGGGCATTGGCGAAGGCCTCTTCCCTGGTGTCACCTTGAGTAATAACGGAGGGAAGAGAAGCGGGGATAACTTCGGAATTGTAGACTCCTCCGGCACCGGCGGTGTGCAGCCGCTTCGCACGGAATAATCCCTGCTCCGGGCCCTGGCCCTGTGCTCATCAAATAAAAGGACGTTTACCTGGTAGATGATAATTTCAAACATCCTCAGGAAGGCATAGCCCAGAATAAAATAACGCAGAGGACTAAATTCCATAAACCTGATCAATATTACGGCTAAAAAAGAGGCAATTAAATGGCCCAGTACCCACGCGTCTACAAATAAATAGCCAACCCGTTTAGAAAATAATGGCGAATTAGCTAGAATAAGGATATCCACCTCAAGAAAGCAAAAATCCCGGCCCAGAAGTCTACTATAAACGTACGATTCTCCCGGCTATCCATTGTCCACCATTCCAGTGACTTGAATTATAACCTATCTTTCAGCGCAATAATGACCAGTTCCGAACGTTCAAAGCCAGTAGCCATGGACAGCAGATCCAGCCTTCCCTTTACATCCGGCCGAAATCGCGGCGTCAACAGATATGTACCCTTTGGGGTTTTTTCGTGTTTTAACAGCCAGCGGTAGCGTCTGGCGGCATCACACACGTTTTCCACCCACTGTTTGTCCATCCATTCGCTCAGCAAATTATTCAACAAACTGGAATAACCCTCTCCCCGAAGTCGATCATACAGGTCATAGGGCAGATAAATGGATGTCCGGCAGGTTCCCCGGTGAATTCCGGCAAGTTCCTGCCACTGAATTGCCCATTGCCTCCATTGTTCAGCCATACTTTTCCTGAACATGCTGGCGTGCATCAGCGGTTCAACCAGTGCCTGAAATTTCCGCACCTCAAGGCGCGAAGAAATGTCCAGTCTTCCCTGTCCATCGATGTTTGCAGAAATATTAAATTTACTTTGCAGCAGGAACCTGAGAAAAGACTTTTCCTCCAGAGTATAGGATTCCGTGGATAATATTATCCGGCGGCCGCCCTCTTTTAAGTTTCCGTCATCCTGAAACCAAAGCGCAAGCCCATCCGCTTCTAAATTATGGGCAACCCAATCCATGGGGATTATTTTGCGCCCTTTGTACCAGGTGGGATACAATCTTTCCAAAAGGGGAGAAGTCCTGGACTGGCACAAAACCCTTACGTACTTCTTCTGCGTTCTGCGGTCAAAATTACTTCTAACCTGCATCCCGTTGGGGCCATAAGGCAGATAGTTTGCAAACAAATGAAAGCAATACTCGGCGTAGCTCTTATCTGCCAGTGCATGAATAAAACAAAACCGCGGCGCTCTGTGGGTTACGTTCATATACCCGTCGCCCAGCATTTTTCCGGCAAAGAGGGAAGCAAAAGCCAAGGAAGTTCACCACTTTTTAAGAAAAATCCAGAAGGCAACTATAAACTTGCGCTGTTGTCTATACTCGTTAAGCACCATTTGGTGGTTCTTATAAAGCCTCCTTTTTCGTTCCGGTGCCGGCAAGATTGCTCTGCATTCAATCCCGGAGCCTTTTCCCTTCCTTATGGGGCGCCTTCGGCACAAAATGCAGCAGGTTTGCCCGCAGAATTTTTGGTGATTCATCCTGCCTGGGCTGGACAGAACACAGAGAAAGGGAATAAAGATTGCAATACCTGTCAGATCTGACGGCTACCTTATATCGATTTTACCATAGAAATTGGAATCTTTTTTCCCGCTTCAAATACCACTTCCTGGCTTCCCTCAGGGAAACAGTCCGCCTTATACCCATTTTTAAAAAGCCAGGTAATAACATCCCTGGCACAAGGATTCTCTGGCCTCACAGTTGCAGCAATACAAGTATACCCAAGCTTCTTGGCTTCTTTGTCGAGGTTATGGAGAATCCTGGTGCCGTAACCTCTACCTGTTACGCTAACTGCAACTGAAACTTCAGCCTCGCCCTGTCGTTCAGAATTACTAAGCCAACCATAGCCAATAATTTCCCTGTTTTCTGTCTCCAATCTCCACCACTTATATGGCAGGGCCGCGCCTAATTGTGGGCTGCAGATATTAAAGCACCCTTGGGAGGCTCCGCCAATAATACGACTCTTGTTCTCATCCCAAATCGGGTTTGTTTCGTAAATCCAATGTATATGCCCTCCCCCTTCGCTGGTCAGTTTTGTCACAAGATAGTGTGCGCATCATCTGTTCCACGCTAGTACCTATTTCTCCTGGAGACGTTGTAGCAATTTTTCCCACTCTTCCTGGGTACACGTGCAAAAAACTTGAGATACAACTCCTTTCACCCTGACAACTTTTTCCTCAGGGAAAAGCTCAACAATACCCTTATTAAGGTTCCTCATTATCCACTTAAAAGGTTTTTGAGCGCCGACGCAGTCAAAAGGTTCATACTTATAACGATATTCCATATTGTGCACCCCTCGCTACCCCAAGGCTTTACGAGGTTACCCCGGCCTTACACCCTTTGCTGGTCAAACTTCACTTAAGCCACAGCTATTTTGCACACAATCTGAAGATTAAAAAAAGCAGGAGCAGGATGGCGATACCATCCCGCTCCTACCGCTTAGTTCCGCTTACCGCAGCAACTGCAGCACCATCTGAGGCTGCTGGTTGGCTTGACTGAGCATAGCCGTGGCGGCCTGCTGCAGGATGCTCAGCTTGGTGTATTCCATCATTTCCTTGGCCATGTCAATGTCGCGGATGCGGGACTCGGCGGCGGAAAGGTTTTCGGAAGCAGTGCCCAGGTTGTTGATCGTGTGCTCAAGTCGGTTCTGGTAGGCGCCCAGCTTGGAGCGTTCGGCAGAGACTAGGTCTATTGCCTTCTGGATGGCCACAATCGCAGTGTTGGCAGCTGTCTGCGAGGATACATCAATGCCGCCGACGGTGATAGTATCGCCGTTTGCCAGTGTACCACTAATGGTAAAAAGCACAGTAGTACCATCGAGAGCCAGAAACTTTCCAGCTGTAGTACTATCCTCCGTTGCAACAATTTCACCCAACGCATTCTTCAATACCTTATTTGTTCCATCATACGTGTAAACACCCGCGTCGAGGCCGCTGTTGTCAACTTTGGCCATGCCGGTTGCCGATGTACCACTGATTACCACCTGGCCACTTGTAACCGGATCGTTAAAGGTAATCGAATCTCCAGAGACTTTGCCAGTGTAACTTGTACCATCGTTGCTCTCTGCAACGACTGTACCTGATGCCGTCTTCAGCAAGTACTTCCCGCTCACGTTATCGTAGGAAACGGTGTAAGTGCCGTCTTGAATAAGCGAACCAGTGGTAGCTTTAGCCACTGTTCCCGTATCCTGGTAATACACATCGCCCAATACACCCAAGGCCGCGCTGCGCATGTCAGCAATGTCCAAACTAATGTTTTGGTTTTCATTAGCACCGATATGGAAGATGCCTTTGAACGTGCCGTTAAGGAGCTTCTGCGTGTTGAATTCGGTGGTGTTGCCTATACGGGAAAGTTCTTGCGCCAGTTGATCGACTTCTTTTTGGATCTCCGCCCGGTCAGATGCGATATTCGTATCGCTGGCGGATTGGACGGCCAGTTCGCGCATCCGCTGCAGAATGGCGTGTGTCTCGTTCAATGCACCTTCGGCAGTTTGGATGAGGGAAATACCGTCTTGAGCATTCTTGGCGGCCATGTTCAGGCCCCGAATCTGCGCCCGCATTTTCTCGCTGATGGCCAGGCCCGCCGCGTCGTCTCCGGCACGCACGATACGCAGGCCCGAGGAGAGCTTCTCCAGCGACTTGTTGGCCAGAACATTGTTTGCCGAAAGCTGCCTGTACGTGTTCAGCGCCGCAATGTTGTGATTGATGATCATGCTTTCTCATTCCTCCCTGAATTTTTTCTCGCCGCCTTCCCTGGCGACGGCTTTGCGAAGGCGCCGGTACCGTCGGCCGCCCGGTACCCGCCCTCTGATTATATTTTCGGAATGACCTGAGGAAGGTTTAGAGGGGAGTGACTGGTGCGGAGTAATTTTTTAGCGTTATCCTCGTCAACCGGATGTTTCCCGTATTTACATTCTCCAAAAAAATGGCGTTTTCTTTATGGTTAAGGCCCAGGTGGTCGATTTCCGTGTTGATTGTCAATAGAATTGACCCACTTTGTGCAAATAAAATTGACCCACTGGAGAACAAAAATAACCAGCATTGATCCCCCTGATGAGACGAAAATTTTGCATGGCTCGCTTCGCTCGGCCTTGACAGGAACCGGCAGCAGCCGGTGCAGGAATACACGGGCGAGGCGACGGCGATGGGGAGCATGATGGGGGTAAGGAACCGCCTCGCTCCAATCCATTGTACCGGCTGCTTCCACCTGTCAAGGCAGGCAAAATTTTCGCATTTCAAAGGGGAGCTCAGCTCAAGCTCAAAAGAGCATGAGGTCATGGGCTTGCCATTTTAACGGTTGTTTGCTGTTTTTAGCTTGCCTTTGAGCCTGTAGCTTGTCCCGTTGATATAAAATATCCGGGCGTGATGGATAAGCCGGTCAATTATGGCCGCCGCCACCACCTGGTCGGAAAATATCTCCCCCCATTCGTTAAAGTTATAGTTGCTGGTTAAGATAATACTCCCTTTCTCATAGCGCATGGAGACCAGACGGAAGAGAAGGTTGGCCTGCTCTTTGCTCACGGGCATATAGCCAAGCTCATCTATGATCAAAAGGTTAAGCCGGGAATAGCCCAGCAACTTGTCCGCCAGACTACCGTCCCTGGCGCTGAGCATTAATTCTTCCAGCAGTTTCTGGGCGGTAATAAACACCACCCGATATTTGGCCATGCATGCCTTAATGCCCAGGGCTACTGACAGGTGGGTCTTACCGACTCCAGGCGGGCCTAAGAAAATCACGTTTTCTTTTTTCTCAATAAATTCCAAAAAACTTAAGGCGATGATTTCTTTTTCTCGCAATGACGGCTGAAAGCCAAAGTCAAATTCCTCCAGTGTTTTGATGAATGGAAAGCGGGCCTTGTTAATTTTAGTCTTGACTGTTCCATCGTTTTTCCTTTTCAATTCCTCTTCGAAGAGTAGGGAGAGGTATTCTGTATAAGACAGGTTGTTTTGAGACGCCTTTTCTGTAATCTCCCGGTAGTGAGTAAGCATTCCTTTGAGTTTTAATGCCTGCATCTGGCTTTCCAGGTAACTGGTCAGCTTATTGCTCATGAAATTGCCGCCTCGCTTTCATCCAGGGCATAACAGGAAAGGTCACGTTTGATTTCCACCGGCGGCAGATTAAGACTTGCCGGGTCATAATCCAGAGAAAGCGGGGCAATTTCATTCTTCTCCAGCAACCTTTTAATACTGTTTTTGTGATAAGAGCCAATATTCAGGCATTCTTTTATGGCTGCCGCAATATCTTCAGTGGCATATATGTTTTGATAGCGCAGAATTTCTGCTAAATGCCAGTACAGGTTTGCACCTGTGTGGTTGCGCAGCCCTTCCAGATACATCCGGCCAGCTTCGCCAAAAGTGCTGATGAACTTCCCGGCCAGGGCGGAGCGAACTTTGGTTTTCTTTTCCTGGTATTGACGATTGATAGCTTCATGTTCGGGGTGAACCGGACGGCTGGCTTGTTTTTGCAGGTAAAGATCGAACTCGTCCAGCAGTGTTCCTGCCTCGTCATATACTTTCATGCGCCGGCCATAGATGATTTCTATCCACACCTTCTTTGTGCAATAGCGCATGGGTACGGGGTAAAGATTGCCGTCATGGGAAATATAGCCGTCATTGCTTACCTTCCTGGATTCTTTAAATTGCAGTAAAGCCGGCTCGATAGAAGGTATTTTTAAAAGATGCGCTTTTTCTTCTTCAAACATTTGCTCTGGTGACCGGCCCAACTTGCTATGTGGTCTTTTGTTGTATTCATCCTGGAAATCTCTAAGTTTGGCGGCAAAATCATTTAAACTTCACCTCCAGGCCACGCAGCAGCTGTTCCTGAACATAGTAAAACGGCCGTTCCACTTTTCCTTTCGTCCTGGGACGGTAGTTTTCGCAGGCCGATGGCTGGATACCATATAGCCCGCAGAACTTCAAAAAATCGTCATTGTAACGGACAATATCGTCCTTCTGGTGGGTGATAACCATTTGCTTACCATTATCCATCACCAGCTCCAGGGCATAGCCGCCAAAAAAGACAAAGGCTTCAGCAAGGGCGCGGATTACATCGGCAGTGGTTATGCTCAAAGAGAAGGCGTAATACTTCATCCGGCTGCAAGATAAGACTACTTCGTGGATATATATTTTTATCAATTTTCCATCAACCGGCAGCAGCCACTCCTTCCAGTCGTACTGCATCTGCCGACCGGGGCCGGTTTCCACCCGGGTGGTGGCTAATTTAGCGGCCTTATCATTTTCTTTAAACGCCCGCAGATAGCGGTGTACACTGGACAATGAGCCGTTATAGCCTTTTTTAACCAGTTCTTTGTGTATTCTTGTGCCAATATAACCCTTATCGAGCATGGCCTGGATTTCTTCCCGGTACCGGTCCAGTTGTTTATCATACTTCCTGGCTTTAAATTGTGGTGGATTGGCCTCTTTAAGGTACTTCCTGACGGTATTCCTGGATACACCCAGTGTCCGGGCTATTTTCCTGATGCTGACCCCCTGGGCATGCAGTGCTTTGATGCGTTGCCATTTGTACATGCTTACCACCTCTTTTGCCTCCCCCTCTCGAGGGAGATTTTATCATAGGGTGGGTCAGTTTTACTTGACGATCGGGGGTCAATTCTATTTTACGATCTACAGATTTCCGTATTCTTATCCCATCAGCACCCGGCTTTGGGGATGAGAAAAGGCAGCTTCCCGGCGGCACTTAACCGCGACAGCTTCTCCCGGCAAACTTCTTGCCTTTGCCCAATTCATCCCAGAATATTTGCAAAATAGAAGGCATGGCCGTGTTGGCCTTGACCAAGTAGGGAAATTCAGCGATCACCAGGACCGGTTTTTTGCGGGTTGTACCGGGCAAAAATCGCCAACAGAGCGATGATTAACAGTACACTATGGAATGTTACCTTGACATATATACTGATCTGTAACTATACAATGGAGAAGAGGTGATCGAAATGGCAAAAGAAGTCTTCTCCGGAGGAAGCTGCCGGTTATCTCGGCGTCCACACCCAGGCCATTTATAAACTTTTACGGGCCGGTAAACTTCCGGGAAGAAAAATTGGTCAGTTGTGGCGCATTCCCAGGGAAGAATTGCTCATGTATTTGCGGAGTTCCGAAAGAAAACGCAAAGCCGGCGAAAAGAAACCGGGGCCAAAAAAACAAAAAGGGCTCCCGCAGCAGGATGCCCGGTAAACCCGGAACTCTGGCAGTTAGCCGGTCTGTTTTCGGGAGGTCCTCGCGACCTGGTCGAAAACCACGATAAATATCTTGCTACGGCGGAGGAAAAATGCAAATGACCGTTCTTTGGGACGCTCTAAGTTTTGCTGTTATGGAGCGTCTGGGGATAGATACTGCCTTTGCGTACGATGCGCATTTTCAACAATTCGGCTGGCGGCAACTCACTGCTTCTTTTGAGGCTTAGGACGGCGTGGAAAGCCATGAGTCCCCTCCGGAAAAAAAGTATACCGTATATTGCTGCCGGTTGCGTAGCAGGCGCTACTTGCGGGCGGTTTTTTCGTTTTTGTTTTCGACCTGCGCTCTCAGCCTTGCCGCCAGCTCCCTTGTAACCAGGGCGGTGCGGTTTTCCTCCTGCACGGTCCGGTAGATTTCCTCGCGGTAGACGGCCACCTCCGGCGGCGCCTCGATGCCAATGCGCACGGCATCCCCGTTGACCTCCACCACCACGACGCGGATGTCCCGGCCGATGACCAGGGACTGGCCTTTTTTCCTGGTCAGCACCAGCATTTACTTCCCCTCCCCGGCGGGTTTCGCCCCTTCGCCCGTTCCGGCATTGCCCGGCGGGGATTCGAGCCCGGTTCCGGAAAGGTGCCGGGGCGGGATCTCCGGGTGAAGCTGGGGGTGGTTGGGGGAACCCGGATGAAGCCTGGAACGGGAACTGGTCGACGGACATGGTTCGCCGGCCGGTTCAATTTGTGGTCTGGCCGGGTCCCGGTTTTCCGGCTGGAGCCCGCTCAGCGGGTGCCTGATGGAGTAGCGTTCGTCCACCAGGACCACCTGGCGGGCCGTGCCGGTGGCCGCGTTCACCACCACCGGGGCCAGGAGGTTGACGGTGGCGCGGGCCAGGCCCCGGCTGGCGTTGACGATGCAGAAGACGGCCACTTCTTCCGGGGCCTTTATGCCCAGGGCCCGGGCATCCTCTTCGGGCAGGTCGAATTCGTAGTCCGGGAAAAAGGCGAAAGGGTTTACCAGGATGAAGCCGGTGTTTTCGTCCTGCAGGGACTGCAAAAAGAAAAAGGGCGAATCTTCCGCTGCGGCCACCAGTTCGAATTCGGTCAAATCCGCGGGCAGGCCCGGAAGCCCGGCGGGAAAGGTGAGGGTTTTGCCCCGTTCATACGCCAATGCTATTCCTCCATTCTCCCAAAAAACTGCCTGCATGGCAGGGGTCAGGTTGACTCAATCAGCAGTTTAACGCACATAAAGCTCCTCCCGCTGCCACTGCCGGCCCCTTTCCTGGTCCCCTTTTTTTACCCGGCTCAAAATGAACTGTTTTTCCCGTTCCCAGGCTGAGATGTCCCTTGGGATTGAGGGTCCGGCGGCAAGGTGCGCTTCGATGGCGCGCCGGATTAATTCCGCTTCCGTTACGCCCGGTTCGCCGGCCCTTTTTTTCAGCAGGGCGTCGTGGTGGGGCTTGATGTATACCTGATACCGGCTCAACTCAAAACACCTCAAAAACGATTTTTATATACCATCATTAATACATTACTCCCAAAAGATCAAGCCTTCCGGGCCGAAAATTTTTATTTTGGAATCAGGCGTCCCGAGTCTTATCAAGTTTTCGCCCCGGGTTCCGATACATTTATTGTAGAAACTTACGTTAGAAGGTGATCGGGATGACTTCCATCCTATCCGCCACTTCCAGCCTGCGCATCGGCGGGCTGGCTTCGGGCATAGATACCGATTCCATTATCAAGGAACTGATGAAGGCGCAGAGGATACCCCTGGACCGGCTGAACCAGGACAAGCAGATCCTCCTCTGGCAGCAGGAGGACTACCGGGCCATCTACGACAGCCTGCGCGCCTTCCGGGACAAGGTCTTCAACATGAGGCTGCAGGCCACGTACCTGGCGAAGAAGGCTTCTTCGTCCAACGAGGCCGCTGTCAGTGCTTCGGCCAACACCAATGCCGTGCCGGGGATGTACACCGTGACGGTGAAACAGCTGGCTACCGGGGTGTCCAAGGGAAGCCAGGCCGCCCTGCCGGAGGAGACCGAAGGGGGAATAACCAAAACCCTAAAGGCTCAGTTCAACCTTTCGTACGACAACCTCACCTTTACCTTAGAAGGGGCGAACGGCAAAAAAGACTTTTCATTTAATACCAACACGGCCAACATTTACACTGTGGCAGCGGAAATCAACGCCGCCAACCTGGGGATAACCGCCAGCTACGACGCCACTTTAAACCGGTTTTTCCTGACTACCACCTCCACGGGCGCAGCAGCGAAAATAAAGGTGACCGACGACCCGAACAACTTTTTAACCGGCCCGAATGAGGACGGCTCCGACAACACATTGAAGCTTAAGATGAAGCTATACAGCGCAGGCCCCCCCGAATCAGGGCTCTACACCGGCCAGGACGCCGAGTTTGACTTCGGCGACGCTACGGGCTTAAAGAGCGCTACCAATACGGTTACCATAAACGGCATCACCCTCACCCTGAAACAGGGCGGGGATGCTTCCGCCACCATAACCGTTTCCAACGACACCGACGCCGTGTTCAACGCCATCAAGGATTTCGTCAATGCCTACAACGAAATTATAGGCAAAATCAACGGCAAGCTTACCGAACCCCGCTACCGGGACTACCTGCCGCTTACCGACGAGCAGCGGGAAAAGCTTTCCGACGAGCAGGAAAAGAAGTGGGAGGAAAAGGCCAGGAGCGGCCTCCTGCGCGGCGACAGCCTCCTGGAGAGTGTGGTTTCCAGGATGCGTGCTACAATGTCCGCTATTGTGCCGGGGCTGGCTGTCAGGTACGACACGCTGGCCGATGTTGGAATCACCACCCTTTCCTACGAGGAAAGGGGGAAGCTCTACATTGACGAAGCCAGGCTGAAAGACGCCCTGCAGAAAGACCCGGACGGGGTGATGAATTTATTTACAAAGAGTGCGGAGAACTATGCGGTAAAAGGCATCGCCATGCGGCTTTACGACGACGTGAACAGCGCCATGGCTCTCATTTCCGCCCGGGCCGGCACCAGCAGTTCCTACAGCACCGCGGACAACAGCGCCATCGGCAGGCAGATAGCCGCCATGAACGAACGCATCAGCATCATGGAAGAGCGCCTGCAGCAACTGGAGGACCGCTACTGGCGGCAGTTCACCGCCATGGAGCAGGCCATCCAGCAGATGAACGCCCAGAGTGCCTGGCTGGCCATGCAGCTCGGTATGTACCAGGGCCGTTAAGGGTCGTTTCCCGCAGGGAATAAGTATTCAGTCAAACCAAACGGTTGAAAAGCGGCAAGAAGAAACGCGTATCCCAAGAGGTGAGTTTTAAAAATGCAGGCGGCTTCAAACCCCTACCAGCAATATCTCCAAAACGCCGTGCTCACCGCCGACCCGGGGCGGCTGACGCTCATGCTTTACACCGGCGCGGTCAAATTCATCCGCCAGGCCAGTGACTGCCTGGCCGCCCGGGACATCCCCGGTGCGCACCGGGCAAACCTGCGCGCCCAGGACATCATCGTGTACCTCCTGGAAACCGTCAACCGGGAGATGGAAGTCGGCAAAAACCTTTCCGCCCTCTACGATTACATGTATCGGCGCCTGGTGGAGGCAAACGTGAAAAAAGACCCGGCCATCCTTGAAGAGGTGGCCGGCCTAGTGGAAGATCTGGCCGGCACCTGGGAACAGGCCCTTAAATTGAAAGGGCAACAGGCGGCGGGCGGCTGATCAGGTATAAACCCCTGAGTGTAACTCAGGGGTAAATGTTCAGTGAACCCGCTATGGTGCCGCGTTGTCCACGCTCACTCCAGTGCTCCGCGCTGACAGCACCGCGGCTCGCTTCGGACCGGACTAGCGGCGCTGCAAATGCGGCATGGCAGTTGCACCTTGCTGTCATCTTTTTGCCGTTTCAGTTAAGTTACCTTTTCTAAAGCTACATTTCGGTGCCGCTGGTTTCGCGCCGCAGTCCGGTTACCCTCGCTTCGCCGGGTGCTGTTACCAGCGCTCCGCAAGTCGTTCGCTTTGGACAACGCGGCACCGTGCCGATGGTAGCGGTTTTACTGGACAAGCGACTTGAGCAGGCGGAAGCCCAAAGGGATGATTCCACAATGCCCCCACAAAATCAAGACGAAAAAAAATTCAGGCTCCTGCAGGAAATGCGCGGTGAAGTGCTGGCCTTAAAGGCCGTGCTCGAGCGCCTCGAGGATGGGCCGGCGACGGAGGAATCACTGGGTGCTGTTTCCCGGCACCTTGCCGCCATTGAAGAGATAAGAGCAGGGATTGATGAGCTGGACAGGGCGGGTGGCTCCGGCATGGGCGGGCCGGAAATCTCCGCCCTCCTCCTTGAAATCGATGAGATCCACCGGCAGAACCTCCGGCTGGCCGCAAAGGTTAAAGAGCGCCTGGCCGGAGCGTTGGTGGACCTCCGCAGGGCCGGGCAGGCCAGGGCCTACATGAAGGAAAACGGCGCCTCCGGAAGTTATTTTGTAGACCGGCGGGGATGATTATACTATAAAGTAACAGAACCATATGGGGGAGGTGTTATTATGCCTGCTACCACAAAAGCAAGCCGGAGGTATACCTACGCCGATTACTTAAAGTGGCCCGGGGATGAACGGTGGGAACTCATTGACGGGCAGGCTTACAATATGACCCCTTCCCCGTCAACTGTTCACCAGAAGATCGTGGGACGCTTTTACGCCCGTTTGGAGAGGCTTCTGTCCGGCACACCTTGCGAGCCGTTTGTCGCGCCTACAGACGTCGTGCTTTCGGAATACGACGTGGTGCAGCCTGACGTACTGGTGGTATGCGAACAGGCCAGGGTTACAGAGGCCAATGTCCAGGGGCCGCCCGAGGTAATCGTCGAGGTGCTCTCCACCCACAGCGCCCTCAGGGATAAACGGGAAAAAAAGGCACTGTACGAGCGCTTTGGCGTCAAGGAATACCTCATTGTCGATCCCCTGGGCAGGTATGTTGAGCGCTATTACCTGGGGGAAGACGGTACCTACGGTAAGCCTGAAATTTTCGGCCCCCAGGACACTTTACCCCTTAAAGCCATCCAGGGTATCGAAGTTCCCCTCCGGGAAATATTTCAGGCAGCGAAACCGGTGGAAAAAAAAGATAATGAGTGATTTTTAAAGGTACCGGTCCAGGAGCAGGCCAATGGTTTTATGCGGTTCCCGCGCCGCCTCCAGCACGATATGCCCGGGAACTTCCCCTTTTACCGCCCCTGTACCTTTTTCGACCACTTCCACCCGGAGGTTTTCCCCGTCTTCCCGCACCAGAAACTCCAGGGGCTGGTTGTAGGCCTCTGCCGCCTGGTTCAGCCGGCCCACTGCGGCCACCAGTTCCTCCCGGCTGAAGCCCCCTTCTTCCGGTGGAGGCGCACCCTGGGGAAAGACATCCTCCCGCTTTACCGCCGCCGGGGGCTCAACCCGCCGCAGCGGCGCCACCTCTTGAGACGCCAGAGACTGCAATCCACCCGCTCCTACTTTCATAATCAGCCCTCCCATCCCATTATTTGGATTATCTGAGTTATCACCACATTCCAACTACCCTGTTTTGGCTCCCGCAGTCCCCTATTATATTTCGCGGCCTACACCATCCTCACCATCTCCCCCGCCACTTCCCCCAGGGGGACAACTTTCAGCGCCGCCCCCAGGTCTATAGCCGCTTTGGGCATGCCGAAGACCACGCAGGTGGATTCGTCCTGGGCGATGGTGGGGCCGCCTTTTTCCCTGATGGCGGCCATGCCCCTGGCGCCGTCCCGGCCCATACCGGTGAGGAGCACCCCCATGACCCGGGCTCCAAAAACCTCCGCCGCCGAGAGCATCACCCCATCCACCGAAGGGCGGAACCCCCCGGGAGGCACGGGCCCGCTGCCAGCGTCCAGGTGGACGGTGACGTGACCGGGGTGCCCGCGAAAGGTGAGGTCGAAACCGGCCGGGGCCACCAGCACCCGGCCCGGGATGACGGGATCGCCCTCTGCTGCGTGTTTTACCGGCAGGCGGCTGCGCCGGTTCAGGTGTTCGGCCAGGGAGCCGGAAAAGCCCACCGGCATGTGCTGAACCAGCACCACGGCGGCGGGAAAATCTTCCGGCAGGGCGGGAATAATCACCTGCAGCGCGGCCGGGCCGCCGGTGGAGGAGCCTATTACGACCAGGTCGATGCGGGCGGGGCGTTTCGGTACCACCACCAGCCGGGGCACAGTGCCGCCGGCCGTGGTGTCCCGGTCCGCCTTCGCGCTGCCGGCGTCAGCGGCCCTGCCGGGTGCACCGGCGGGAGCCCCGGACGGTGAACGGCCTGCGGGACGCAAGACGGGCGGCATGCTGAAGCGGGATGTACCGGCATGCCGTTCCGGAACGGAGCCTGTGCCTGCCGGTTTAACCGGAGGCACCTCTTTCCTGCTGGAGAAGTCAACCGGTTTGCCCGGCGGGCCGGGAGGCGTCCGGGCATCCTCCGGCCTTTTTCCCCGGGGGGGCAGCAGTAAAGGCCCGGCCTTTCCGGCAGGAAACGGGTGAAATGCCATGCCCACCCCGGGGCGTACCAGCTTGCTTGCGGCCACTGTGGCGGCGGCGCGCAGTTTTTCCACCAGCTCGTCGACCATGGCGTCCAGCTGGCCCGGGCCGGAGGGTTTGGCCACAAAATCCACCGCTCCCAAAGACAGGGCCCGCATGGTGGCCCGGGCGCCGGCGGTGGTGTGGGAACTGAGCATGACCACCGGGACGGGGCATTCCTTCATCACCCGCCGCAGCACCCCCAGGCCGTCCAGTACCGGCATTTCCAGGTCCAGGGAGACCACATCCGGTTTCAGGGCGCAGATCTTGGCCACCGCCTCTTCACCGTCCGCCGCGGTGTCAATTACATTATAACCCCGGCTTTCCAGCAGGCGGGTGATTAAACGGCGCATCAAGGCCGAGTCATCCACTACCAGCACGCGAATCGCCGCCACCTTAAAAACCCCTTTTCAATCAATTAATGGTTATAAGACAATCCTACCCCGCCCTGCTCACCTCATAGCTAATTTCTTCCACACCGGCGTCCTTGACAATACCCCGGGCGTCCACAATCAGGGCCACTTTGCCGTCGCCCAGGATAGTGGCTCCTGAAAGACCGGGCACCTGTCCCAGGTAACCGCCCAGGGACTTGATCACGATTTCCTGCTCGCCGATGAGCCGGTCCACCACCACGCCCACCTTTTTATCCCCGGAGCCCAGGATAACCACCGAAAGCTTGCCTTCCTCCTTGCTTTTCTCCTGGAAGAGGTGGGCCAGGCGTACCAGGGGCAGCACCTGGCCGCGCACCACAATGACTTCGGCGTGGCGCACGCGCCGGATTTCCCCGGGTTTCAGTGTCAGGGTTTCCAGCACGTTGGTTAACGGGAAGGCGTAAACGTGATCCCCCAGGGTCACCATCAGCGCCCGGATGATGGCCAGGGTCAGGGGCAGCTTGATGGTGAAGGTGGTGCCCCTGCCGGGGGCAGTGGTAAATTCCACCGAGCCGTTTATCTGCTCGATCTGGTTGCGCACGATATCCATGCCCACTCCCCGGCCGGAGACGTCGCTTACGGTGCCGGCGGTGGAGAAACCGGGGGTAAAGATGAGGTCCAGGATTTCCCGGTCACCGGCCCGGGCGGCCTGTTCCGGAGTCATCAATCCCTTCTCTACTGCCTTCTGCCGTATTTTGTCCGGGTCCATTCCCCGCCCGTCGTCAGACAAAGTGATCACGATGTGGCTCTCCACATAGGCCGCCTTCAAGAGCAGCCGGCCGGTGCGGGGTTTGCCCAGGCGCACCCTTTCTTCAGGGGGTTCAATACCGTGGTCCACGGCGTTGCGCAAAAGGTGGATCAGGGGGTCACCGATGACTTCGATTACGTTGCGGTCCAGTTCCGTTTCCCGGCCCTCGATGATAAAGTCAATTTCCTTGCCCATTTTATGGGCCAGGTCGCGCACCATACGGGGCAGGCGGTTGAACACGTGGGCCACGGGCAACATGCGCGCCTTCATGATTTCTTCCTGCAGGTCGCTGGTCACCTGTCCCAGGTGGTTGGAGATTTCCACTATGTTTTCCACCAGGTCGTCGGATCCGTAGCGGCTTTCGAAAACCTCCACGAACCGGTCCAGGCGGGTGCGGTCGATTACCAGTTCCCCCACCAGGTTCATCAGGGTGTCCAGCTTCTGCACGTCCACCCGCACGGTTTTTACATTGCCCTTACCCGGTGGTGCGGGTTCCTTTTTGACTGCCCGCCCGGTGGCGGCATCCGGGGCCGGAATTTTCTCTCCCGACTGCAGCCTGACCGGGCGGACCTCCACGCTGCTCACCTCGGCGATGGAAAAGACCAGGTCGTGTACCTGCCCGGCATCCTCTTTTGTCAGTAGCACTACGGTGAACCCGTGTTCGAAGCGGCCTTCCTGTAAATCCTCTGCCGGAGGGACGCTTTTAATAACTTCACCTATTTGCTGCAGGGTTTCAAAGATTAAAAATGCCCTTACCCCTTTCATCTGGCAGCCCTGGTCGATGCCGATGTCCACCTGGTAGGCCTGGAAGCCCCGCACTTCCGCTTCCCGCACCACCTCCTCCACCGCATCTTCCAGTTCCAGGGTGAGGTGGTAGGTCTGGTACCCGTTAAAAGTACCGGTGGCTGAAAGCCCGGCGGCAGTTCCGGCAACCTGGCCTACCGGCAGCAACAGGTCCGACCCGGTGCCCTGAGCCGGGGTGGGCGTATCCCCCAACTCACGCGAATCACTCATCTTCGCCGGGGCCGGCACAGTCCCGCCACCTGCCGGGGCACCACCCGGCCCTCCCGCCCCGCAGGTCAGCTGGCAGACGCGCAGTTTTTCAATTACCGCTGAAACGTCCACCTCACCGGCCGGGCCGGTGATTTCGTCTTTTAAAAGTTTTAAGGTATCCAGGGCTTCAAAAAGGACATCCACCAGGGTTTCGGAAACCTCCATTTCTCCCTGGCGCAGGCGGTCAAAAAGATTTTCTATTTCGTGGGTCAGGGTGGACATCTTCTCGTAACCCATAACGGCCGAGGAGCCCTTGATGGTGTGGGCGGCCCGGAAGATTTCCTGGATTACCTCGGGGTTGCCCCCTTCCCGTTCAAGAATTAAAACGTTGTCGTTGATGACCTGAAGCTTTTCTTCCAGTTCTTCTAAAAAGACGGCCACTTCTTCTTCCGTAAACATTCATTCACCATCCTTTGCTTGAACCTGCTCTCGTAAGCCAGGATCTATGAGGCAGCCCTTTCTTCCGCCTGTTCTGCAAGCTCCTGTAAAGCCTCTTTTTCTTCCCGGCGGAAAATCCGGGTGGTATCCAGGAGAATAATCAGACGATCATCAACCATAGCAATGCCCTGTAAGTAAGTGGCAGCAACCCCCGCTACCATTGGCGGTGGAGGCTGGACGCTCTCCTGTGACAGGCGTAATACTTCCGAAACCCCATCCACCATCATTCCGGCGGTGGTTCCTCCAACCTCCACGATCACTATGCGGGTGTTTCCCGTTACGTTGATGGGGGCCAGCCCCAGGCGGCGGGCCAGGTCTATTACGGGTATTACCCGCCCCCGCAGGTTGATCACGCCTTCCACAAAGTCCGGAGCACCGGGAATGGCCGTAATGTCCGAAGCCCGGATAATTTCTAAAACATGGCCGATATCCACACCGTAGGTTTGTTCTTTTAAACGGAAAACCACTAATTGCAACTCGCCCTGCTGTTCGCCAGCCATGGGAACCTCTCCTTTTACCGCGGTGTTTTAATTACTCTCTTTGACTTTGCATTAATCTTGTGTTTTGGGTTAAGCTGCTGGATAGATCAAAGGTGCCGGGCGCGTTTTAAAACCGGCACCAGGTATAGCGGCGTACCAGAACAAAAATTACTCCTCGTATCTTTCCTCCCGCTCCTCCCGGGCTTCCGGCTTGAGGAAGGCAGTCAGCCGCTCGCGAATAAGAATGGGGTTGTACCCGGCCTGCAGGGAGACAATGCCTTCCAGCATCAACTGGCGCAGGAGCATTTCCTTTTTGCTCAGGTTTTGCAGCTTCGCCGCCAGGGGCAGCCAGAAAACGTTGGCGCTGGCCACACCATACAGGGTGGCGATAAAAGCCACGGCAATGGCCGGCCCCAGGGTTTCCGGAGAATCAATGGAGCTGAGCACGTGTACCAGGCCCATGACCGTACCGATGATGCCCATGGTGGGGGCGTAGCCACCGGCAGCCTCAAAGATACCCGCCCCCACCTGGTGGCGCTCCTGAATGGAGTAAAGCTCTGCTTCAAGGATATTGCGTACCAAGTCGGGGTCGGTGCCGTCCACAACCAGCTGGATGCCCTTGCGCAGGAAGGGATCATCTATTTCACCCAGGCGGTTTTCCAGGTAGAGCAGCCCTTCCCGTCTGGCCTCGTCGGCCAGGCCGACAATGAGCTCGATGGTGTCGGTGGGCTCGGGAATGGTGCGAAAAAGCCCCACCCGGAGGAGCCGGGGAACCTGTTTTAAGTCGCTTAAAGTAAAACTGAAAACGGTAGCACCTATTGTACCTCCGAAGACTATCAACGCGGCTGTAGGCTGCAACAGCGCGCTGGCATGTCCCCCCTCCAGCATAAAACCGCCCACCAGGGCCACTACCGCGATTACAAAACCAAATACGGCAAGGTCCATCAGTCATCCCTTTCCTGTAATTTAATCCCGGGGTGCCGGCAGCGAGGATTCCGGCTCCGCTCCCTTGTATTTGCTGCGCAAGATAACCAGGTCAACCCGGCGATTCATTTGCCGGTGGGCCTCCGAATCGTTTGGCACCCGGGGGCGGTATTCGCCGTATCCCACTGCCGAAAGGCGCTGGGGCGGAAAATTGGCCGTACGGATCAGTTCCTGCACCACCGCTGTAGCCCGGGCCGTAGATAACTCCCAGTTTGAAGGATAGCGTTCCGTGTTTATGGGTAGATTGTCGGTGTGTCCTTCAATGCGTATGTAGTTGGAGGTTTTCAGCAGCACGGGGGCCACTGCGGCGATAATCTCCCGTGCCCGGGGAGTAAGCTCCGCCGAGCCCAGTTTAAAAAGAACCTCATCCTGGAAGCTGAGCACAATGCCCCGTTCCTCGCTGGTAGCAGAAACCCTGGCTGCCAGGCCCTGCTTTTGAATCTGCCGCAGCAGCTCCTGGCGGATATTTTCCATTTCCGCCTTATCTGCCACATCCTGCGGCGTTTCCACCTGTGTGCCGCTGATGCCCGGGACCACCGAAGGCCCCAGATTTTCCAGTATAACCCCGCCGCCGCCCATGGCCTTACTTAATGATTCGGCCAGCATGCGGAATTTCTTGATATCAACCTGGCTTAACGAGTACATGACAATGAAAAAGATCAGCAGCAGGGTGATCATGTCGGCATAGGTGATTAACCAGCGTTCCATGCTTCCGTAACTTGACTTTTTACTCTCTCTTTTCATAATAAACGTACTCCTTTTCTACTGTACTCCTTTTCCAAAGGACGCCCATACCCATTATTCGCCTCCAATGGAAGACTTCCTTCCCCATGAGGGGTTAAATTTCGCCAGGTTCTCAGCGGCAGTGACGGGCTGCCCCGGACTTAATCCGCTCCCACCAGGAGCGGTTTTGCCTGTACCACTCTACTGTTGCCGCCAGCCCCTCCTCGAAGGTATGCCGGGGCCGCCAGCCCAGCTCCCGGGTAATCTTCGAGGGGTCGATGGCGTAGCGGCGGTCGTGGCCGGGGCGGTCCTTCACAAACCGGATGAGGCTTTCCGGCTTGTCCAAAAGCTGCAAGATCATCCGCACCACTTCCAGGTTGGTGCGCTCCCCGTGGCCGCCGATGTTGTAGATCTCCCCGGGCCTCCCCCGGAAGAGAACCAGCTCCAGCGCCCGGCAGTGGTCCTCCACGTGCAGCCAGTCCCGCACGTTCAAGCCGTCGCCGTACACGGGCAGGGGTTTATCCTCCAGGGCGCTGGTGATCATGAGGGGGATGAGCTTTTCCGGGAACTGGTAGGGACCGTAGTTGTTGGAGCAGCGGGTGATGACCACCGGCAGGCCGTGGGTGCGGTGATAGGCCAGGGCCAGAAGGTCGGCGGCGGCCTTGCTGGCGGAGTAGGGGCTGGAAGGTTTCAAGGGGCTCTCCTCGGTAAAGCGCCCCTCCGGCCCCAGGGAGCCGTAAACCTCGTCGGTGGAGACCTGGACGAAGATCACGGGCCTTTCAGCCCCGGCTGCCGCCTGCCCGTCGAACCTCTCCCTCCAGTATTCCGCAGCCGCGTCCAGCAGCACCTGGGTGCCCCGCACGTTGGTCTCGACAAAGGGCGAGGCGTCCACTATGCTGCGGTCCACGTGGGACTCGGCGGCAAAGTTGATCACCGCGTCCACGCCGCGGGAAAAAATCTCCCCCACCAGGCGGCGGTCACAGATGTCACCGTGGATGAACGCATGGCGGGGGTGGTCCGCAAGATCGGCCAGGTTTTCCAGGTTGCCCGCATAGGTGAGCTTATCCAGGTTGATGACCGAAACTCCGGGGCGGGCCGCAAGGATATAGCGGATAAAGTTGGAGCCGATGAATCCGGCTCCGCCGGTAACCAGCAGTTTCATTGATCACATTGCTCCTTTTAAGTTATTTTTGTCTTTCCGATAGGTACCTTTCCAGGGCGTCTGCCCACGGCGGGAGCAGGTAACCGGTGGTTTCCTTCAAGGGAAACGGGTCCAGCACCGAGTAGAGCGGTCTTCTGGCCGGGCGGGGAAACTCCGCCGTGGAGCAGGGGGCCAGTTCCACCTCCAGGCCGGCCAGTTTGAATATTGCCGCCGCAAATTCGTACCAGGTGGTGCTGCCGCTGTTGGTGACGTGGTAGGTGCCGTACCGGCCGCTTTCCACCAGGTCGGCAATGGCCCGGGCCAGATCTACCGTGCAGGTGGGGCAGCCCCGCTGATCGCTGACCACCCGGGCGGCACCCTTTCCCCGGCCGATCTGGAGCATGGTCTCCACGAAATTCCTGCCCCCGTGGCCGAAGAGCCAGCTGGTGCGCACGATGAAGCAGCTGCCGCCGGCCTCCGCCACCGCCCGCTCGCCCCAGAGCTTGCTCTTACCGTAGACGTTCAGGGGATTCGGGGGGTCGTACACGCCGTAGGGTTCGCCCTTTTGACCGTCAAAAATGTAGTCGGTGCTCACATGCACCAGCACGGCATCCACTTCCCGGCAGGCCAGGGCCAGATTCCGGGGTCCCAGGCCGTTGACCAGGAAGGCCCGCTCGCTGCTGGCTTCCGCACCGTCCACGTCGGTGTAGGCGGCGCAGTTAACCACCACCCGGGGCCGCAGCTGCCGCAGGGCGGACCGCACCGCCGCGAAGTCGGTGATGTCCAGTTCCTGGCGGGAAAGGGACAGCACTTCTTCCCCGCGCCGCCCGAACTCCGCGGTCACCGCCCGGCCCAGCATGCCGGCAGCGCCGGTGACCAGCACCCGCCTAGCCATGCCGCACCTCCCAGGTGTAAGGAATGGAGGGGTCGTTATAGGGCAGGCGGTATTCGTCGGGGTTCTCGTAGTTGTACAGCTCGGTGGGAAAGTTGACAATTAAGGCCGTCTGGTTGCCCTCGGCGGTGAAGCCGTGGTAGACCAGGGGCGGGATTTTTACCAGGCAGGGATTGAGGTAGCCGATGTGAAAGACGTTGACCATGCCTTTGGTGGGGCTGTCCTCGCGGGAGTCGTAAAGCACCACTTTGGCCATGCCGCCCACGCAGACGAAGTGGTCCCACTGGATTTTGTGGTAGTGCCAGGCCTTGATCACCCCCGGGTAGCAGGCGGTGATGTAGGCCTGGCCGAATTTATCAAACTCCGGCCAGTCGGAGCGCAGCATCTCCATGAGAAAACCCCGCTCGTCGGGGATCAAGCGCAGCTTCTTTACCTGCACGCCGTCGATCAGCTCCATAAAAACCCCTCCTGCTCTCAAATTACCACTTCCGCGTCGTCGCCCACGAAAAGGCGCAGGGCCCGGCGGCGGCCGCCGGCCCGGACCACGCGAGTGTTGCTCCCGATAAGGCTGTCCTCGATGTGCTCCACGTCCACCAGGCGGCAGTTCTCCAGCACCACCGCATGTTCCAGGGAGACCCGTTCCAGGTGGCTGCCGCCGGCAATGGCGGTGTAGGGGCCTACAAAAGAGTCAATGATGTTAACTCCACTGCCGATGACCACCGGCCCCCGGATGACACTGTTTATCACCCGCGCGCCCTCCCCTATTTCCACCCGGCCCACCACCTGGCTTTTGCCGTCTACCTCTCCTTTGACGTCCCGCCGGGCGAACTCGTCCAGCACCACCCGGTTGGCCTCCAGGATATCGTCCTTTTTGCCGGTGTCCAGCCACCAGCCCTCCAGGATGCGGGCTTCCACCGGGCAGCCCATATGGATGAGCTCCTGGATGGCATCGGTGATCTCCAGCTCCCCCCGCCAGGAGGGTTTGATACGTTCAATAGCCATATGTATCGCCGGCCTGAAGAGATACACGCCCACCAGGGCCAGGTCGCTGGGCGGCTCCTTTGGCTTTTCAATTAACTGGACAACGTGGTTCCGGCCGTCCAGAACGGCCACGCCAAAGGCCCGGGGATCTTTTACCCTTTTGAGCAGGATGAAGGCGCCGGCTTCACCGGCGGCAAAGTCCCGCACGAAGGCCTCGACGCCGCCCTGGATGAGGTTATCCCCCAAAAACATCAAAAAGGGCGACTCTCCCAGGAATTCCCGGGCCGTCTTCACGGCGTGGGCCAGCCCGGCGGGAGTCTCCTGCAGTATGTAGGTGATCTTTATTCCCCAGCGGGAGCCGTCCCCTACGGCGTCTTTCACGTTTTCGCCCGTTTCCGGTGAAATAATTACCCCCACATTATCTATCCCCGCCGCTGCGATTTGCTCCAGCACGTAGAAGATGATGGGCTTGTTGGCGACCGGGATCAATTGTTTGGCCGTGGTGTAGGTAAGGGGCCGCAGGCGCGTTCCCTTCCCGCCGGCCAGTACCAGAGCTTTCAAACTGCTCCTCCCCCTTCAGAACACCGTAAACAAAGTTATTGCCGGCATCCCGCAGGCGCGGGTGCCGCGCGTCCCGCGGCGGCAACGCCGGGTCACCCACCGGCCGAACGGTGCGCTGGCCGGGATTGTTCCAGACGGTTTCCATATGGATGCAGTGGTTCGTTTTTCCTTTCATTATGAACAATTATAACCATCACGGAGCTCGATGTCCATTAGTAAAGCGCCCTGCCAGCCGCCGTCACCCCGCCCAGCACCGCAAAAACCACATTGGGCACGGTGTACGCCACCAGGTAGGCGTCGGTGGCCGCGCTGACCCCGAAAACGCAGGCCAGGGCCATTTCCCGTATAAACTTCAGTACCTCGGAAAGCATGTTGAAGCCGGCGATCACCGCTGTAGCGCGGGCAATGGCGCTGGTGATGCTCATTCTGATCCTCCGGGAAGTGCTTCTTTATATGGCGCTTGACCAGATCCACACAAAAGAAAACGCCGGCAGCTCTACACCTGCCGGGTCTGACCGCTTTCTTTGTTAACTAACTGTTCTTCAGCATCATCGCCTCGTTAAGAGCCTGCAAGCTGTATTAGATTTTGTTTATGAAGTTACGTCAACCTCATACTGATACGGAACCACTATTTTCAAATCCGGATGCGGGACATATTTAAAATCGTCCGGGTTTCTGGTATATAGCGGCAATTTATAGGCTATGGCGGTGGCCGCTATGTAACAATCATCAACCAAAATATTGGTATCCAGCAAAATTCGCATGAGTTACCGCCCCGAAAAGAAGGAATCATCCTTATCAGCCCAAATACCCTTTAGTGCTTCAGCAGCTGCTTTCCTCCGGGCAATCTGCCTCCGCGTTTCCGATTGTTTTTGTTTTTGGGGATTGAACATAGCGAACACCCCTGAAGATTGTCCTTCGGCTAAATTGTGACTTCCTCTCATAACCCGCTAAACTCTCTTAGAGTTCGTAGCTAAGTTCCTTTCTTGAAAAGTTTACAGGCTCTTCCACGAAAACGACCAACGTACCGGAGAGGAAGTTGTCATCCGTCCTTGCTTGCCGGTAGCTTACCGCCTGTAGGGGCTTTACAAATGGGTAGACTTCTCGATCAAAAGATCTCCGGTCCAATCTGTCCAGGTTGCTACGTACCGTGTCAACAATTCTTTCCACGTCAATGAAAATACAACCCTCGTATTTGGGCTGAAGGCTGGCAAATGCTTTTTTATATGTATTGCTGTCGGCCAGGGAGCTGCCGTCGCCCGTTACGGCCTCCTTAACAAGATTTTCCGAGGATCCAATAACCAAAATATTATCCGTGAAACCGTAGCCCAGCATAAATGCCTCAGTATACGGGTCATAGAAATATTTGATGTTCTTGCCGTCAACCTTCACAGAATCCGAAACAAATCCTTCTTCATCTAGCAAATCAGCTATCTTGTCCATTAACCTTTTTGCCTTCTGGATATCCTTTACGGAAAACATGGCGAGCATCCCCAGGTGAGTTTCTTTACCCAATAACCCGTCTCTATCCGGGACAATAGCCAGACCATATTCACTGCCCAACCAGGAAAGGAGATCACTTTCAATATCTATACCCAAATTGTATTCGATTTCCGCGTCGATGTCTTTAAAATCGGGTTCTTTTTGAATGTCTTCCAGAATTTTTTCCATTACGTAATTCAGGTGAACGCCCCCTATGAATACCAGGGAGTTTTCGGGAGCCAGGGTGATGGTCTTCTCAACTTTTTCGGGAGGGGGAAGGTCTTTGGGTAATTTTTCTTTATCGTAGGCCAGCGAGTAGTCAAAGCGCACCCCTTCTCCGGTAAAGCTTATGGAAAAGCCCAACCCCTGATATGCTTCCAGGTGGTGAAGGCTTTCAACGGGAAAATCCGTGTTCAACTCGTCCTTTATAATATCGGGAATGTTTTCAGCGTTGATATAGCAAGCACCCGACCTGTTTGCTGGCAGCTTTTTCATTACCTTTTTGTAGTTTTCATTTTTGGCCAGGGTGGCCGCACCTTTTTGCCTGGTCATGTCTATTGCCTTTTCGATGGCTTCCTCGCTTTCCGCCAGCAGCAAAAACCCCTCATGCAGGGCGTAGGCTACCGGTGAAGAACCCCCGGTTTCAACGGTTATCTCGACCCCCTGATAAGTCCGGTCCTTGAATGCCATACCTTCTTTTTCCCAGTGCTGGCGCACTTTTTGTAAGCAGGCCGAAGCTTTTTTCATATTGGTGGTAGAAACAGCGAGCAGGTATAACTCCTCGTGGCTGTAATTAGGGACAATTAGGGCTATTTCCCTGCCAAGCCAGGGTTTTACGTCTTCATTGAAGTCTAAACCGAATTCATCCTCAAAGTCCCTTCGCAAATCGTCGAAAGCATCTTTAACTTCCGGGATGGAAAGGTAAATGTCTCTGATACGGGCAAAATTTTTTACCTGGTCCAGATTGGGATTAACGACCAAAAACAGGTCGGTATTGCCTGGTGCCAGTTTGGCTGCGCGGGCACTGTTAGACGGGCTAAGGAATGGGAGTACTTGGGCGAGGGATTCTCGGGCAACAAAACCGATAACAAGAAGAAGATAGGTGAGTACGCCGAGCCCAATCCAGATGGCCTTTTTTGATTTCGAAGGACTGGGCGGTGGTGCGAACTCATTCAGGGGAGTGCCGCAGAAGGGGCAAAATTTTGCCTCCTTATTCTCGACCGTGGCGTTGCATTTCGCACACTCCACGTTGAACCAACTCCTTTCTTGAAGAAATAGTTTCTTATTTTCCTGGCTTCTCTCTGGAACTTCAGGAACATGTCCGCGCACTTGACATTGGGCGGGACCGTCATGACCTGGGCATACCCCTGGAGCAGTAGCTCCGCGTTGTACATCTTCGCCCGTACTTCCTTCCAGGTGTTTTTAACCTTTCTGTGGTGGCTGAAATCTTTTTTAATTCACCCGGCTGTCAATAAACAGGTACAGGTCGTCACCCAGGAAATAACAAAATGTCCATATCTTTAGCCGTGTTTCCAGGTCGAAATAGGGTTCCGAAACAATTCCTTTACCTAAGTCCTTCTCTTTTTAACTTTTGGCTATTTTGGCAATCTCTTTTTTCAGCGCCACGAAGCAACGTAGCAGTTCCAGGGATGCCTGGGCCAATTCTTCGGCTGCTTCTGCCCGGGCTTCTCTCACCAGAGCAGCACCGACAGTATGAACCAGGCGGTGAGGCTCGTCTATAGCCCGCCAGGCAGGCAAGTGGCCGAACTGTCTGCCGCCCTCACCTATATACCAGCGTCCAAAGGCGCATTCGGTATGGTCGGATAATTTTTCACCTGTTCCAACTTTCGCCACTACAGTGTTAATGAACCGGGCATGGTCGAAAAGCCTGGCTGCCAGGGTATGAACCGGCGTATCTTCGGTTATCTCGACCAGGAGTTCTTCCAGAACCGGCATGGTGACTTCACGGATGTGGCTGGCATTGGCCGTACAGGAGTCACCGAAGGCTGTTATTTGGGCAAGCCGCTGGGACGACTGGGCAAGATCTGTTGTCGTAGTGGCAACCTGATTCATGACCCGGGTTATTTCGTCGAGGGCGCTGGTTGCAAGTTCCACCTGCTTCATGCTTTCGTCTATGCTTTGTACTACAGAGGTAACCTGCCTGGAATAAACCTCAAAGGAATCCGTTACCTCTTTGCTGCTGCGGTTGGCTGACTCTGATAATTGACCCACTTCTGCAGTTAATTCTTTCACAGTCCCTACCGCATCCTTCGTTTTCCCCGCCAGCTTCCTTACTTCTTCAGCTACTACGGCAAAACCACGCCCGTGTTCGCCAGCCCGGGCAGCTTCTATAGCAGCGTTCAGTGCCAGGAGGTTGGTCTGTTCTGCAATCTCCGCAACTTCTTCGCCAATCTGGTTGACCTGATTAAAACGCTGGCTTACTTCATTCAACTGGTCTCTCATATACTGTATACCGGTAGCCACAACTTTTAAAAGCCTGTCCATCTCCGCCAGTGCCGAGCGATTGGCTTCTGCCAGCTGTTTCATTTGGTGATGAGCGGCAGCCGATTCTTCCACGGAAGCATTGACTTCCTCGATAGTGGCAGAGAGTTCTTGAGAACCCGATGCCTGAACCTCCGCCTCGCGGGCCGCTTCATCTGCCCTCAAGCGGCTCCACAGGGCCAGGAGATCTGTGTGCGCCATAATGAAACGACCTACGCTAAGCCCAAAAAGCAAATCACCCGAATTGAAGGTATTGGAGGTACCCGGCTCACTTTTCTTTCTAAAGAACAGCAACTTAACCCCACCCTTTCCTTTTCGTGAACGTTTAAATTTAAGTCCAACTGGTGAACTATTTACCTGCTGGTCCGTACAGTCGGGATTTGCACCCTCTGGTTCAAACGCTTAAGTTCGCCCGGATTCAGGGATAAAAACTAGTCGTAAATTCTCGTTCGTAGAGGCTCAAATCAGTTTCTCCCCGTCCTATCAAGCGACTAAAAACTTCCACCAAAAGTGGATCAAACTGCCCTCCGGCACAGCAGTGCATTTCCTTCAGAGCCTCTTCCCGGGATAATGGAAAAGGTCGGTAGATCCTCTCCGTGGTCATGGCGTCGAAGCTGTCGGCAACGGCTAAAATGCGCGCCCCCAGAGGTATATCTTGAGCTACAAGTCCAGCGGGATAGCCCGTTCCATCGTATCTCTCGTGGTGATGCAGTACCATGAGACTAATTTCTTTCATACCGGGAATGGTTGAGAGAATTTCATAACTGAAAACCGGGTGCTTTTTTATCTCCTCCCATTCCTCGGCAGTCAACTTGCCCTGTTTAAACAGTATATAGTCAGGGATTCCTATTTTGCCTATGTCGTGCAGAAGGCCAGCTAAGTAGACGCGTTTCTGGTATTTTTCGTCCAATCCCAATTCCCTGGCCAGCAGGAGCGCATAAAAGGCCACGCGCTGAGAATGCAGGCAGTCCGACTTAAATCGAGATTCCTGCACCCGAACCAGTACCCGAGCAGCGTTAATAAGTGTGGGCTTCATGGAAACACCTCTATCATGGAAATTACCATGGAAACGGTAGAAAAAACTCATGAGAACAGTTTCTTATAGGAATGATGGTGGCGGGTACAAGGGTGGGGAGCGTAAAAAGGGGAACCAAAAAGGAGGGAACCAAAGAAGGGGAACCCCAAAAGAGTTGTTTATAGGGCTAATAAATAAGGCCAGATGTAGACAGGTTACCCCCCCCCCCCCGAACTGACGTTCTATAAGGGATTCTTTCATACTTGCTCAAACCTCCGCCTTTTACGTTATTCCAAATTAAGAAAGCCGCAGGGAGACAAGTATACGCTTTCCTGCAGCTACCTTTCTCCCTTGCAACCCAGCCGTCATAGTTCCCCGTAGCAACCCTTTGGGGAACCTTAGACCTGTGGCTTTGCGCCCCCGGCTTTCGCCGGGTTTGCCCTCCAGGATTCGGATTGAACAAAATAGCTTTTTAACTTTTCGACCCCACTACCTTATTTCGACATAATTTTAGCATACTTGAGTCCTTTAAAATCAAGGTTTTTCGGGCAAAGCAAAAAGCCCCGTTTTCCGGGGCTCTGATTTTGCTGGTGGGCACGGCTGGTTTCGAACCAGCGACCTCTTGAATGTGAGTCAAGCGCTCTCCCACTGAGCTACGCGCCCGTTTTGTAGTTTACCGCGGGGCCAACCCGCTTGCATGTGTTATTTTAGCATATTTGCCGGCCAAACGCAAGAGGGGGTCACCTGTTTTTTCGTGCCATCGTCCAAAGCTCAAGAGCGGCGGAGTTTATTTTCCTGGCCTTGTTGCTCCTGGCGAACCGAATATAGCAGTTTTCAACACTTTTCAATGATTAAATAGCTACTCTCCTTTTTTACCACCGGCACCACCTGGAAGGTGTTCAGGGAAGCGCACCAGTCCAGATCAGCCGCCAGCCCCATGTTTAAAAGCCTGCGCCCGTGGCGGGAGTGGTCAAAAGCCCGGCGGGTGTTGTCCCGGTAGGTTCGGGCCAGGTGCAGGGCGGCTACGGCGAAGTCGGCAAGGTCCAGGGAGGAAGACGGCTGGTGGTTTGAACAAAGCCAGCCCGGGTCCAGCATCTCCACAATCTCCAGCACCACCATTCCCGCTGCCAGGGTATCCTCCAGGGAAAATTGACCTTGCGTGCCCGCGCAAACCATGGTTATATCCCTGCCCAGACGGCAGGCCTTTTGAGCCACGGCCCGGGCATTGAGCAGGCTTCCCACCAGCACAGTGTGGGCCTCTTTTGCCGCGCCGTTCAGGGCCCGGGTGCCGTTGCTGGTGGTAAGGACCAGCACTTTGCCGCCCACCACTTCCGGCGGGTATTCCAGGGGAGAGTTGCCGTAAGGAAAGCCAGGGATTTTTTGACCACCCCGCTCACCTGCCAGCAGTACCGGTGTGTTTTCCCCGGCCAGCCTGCCCGCCAGCTCTCTGGCTCCGGATGCGTCTACCACCGGAACCACCCTCCGGCAGCCGTGGGCCAGGGCAGTGACAATGGTGCTTGTGGCCCGTAACACATCAAAAACCACCGCGGTACACCCGGCCAGTTCGGCCGGAACTATACTTTCGGCAGTGGGAAGAAGGTCGATGCGCATGATTTAAAAACCCTTTCACCAAAGTGATTATGGCTTTGCATTGAATTTGGTCCGGGGGACCGCAAATATTATACTGCTTCCTATCTCTGGCGGCAAGAAAATTTAAAGGGCTTCCACAGTATACAAATATGCCGCACCCGAAGAGGGTTTTAAAAGGCGGTTGTGGAAAAAATAAGTAATAACCAGCGGCGCCTGCCGGCGGCCCGGGGAGGATGTTTTATGCAGCTGCACCTGCGCAAGAGGTACAAGCATTTTGCCCGCTACCGGGAAATTGCCAACGTCCTGGTGCGCCACGGTTTCGGGTACCTGGCACAACAGCTGGGTCTTGGCGAGTTCCTGGGCCCTGGCCGCCGGCACAAACCGGCACGCCAGGCCCCCGTGGTGGAACGGCCTTCCCCGCCCGAAAGGCTGCGCCTGGCCCTGGAGGAACTGGGCCCGACTTTTATCAAGATGGGACAGGTGCTTTCCACCCGCTCCGATCTGCTGGCCCCGGAATATATTGCCGAGCTGGAAAAGCTCCAGGACCGGGTGCCCCCTTTCCCCTTTGCCCAGGTGCGGGAACGCATTCAAATGGAGCTGGGGCTGCCCCTGGAGGAAATCTTTGCCCATTTCGAAGCTACCCCCCTGGCTGCCGCTTCCATCGGCCAGGTCCACCGGGCAAACCTGCGGGACGGCAGGCCGGTGGTGGTCAAGGTCCAGCGGCCGGGCACGGAAAAAATTCTCTCCACAGATATAGAAATCCTCCATGATGTGGCCCGGCTGGTGGACAGGCACGGGCCCTGGCGGGAGCTTTATCGCTTCGAGGAAATGGTGGAGGAGTTTGAAAAGATCCTGCGGGAAGAGATGGACTTCACTGTGGAAGGGCGCCATGCCGATACCTTTCGCCAGCATTTTGCCGGCGACAACACGGTCTATTTCCCGGTGGTGTACTGGGATTACACCACCAGCAAGGTGCTGACCATGGAGTACGTAGAGGGAGTGAAACTGACTAACCCGGAAGAGCTGGCCCGCCGGGGCATTGACCGGCAGGTGGTGGCCCGGCACCTCGCCGATGCCCTGCTGCGGCAGATCCTGCTGCACGGTTTTTTCCACGGCGACCCCCACCCGGGCAACCTGGCCGCCCTGCCCGGCGGGAGGGTGGCCTTTATGGACTTTGGCATTGTGGGGCGCCTGAATGAAGAGGTGCGGGAAAAAATCGGCGCTCTGGTTTTGGGATTGGTCCGGCGGAGCACTTCCCAGGTGGTACGGGCGGTGGAAGACCTGGGCGTAGTGCCACCCCATGTGGACCGGGCCGCCCTGCACCGGGATATCGACGCCCTGAGGGAAAAATATTATGAAATCCCCTTGAGCCGGATTAGCCTGGCCGAATCTTTAGGGGATGTAATGGCGGTGGCCTTCAAATACCGTATCCGCGTTCCCACCCAGTTCACCCTGCTGGTGAAGTCCCTGGTTACCGCTGAAGGTTTAGTTGCGCAGCTGGACCCGGAATTGAGCATCGTGGAGATTGCCCGTCCCATGGGCAAACGCCTGCTGGCGCGCCGTTTCAGCCTGCCGGGGATAAAAAGGCTGGTGCTGGAGCACCTGGAAGACTACCACCAGCTTTTGACCCACCTGCCTCACCGCCTGGACAGGGTGCTGGACCTGGCCGCAGGGGGTGAATTAAAAATAAAAGCGGTAAACCCGGACCTGAACCGCATGTTCGGCCAGCTCAACGCCATGGTTAACCGCCTGGTTCTGGGTATCCTTTTGGGTTCTTTGATCGTGGGTTCTTCTCTGCTGCTGGGGCGGGGTTATACCATTCTCTGGGGTTTGCCTGTAGTGGAGGCCGCTTTTGTTGTCGGGGGAGTGCTGGGCGTGGCCCTGATCTTTTCCATTTTGCGTTCCCGGAGATTTTAGTTATGATGGTTAAATCCCCGGCGGGCGCAGGCCCGGGATCATGATGACCATTAATGCCAGAAGCAGCACAAAAAGGATAAATCTATGCATAAAAACACCTCCACATCACAGGTTTGTCATATTGATCATTTTACCCCACAAATGTGTAAAACTTACTGCATTTGTGTTAAGAATTTATTAACTTTCGCTTAAAGAAATAAGCCCTGCTCCGGGCAGGGCCTGTTTCTGTATGGAAGTTCTGAGTAATCCCCACTTTCCAACTACCCTGTTTTGGCTCCCGCTCGCTCCAGTGAGCCTCGCGGGCCAAACTATTGCTCGGCTCAAAGCTCCGGCAGGCTTCCCGGCAAATTCGGCATCCTGCCTCAGTTGCCGGCCTCGGGCATCCATGCCCTCGGGCCTGCCTTCGCTTTTCGCCTCGCTAAGTTTGGCTGGCCACTCGGCTCAAGTCGCTCGCTACCGAGCCAAAACAGGAGCTGGGGATACTTCAGATGTAAGTCATATAAATCTATCCTTAACTAAGTATTCAACTAGTAAGTAAATGTAAAGCTGTCCAGAATCACACTTACAGGACGTGATTGCAGCCAGCTGTTCGGCACCCAGGATTCAAAGAAGTAAAGGGCGCCGTTGGTGGGGTCAACCCCGTTGAGGGCATCCAGCGCAGCCCGTTTGGCTTCCTCGCTGGCCGGACGGTTGATCCAGCCGTTTAATACGGGTTCAAACTGGTAAGATCCAGTTTCGTCCACCTGGTAAATGACCGCGGGAATGGAATTCGGGAAAATGCTGCTTTTTACGCGGTTTAATACCACTGCTCCTACTGCCACCTTGGTGATGTAGGATTCGGAATCGGCTTCAGCGGTAATCAACCGTGCCAGAAGGTCAAAGTCGGAACGACTATAATTAACGGGACCGGAGTTGATGGCGCTCCGGCTTACCGGCGCCGGGCTTGTCCCCCAATTATTCGCGGCGGGGATAATCAGTTTCTGTCCCGGGTAGATTAAATCACTTCTCAGACCGTTGGCTGCTTTTATTGACTGAAAGCTCACGCCATAACGCAGGCCAATCAGATAAAGGGTATCCCCGGGCCGCACGGTATATGTACCCGGACTTCCCTTCCCATTCCCTTCCGGAATGTAAAGCTTTTGCCCCGGGTAGATCAGGTCGGTGTAAAGACCGTTGGCCTGGCGCAGGGCATCCACGGTGGTTCCGTAGGCGCGGCTGATCAGAAACAGGGATTCACCGGGACTGACGGTATGGGTGGCCGCTGCCGCAGCACCCACGGGCAGCAACACAAGTGCCGCCAGAGTTGCCAGAAAGTAACGGACGTAAAACAACAGCCTGCTCATTTTTTCCCTCCTCTAGCCTCCGGGGTTAGTTGATGGGTTCGGGTAGAGGGCACCCTACCGCGCGTCTTATTTTCACCTCCTTAATAACGCGCGGATTCACCCCGCTCCGGGTAAAAATTCCCCCGTACCCCGGGTTCCCGGGGATTCGGCCACTGGTAATTCAATTACAAGTGTAATTATACAGGCCCGTCGCCAGCAATGCCAAGTGACAAATAATGCCAGGTTGGCAGTGCCCCCGGCATTTTGGACAAGGATATTCCCCCCTTCGAATGGGGAAGCTACGAAGGCTTTGTCTTAATTTCCAGGGCCCGGGCACCCACCGGGCTGGGCTCCAAAACCAGGGCCCGGGCCATAATGCCGCTTTCCCGGAAGGTATCCTTCATCACCCGGGCAATAAGCTCCAAATTGCTGTCGGCCAGGGCAATTAAACTCGGACCGGCACCGCTTAAGCAAACTCCCCGGGCTCCAGCCAGGCGGGCGGCCGCCAGCACCTTTTTCATTCCGGGTACCAGGGATGCACGGTATGGCTGGTGGAGCCTGTCCTCCATGGCCGTGGCCAGCAGGTCCAGTTTGCCCTGCTGCAGGGCGGCCACCAGCAGGGCCACCCGCCCCAGGTTAAAAACGGCATCCGCCAGGCTGACATGCTGGGGCAACACCTCCCGGGCGGCCCTGGTACTCAGGTGAAAATCGGGTATGGCTACCGCCACCTTCAGACCTGCGGGAGGATCAATTTTCACATAGCGGGTCTCCCCTTCCACCGTAGTGGAAATAACAATTCCGCCCAAAAGGGCCGGGGCCACGTTATCGGGATGGCCCTCGAGCTGCGAGGCCATGGTGAGCAGTTCCCGGCAGGAAAGCTTGTTTCCGGAAAGAATGTTGGCCGCCACCAGGCCACCCACAATGGCCGAGGCACTGCTGCCCAGCCCCCTGGCTACCGGAATGTTGTTGATCAAACGAATGCGCAGGCCCCCGGGATCAAAACCCACCTGTTTGAAGAGATACATGGCTGCCCGGTAAACCACGTTGCTTTCGTCCCGGGCAATCTCCTGAACACCCTCCCCATGCACCTCAATAACCAGGCCGCTGGATAGACGTACCATTTCTACTATGTTATAAAATTTCAAAGCCATCCCCAGGCAATCAAAACCCGGGCCCAGGTTGGCCGTGGTGGCAGGTACCTGTACGCGGACCATTCTCTTACCCTGCCCCTTTCTACTCACCTTCTACCCGAATACAGCTGGCGATCCGGTCAACCGAACTCAGGCATCCAACCAGGCGTAAAGCATCCTGCAGGTTTTGTTCCCGCACCCGGTGGGTAACCATCACGATTTCCGCCCTGTCGCCATCGGTATGCTTTTGGATTACCGAAGCCAGGCTAACTTCCTTATCCCCAAAGGCATAGGCTATGGAGGCCAGCACTCCCGGCCTGTCGGCCACCATCAGGCGAATGTAAAACTTGCTTTCGGTCATGGCCATGGGCTTGATCGGTTTTTCGTCGTAACAGGTGCAGCCGATGAAACCCGGCACTTTATATAAAATGTGGCGGGCCGCATCCATGATATCTGCCGCAACAGCGCTTCCAGTGGGTAATTCCCCCGCGCCGCGGCCGTAAAACATGGTGTCACCCACGGCATCGCCCCGGACAAAAATGGCGTTAAAGACGTCGTTAACTGAAGCCAGGGGGTGATTTTGGGGGATCATGGTCGGATGCACCCGCACCTCGATGCCCTCAGGAGTTTCCTTGGCAATGGCCAGCAACTTGATCACATAATTCAACTCCCGGGCATAGGCAATATCCCTGGCGGTGATTTTGCTGATCCCTTCCACGTAGACATCGTTTAAGGTGATGCGGGAATTAAAGGCGATGGAAGCAAGGATGGCCAGTTTGCGCGCCGCGTCCAGCCCCTCCACATCGGCGGTGGGATCGGCCTCGGCATAACCTTTGGCCTGCGCTTCCCGCAGTGCCCGGTCAAAATCCACTCCTTCCCGGGTCATTTTGCTCAACATGTAGTTGGTTGTACCGTTGATAATGCCCATAATCTCCTGAATGCGGTTGGCCGCCAGGCATTGTTTCAAAGGACGGATGATGGGGATGCCTCCGGCCACGCTGCCTTCAAAAAGGAGGCCGGCACCGCTGGCCGCAGCGGTGGCAAAGAGTTCCTTACCGTGCAGGGCAATCATGTCCTTGTTGGCCGTAACCACACTTTTGCCCCGCTTCAGGGCGGCCATGACATAGTCCAGCGCCGGGTGGATACCTCCCATTACCTCCACCACAATGGCTATTTCCGGGTCGTCCAGAATGTCCTGGTAATTATCAGTAAGCAGGGCCGGATCCAGCGGGATGCCCCGGTCCCTGGTCAGATCGCGGACAAGGATGCGGGAAATTTCAACGGGTGCGCCGACCTTATGGGCAATGTTTTCCGCATTGCCGGTGAGAATGCGGTAAACCCCGCGGCCTACCGTTCCCAGGCCTAAAAGTGCTATTTTTACCGGTTCTTGCAAAACCCTCTCTCCTTCCTTCAAACACTTGTCCCTGGTACAGCCATGAATATTTTATCATCGTTAACTGGTTGAGGGCAAATAAAAAACCGGCCTGGGACCGGTTAAATAATTATACAGATAAGTCCACCGCTTCCCTCGTTTACGATGCGCTGGATGGTTTCCTGCAGTTTTGCCCGGGCATTTTCAGGCATGCGATAGAGCTTGTTTTGAATTCCTTCCCTGACCAGATCATGCACAGACTTGCCAAATATCTCGGACTGCCAGATTTTCTGCGGGTTGGATTCAAACTCGGTGAGCATGTAACGAACCAGTTCTTCGCATTGCCGTTCAGTACCGATAATGGGAGTAATTTCGGTGGCAATATCAGCCCTGATCATGTGAATGGAGGGAGCCGTTGCCTTAAGTTTGACACCAAAGCGGCTGCCCTGACGGATTAACTGCGGCTCCTCCAAAACCATTTCGTCCAGGCTGGGAGTTACCACCCCGTAACCGGTTTCCCGCACTTCCGCCAGCGCCTGGGCTACCTTGTCGTACTCCCGCTTGGCCACGGCCAGTTCTTTGACCAGCCTGAACAGTTCATGGTCTCCGCTAATCTTAAAGCCAGATTCTTCGCTCAAGACCTGGAAGAAAAGCTCCTGGGGAGAAGTTATTTCAATGGCTGCCACCCCGGTACCCATATCCATTTTGGTGATACTGACTGACCCGGCAAAATCGTAGTCTCCAAGCCTTTCCACCGCGCCGTTAATATCCCGTAAACGGCGCACGTTCTGGATGGTCTCGCGAACCGACTCCTCCACTTTTTGCCTTAACCAGTGGCTGCTGTCCAGTTCCTCCACCCATTGCGGGAGCAGTACGTTAACCTCGTTGACGGGAAATTCCATCAGTACCGTTTCCAGAATAAAAAGGGCGTCCTGCTGGGTCATCTGCAGGCAATCCACCGGCAAAACGGGAACATCGTATTTTTCGGCCAGTTCTTCGGCCAGGGCTATCGTTTGAGGGTCCTGGGGACGGGTGCTGTTCAAAAGCACCAGAAAGGGACGGTTGATGTCCTTGAACTCGGCAATAACCCTTTCTTCCGCTTCAACATAATTTTCCCGTGGGATATCGGTAATGCTGCCGTCGGTGGTGACCACCACACCCATGGTGGAGTGATCCGCAATTACCTTGCGGGTGCCGATTTCCGCCGCCTCCTGGAAAGGAATGGGTTCGTCAAACCAGGGGGTTGATACCATCCGCGGGCCGCTTTCATCCTCGTAGCCCAGGGCACCCTCCACCCGGTAACCCACGCAGTCAACCAGACGCATTTTCACCTTGAGGTTGGGTGAAATGGTGATTTCCACAGCCTCATTGGGCACGAATTTGGGTTCTGTAGTCATTACCGTCCTGCCGGCACCACTCTGGGGCAGCTCATCCTTGGCCCGTTCCCGGTCGTAGGGGTTTTCGATGTTCGGTATCATCAGCAGTTCGGCAAAACGCTTGATAAAAGTGGACTTGCCCGTGCGGACACCGCCACTCACGCCCAGGTAGATATCGCCGCCGGTACGTTCCGCGATATCCCGGAAGATATCCACTTTTTCCATGGACGTATTCCCTCCTTAATAAAGGTTTTGCAGCCGGGAGCTTACGAGACTAGTTTTTTCCAATGGCATACATTAACAATATATATATATTAAGCCCCCGGCGGATTATGACCGGGGGAACTTTTTTATGCCGGGAATTCCATGCCGCTGGCAACTGAATTAAGGAAAAAATTTGGCCACTCCGGCAGGAATCCCACGCTTGATGTCGAACAATTTTTAAGTCAAGAAAAAGTTGTCAGGAGAGGAGAGTGATGCATGAAAAGGATGCCTTGCCCGCCGGTAAAGGCAGGGCTCCTGTGGCGGGCCTTTCTGTTGAGCTTTTTATTGGTGTGCCTGGTTCCTTCAGTTTCGTGGGCTGCCCTCAAGCACACGGTGGCGGCCGGCGAAACACTTTACGAACTGAGCCGGCGGTATGGAATCACCGTTGAGGCTTTGCAGGCAGCCAATGGTTTAAACGGACATCTGATCTACCCTGGTCAGACACTGATTATCCCCGGTTCGGCAAAGGCAAAGCCAGCCCGGAACACCGTGGCGGCCAGTAAAAATACCCGTGCCGGGGTTAACAAATACACAGTCCGTCCGGGGGATTCACTGTATGTGATCGCACAGCGTTACGGCGTGCGCGTACAAGCCATCAGGGAGGCTAATAATTTAACCTCCGACTTGATTTTTCCGGAACAGGTTTTAATTATACCCGGTGGCACCACCGGAGTGTCTCCTGGCCGTCAGGTTTCCCGCGGCGAAACGGACGACGTAAGGGCAGTGCTTGCCAGGGCTGTTTCCCTGCTGGGCAAGCCCTATGCATACGGGGGCAGTGGCCCGGAAGCTTTTGACTGCTCCGGCTTTACTTCCTATGTGTTTCGGGAAACAGTGGGAATAAGCTTGCCCCATAACGCGGCTGCTCAAGCCCGGCTCGGCACCCGGGTTGGTCGCGATGATTTATCCCCCGGGGATCTGGTTTTCTTCAGCTATTACGGCAGCGGTGGCATTGACCATGTAGGTATTTATGCAGGCCAGGACCGGTTTATTCATGCTTCTTCCAGTAAAGGGGTTAAATATTCTTCCCTCAACGAGTCTTACTACGCCGCCAATTACCGGGGAGCAACCAGAATCCTGCGGTAATCTAAGCAAAAGCGCCCGCCCTGGACGAGCGGGCGTTTGCTATTTGCAGTTTTTTTCACGCCACAATGCAGCTGCCAGGGCCACCTCTTCCATCTCGCGCCGGCGGCCCCTGCTCATCAGGTTAACCACCGCTTCCCGGGGGGGTAATCCCTCAAAAAGCACCCGGTACATCTGCTCGGTAATGGGCATTTCCACCTGGTACCGGGCCGCCAGGCGGTAGGCCGCCCGGGTGGTGCGCACCCCTTCCACCACCATCTGCACACTGGCCACCGCTTCGGAAAGGCTCTTCCCCCGGCCGATTTCGATCCCGGCCCGGCGGTTGCGGCTGTGCATGCTGGTGCAGGTGACAATTAAATCCCCCACCCCGGCCAGACCGGCAAAAGTGAGGGGGTTGGCCCCCATGGCCAGCCCCAGGCGGGTGATTTCGGCCAGGCCCCGGGTCATCAAAGCTGCTTTGGTGTTGTCCCCAAAACCCAGCCCGTCGGCAATACCCGTGCCCAGGGCAATAATATTTTTCAGGGCTCCCCCCAGCTCTACCCCGGCCACATCGGGGTTGGTATAAACCCGGAAGTTGCCGGTCATGAACAGGTCCTGGGCGGCCTCGGCCGCCGCCATATCCCGGCCGGCCACCACGACGGCGGTGGGTATCCCCCGCCCCACTTCTTCGGCGTGACTGGGTCCGGAAAGGACCACGTAACGGTTGGTTTCCTCTTCCCCGGCTTCCGCGGCAAATACCCGGGAAAGGGTGAGGAGGCTGTCTTCTTCAATGCCCTTGGCTGCATTGATCAACAGTGCCCGGGCCGGCAGGTGCGGGAGTGAGGCGCGCAGGACTTCCCGGAAAGCATGGGAAGGCACGCTGAAAATAACCGCCCGGGCGTTTTTTACCACCGCGGGAAGATCCGGGGTCACGCGCACGTTTGGGGGGAGAGAAACTCCCGGCAGGTAGCGGCTGTTCTGACCTTCGGCATTAATTTGAGCGGCCAGGCCCGCCCGGCGCGACCACATGTCCACCGGTATTCCTTTACCGGCCAGCAGCACGGCCAGGGCCGTGGCCCAGCTGCCGGCTCCCAGGATGGCTACCTTTTGTTTCACTACCGCCAACCCTTCCCTTTAACGGATTTTAGATTCGGTGCCGGCCAGCAGCCGGCGGATATTGGGTATGTGTTTGTATACGGCAATTACCGCCACCACCAGGGCAAAAGCCAGGTACTCACGGGGCCGGTGTAAAAGGAGCATCCACAGGGGCATTGAAACGGCAGCCACTATGGAACCCAGGGAGACGTAACGAAAAGCCGCCACCACTACCACCCAAAGCCCCAGGGCCAAAAGGGCGGCCGCCGGAGTAAGGCCGAGGAAAACTCCCAGACCGGTGGCAATAATTTTTCCTCCCCTGAAGCCCAGGAACACCGGCCAGCTGTGCCCGGCGATTGCGGCCAGGCCACAGGCCAGCTCAAGACCGTGCCCCCCCAGGTAACGCCCCAGGAGTACGGCCACCAGACCCTTGCCGGCATCACCGGTGAGGGCAATTGCGCCCGCCACAGGGCCCAGGTTCCGCCAGACATTGGTGGTTCCGATATTGCCGCTGCCGTGTTGCCGGATGTCTACCCCCCGGGCGCGTCCCAACAGGTAGCCTACGGGAATTGAGCCAATCAGATAGCTGACCATAACGGCCAGAACAGCCATTTTTCTCCCCCCTTTTAATCCCGCTGCCGCAGTACAAAACGGATGGGCGTTCCTTCAAAGCCAAAGGCCGCCCGGAGCTGGTTTTCCAGGTAGCGCAGGTAAGAAAAGTGCATCAACTCCGGATCGTTGACAAACAGGATGAAAGTGGGTGGTTTTACCCCGCCCTGGGTGGCGTAGAGTATTTTCAAACGCCGGTTTTTGTCGGCCGGCGGCGGGTTATGCAAAACGGCGTCCCTGATCAGCCTGTTTAGCTCTGACGTGCTGATGCGCAAACACTGCTGCTGTGCCACCAGGTCAACCATTTCTAAAAGCCTGTGCACCCGCTTTCCGGTAAGGGCGGAGATGAAAACTACCGGGGCATAGGTCATGAAGGCCAGTTCCCGGCGAATAAGCTCGGTGAAGCGCCGGGAGGTATGGGTATCCTTTTCCACCAGGTCCCATTTATTCACAGCCAGCACGCTGGCCTTGCCCTGCTCATGGGCATAGCCGGCAATGCGCTTGTCCTGATCGGTTACGCCTTCCAGGGCGTCCAGCACAACCAGGGCCACCTCGCAGCGGTCTACCGCCCTTAAGGAACGAATTACGCTGTATTTTTCTATGGCCTCCTCTATACGGCTCTTGCGCCGGATGCCCGCCGTATCCACCAGCATATAGCGGCGCCCTTCCCGCTCAAAGTAGGTGTCAATGGCGTCCCGGGTGGTGCCGGGGATGTCGCTAACGATCACCCGCTCTTCACCCAGAATGGCATTAACCAGGGAAGACTTACCCACATTGGGCCGTCCGATGACGGCAATGCGGATGGTATCGGGTTCCCCTTCCTCCGCGGCTACGGGAGGCAAAACCGACACCAGGCGGTCCAGCAAGTCCCCGGTGTTCATCCCCTGAGCCGCAGAAATGGGGATGGGCTCGCCCAGGCCCAGGCGGAAAAAGTCCACCAGCTGACCGGTGCGCTGGAAATTTTCCACCTTGTTGGCCACCAGCAATACGGGCTTGCTGGTGCGCCGCAGCAGAGCGGCCACGTCCTCATCCGTACTCGTTAATCCCGCCCGGGCATCCACCAGAAAGATCACGACGTCGGCTTCTTCTATGGCCAGCTCTACCTGCCGCCGCACCTGCCGGGGAATATCCCCCGATTCCACAAAGTCCAGCCCGCCGGTATCCACGAGGGTAAAAACGCGCCCCGCCCACTCGGCATCCTGATAGAGCCGGTCGCGGGTTATTCCAGGCTCATCTTCCACTATGGCTATGCGGCTCCCCACCAGGCGGTTAAAAAGGGTAGATTTTCCCACATTGGGGCGTCCTACAATGGCTACTATTGGCTTGGACAAGGGCAAAATCCCTCACTTTCCAAACAGGCCTCCACCAGTTCCGCCGGTCCATCAACCACTATCACGGGGCGGTTCAGACGGCCGGAAAGTTCCTGCACAGTCATACCATCCAGAAAAACCTGCTCCGGCTGGCGCAACATGACTGCGGGCAGGACTAAGGTTTGTCCCGGATTGCGGCCTTCCAGGGCTTCTAAAATGTCTTTTCCGGAAACAAGGCCGGCCACGGTCACCTGCGGGCCAAATAGACGGTTGGGGATGACGGCCAGTTCCACCGCCAGATTGTTAATTTCATTTAACCTGGCCACCACCGGCGCCAGGACACTTTCGGCCAGCATACCGGTGGCCACGGTCACCTTACGGGGGCAGGGCAGTGCCCGGGGCAGGGACTGGGAGATCTTCTCCCATTCATCCAGAAAGAGACGCACCAGTCCCACACCGTTTTCCGTCTGGGGAAAATCATCGTAACGCAAGGCAGGGGGAACTTTCCTTCCCGCCAGCAGGTAAAATTCATCGCTGGCAAAGACCACCGCGTGGGCGCAGCGTTCCAGGCAATGGTCCTGCCAGGTTTGCACCTGTTCCACTATCAAAGTGGCCTCTTCCCGGGTGAAGGGGCGCAGGGGAAAAAGCCCCTCCCGGTAACTGGTAAGGCCTACCGGAACGATGGCCACGGAACGTACCGCCGGCCAGAGGTTCACCAGGTCCCTCACGGTGCGTTCCAGTTCCACCCCATCGTTTATCCCCGGGCACAGGACCACCTGGGTATGCATTTCTATTCCCCCCTGGGCCAGCCGGTGCAGTTGCTCCATGATTTTGCCGGCCCGGGGGTGGCCGAGCATTTTTTCCCTTAAGGCGGGGTTGGTGGTGTGCACCGATATGTAAAGGGGCGACAACCGCTGCCGGATGATCCGTTCCAGATCCCTCTCCCTCAAATTGGTCAGGGTAATAAAGTTCCCCTGGGTGAAGGAAAGGCGGTAGTCGTCGTCTTTGACGTACAGGGTGGGGCGCAGGCCCCGGGGCATTTGATCAACGAAACAGAAAAGGCAGCGGTTCTGGCAGCGGCGGATGGGTTCCAGTCCCCCGCCGGCAAAATCCACGCCCAGGTCGTCGTCAAAATCCTTTTCCACATCGCAGAGCCATTCTTCGCCGCTGGCCTTGACCAGGGTGATGGTCAGTTCCTCGTCGCAGGTCAAAAAGCGGTAGTCCAGAATGTCCTCCACCGGCAGGCCGTTTACGGCCACCAGCCGGTCCCCCGGTTCCATGCCCAGTTCGGCGGCAATGCTGCCGGGGGCTACTCTTTCTATTACAAGACCCTGCACCGTCATGATCGTCACCTTTTGCTGGAAAACGTTACGAATAGGTAACAGTATTATATTGTAATTTCACGCCGTATCGCAAGTATTGGAATGCTGCGTGTCATGTTATTTGGAACACGGCGTGTCGCAAATCTTTGGGCTGCCACAAAGGCACGGCGTTGTCCCGCTCACTCATATGCTCCGCGCCGACAGCACCACGGTTCGCTTCGGGCCGGCTCTGGCTCTCTGCGGATTGCCCGCTACCAATCATTCTTTGTTGTTACCTGTTGAAATAAATATGTCTTAAAAGTCTTCTTCCGGGTAGTTTATCATGCGTCCTCGAGAGCCGAGTCGGCAGCCTCGCTTCACCGGGTGCTGTGACCGGCGCTCCGCAAAATCGTTCGCTCTAGACAACGCCGTGCCTTTGGCATTAACAGAGCGGTTTCACTAAACATTATACCAATGATGTGAATTAGTGCTTCACAATGACGTAGACGCCGTTTTCCAGGTCGTGAACCATGGCGTCCAGGGTGCGGGCTAAATAACGGGCCATCTTTTCCTGTTCTTCCTGGTTACGGGCAAAAAAAATAGGCGCTCCTCCGGCGACAATATCCATGTTTAAGGTTACCACGGCCAGTATGCGGTCTGCCATTGCCATCCTCTCCACCGTTTTTTACCTGGCGGCCATGCGTCCCGCTTCGGTTTTCAAGGGCCTGGAGCGGGCGCTTTCCAGTACGGGAGTGCGCTTCACCGCCAGGATCAAAGCATCCATGTCCCTTTCCACCGGCACCGTATACAGTCCCACCGCCCCGCTGTCGGGGTCGATGCGGGCCAGAGGGGTGAATTCGGGAAGATCCACGTCCTTTTTGGTTCCCAGGAGCACCGTGACAGTGTGGGCCATGGCCTGGCGCTGTCCCAGATCATGGATGGTGGCCCGGGCATCGGCATTCTTTGGTTTGATTAAAACCGCCAGGCCTTCAGCCGTAATTTTTTCGCGCATTTCCTTTAAGCCAATATTGATAAACCCGATGTTCTCCACCATGAGGATGGAATCTTTAAACCATATTCTGGCCGGGACAACCTCGCATATATCCCCGATGGTCTCCCCGGCCATAAAGGTGCGCACAAAGAGGATGGCCAGCAGGGCCATGATAATCGCTGCCGGGGCCTTCCCCAGCTCGTAGGCAATGCTGGTAAAAAGGGCGCAGGCCATGGTCAGGTAGTTGCGGGCTTCAAAGGTGCGGGCTATCCCCTCGATATAATCGCTGCCCCGCTTGACCAGCTCGTTTTCGTCCAGATGTTCTAAGGTTTTTCTTTCGATACCACGGATTTCCCGGAATTGGCTGGCGGCCAGGGCCAGAAAGGTCACCGCTGTATAATCCGGTTTCAGGATGGCCGGGATGGCCACCGCCCCCAGGGCCGAAGCAATAAAACCAAGGGACAGGTGGGAAAGATAGCCGTGGGGGTAGCCGGGATACTGGCGGTAGTCCAGGTGCAGCATGACCATGCGGGCCACAGTCCCGGCCAGTGTCCCGGCAATGATGGTACCAAGGTAATGTTCCAATTTACTTCCACCCCTAATCCTGCCGGATGCGTTCCAGGTGGTCCCTGGCCGCTTCGCTGGCATCGGGATCTTCATGACCCGGGGCAGGGATATGGGTGGCCTTTTCAGCAGTGTCCAGATCAGGTTTTCTGGCCCGCCGGGGGGCAAAGAAGCTGGTAAATTCCCGGCCAAAGAAGTCGCCAAGCCTGCTTTTGGCCCTCTCCCAGCTGCCGGCGCTGATGAGCAGGAAGGCACTACCGCCCAACAGGGTCAAGGCGATAATCCAGCCCAGGGCTTTCCAGCTGCCCGGTGTTCCCGCCGTGCGGTCGGTAATTGGTTTGGGCATTCCTTCAGGCGCGGGTCCGGTGAGACCGAGCACGACCGGGACGGCGTCGGCGAGGAGGGCGACGCCCCGCTCGGCCTCCTCCCTGGTGTTGGTGTGGGTACCCGCTTCAATGAGCAGGGCGGTAGGCATGAGATCCTGGTTGTAGTCACCCTGGGCGGTGAAAATTTCTTTCACTATCGGCTTGTGCACGCTGTTGGCATAGGACATAAGCCTCTTGGCAAAATCAAGGTTGGCCTGCATCCGGGGGTTTTCCCGTCCCACCACCAGCCGTGCTTGAGCCACCTGCTGATCGGAAATGTAACGCCGGTAATAGGTGGAGTCGGGTACGCCATCCCTGTGCACATCAAAAAGGGCAATGGGGTTATTTTGCATCAATCTTACTGCCGTTCTCCGGGAACGGTAGTAGGCGTTATCATCGTGGGGGTCGTGGGGAGTTTTGTCGTAATCCACTCTCACCCCACCATTTTTCAAGCGGTTCACCAGGGTTTCCCCTACTTGATAAATGCCTCCCTTAAAGGGGATGGATTCCGAGCCGTCCGTAGGCACATAGGATTCATCGCTATGGGTATGGTAGATACCCACCGGCCGGGTGTTGCGGACCATCTGGACGACGGGGACCTCCAGCCGGCTGTAAAATTCGTTGTAGGCCAGCAGGTCTTTGTCCATCCCGATAAAGCGGGCGCAGGCGGTATTACCCTGGATTCGGACCACCCGGTAATGACGGCCTTCGGCGGTGAAGATTTCGTCACCCACCGCGACCCGGCGTGAAACCTGACTGATTACCCGGCCATGCTCGTCCTTTACCGTGCATACGTTGCCCACCCGGTGGTCGTTTTCTGCTTCTTTGAAAAAGGAAGCCAATGACCATACAGGTTGGGTGAGCCGGGAAGCCGATAAACCCACCAGCAAGGATATCCCTACCAGTAACAGGCCGATTCCCCAAATGATCCTGCTTTTTGCCCCGGTCACTTTAATGACCCCCTTTCACCGGTTTTGCGATCCTCTTTCCCGGCTGCGTCCTCTTCGCCGTCGCCGGGATCCGTTCCTGGTTTGCGTAAAGCCTTGAGCAGCGCTTCCGGCCGCCCCTTCATCGCAGGACCTCCCTGAAGCCGTTCCCGTACCTCGCCCACCACTTCGGCCAGGAGTACGGCCAGGATTCCCGCCAGTACAATGGCATCAAAGGCGCCGGCTCCGCCAATGGCCACCCGGCCTGCAGGGGCACCGCGGGCGACCAGCCAGAAATAGTAACCTATATCCAGAGCCAGTAACCCGAGGGTGGCTGAAACAAAGGCGGCCCGCCTGGAACGTCCGGCCAGGTAACCCACCAATCCGGCCACCAGCGGGTAAAGCCACAGGGCATCAAGGATTTCGTACCTGCCCCCGGGTTCCGGCAGGCCGCGCATCACCAGGGAGCCCACGGCATAGACCGCCAGGGCGGTCACCCCCGCTCCCACCAGGGCACGGGTGCGTTCTGCAGCGGTACCTGCTTTGGAGAGCAGGTAAATGGCCAAACCCAGGGGAATCAGACCGCCGCCGACGTTAATGGAAACGGGGTAGCGGCCGCCCGGAATGGGTATGGAGATAAAACTGCCTATGATCATGGCAACAATTACCGCCAGGGCACCCCGGTCGGTTAGGCGCATGCGGTCCAGGGCCCGGTGTGCCAGGCCAAAAAAGATCAAAAGGGAAACAATAATCAGTGCGGTGAAACCCACGGGAAAGCCGGTCATCTGCAATCCTCCTCGTTATTAATTCTTTTTTTAGACTGCCCCGGCCGGGTGTAAATATGCAAAAAAAAAGCGGCGTCTTACACGCCACTGTTCCTGGAGTAAAGGCAGGTTTATTTTTCAAAAAGGTCTCCTACTACCTCACCTATAGTTACACTGGCACCGTTGTCGGTGTGTTGGTGTCCCGGCTCCTTAGCGCGCCGGCTCTCCCTTTCCCGCTCCCGGTTGACTTCCCGGATGGACAGGCGGATCCGCTTTTCGGCGCGGTCCACACTGAGTACCTTGACTTCCACCTCGTCTCCTTCCTGGACCACTTCATCGGGAGTAGCTACATGCCGGTCGGCCAGGTGAGAAATGTGTACCAGTCCCTCCACCCCTGGCTCCAGCTGTACAAAGGCCCCAAAGGGTGCGAGTCTGACTACCTTTGCCCGTACGATGCTGCCCACGGGATATTTTTCTTCCACGTTATCCCAGGGGTTGGGTAACACCTGTCTTAAGCCCAGGGAAATTTTTTCATTCTCCCGGTCCACCCGGAGGACCATCACGTCTACTTCGTCGCCCACATTCACCACTTCGGAGGGATGGTTAACCCGGTACCAGGCCATTTCCGAAATGTGCAGGAGTCCATCCACGCCGCCAATGTCCACGAAGGCGCCAAAGCTGGTGAGCCGGCGTACCACGCCCCGTACTACCTGGCCCTCCTGTAAACTTTCCAGCATTTCCTTGCGCCTGCGGACTGCTTCTTCTTCCAGTACGGCCTTGCGGGACAGGATGACTTTCCGCTTGCCCCGGTTCAACTCGATTACCTTGGCCCTGACCGTTTCTCCCACATACTTGCCCAGATCCTCCACGTAGCCCCTTTCAACTAAAGAGGCAGGCAAAAAGGCTCTTAAGCCCACATCCACCAGAAGTCCACCTTTGACAACTTCCCGCACGGTGCCTTCCACCGGCTCGCCGTTCTCCAAATGCTCATTTAATTTAACCCAGGCCCTTTCCGCATCGGCCCGTTCTTTGGAAAGGATGAGCCGGCCTTCATTGTCTTCTGCTTTGATGACGGCTACTTCTATTTCATCCCCGACTTTTACCACTTCTGCGGGGGAACTTACATTGTAGCAGGATAATTCCCTTAAGGGAATAATGCCTTCCGACTTGGCACCCACATCCACCAGCACTTCGTCGGGACCTACCTGGACCACTACACCCTTCACGATTTGCCCCGGACGCAGGGATTTTACCTCTACGGCTTCTTTCATGCCGTCCTCTACACTGGCGGTTTCGGCGGCATTTCCCCCCGTGCTGGCTGCAGCGCCGGTTGTGCAGTCAGCGGCGGGTATGCCTTGCGCAGCTTCCCGGGCGACAGCGCTGGCGGCTTCGTCATTTTTGTCCCCGGTGGTATCCTGGGCGGCATGCGGAGCTTCCCCGGCAGTCTCTCCGGCAGCACCGCTGGGGGCTACCTGTTGTCTTTCCTCCCCGTCAACATTTGTGTCTTTGATGCTTTCCTCCACAGCTACCATCTCGCCCAACTCCTTCATCCGTCGTTCTACCTCCTCGATAATCCAGTCAGGTGTGGATGCCCCTGCTGTCAATCCCGCTACCTTCACCCCCCTGAACCAGGCGGGATCCAGTTCCCGGGCGGTTTCCACCTGATAGGTTGGTACACCCGCCTGCCGGCACAGGGTGGCCAGCTTGCGGGTATTGGCGCTTGCTGCTCCGCCAACCACCACCATCATATCCACCTCCCGGGCCAGTTCCAGGGCGGCCTGCTGCCTGGCCCCGGTGGCATGACAGATGGTATTGTATACTTTCAGTTGTCCCGCTTTTTGTTGCAGGACATCCACCACTGCCTGGAAGTTGGCCAGCGGCTGGGTGGTTTGGGCCAGCACGGCCATCTGGGGCACCGCCGGCAACTTTTGGGCTTCCCCGGGCCCCTCCACCACTACCGCCCGCCCACCGGTCCAGTCCACAATACCCTGAACCTCGGGATGATTTTTATCGCCCACTACCACCACCAGCGTGCCGCCGGTGGCTTCCGAGTGGGCCAGCTTTTGTGCCCTGCCCACAAAGGGGCAAGTGGCATCCACTACCTTCAAATCACGTTCCCTGGCGGCAGCCAGTACACCGGGACCCACGCCGTGGGAGCGAATGATCAGCTTCCCCCCGGGACAGGCTTCTTCCACCCCGGCTATTTCCTGTATTCCCACTGCCACCAATTTTTCCATCACCTGCGGGTTATGGATCAGGGGGCCCAGGCAGTAAACGGGCCCGTCCCGCTCCCTGGCCGTTTGCAACGCCAGATTCAGTGCTCTTTTTACGCCAAAACAAAAACCCGCTTTTGCAGCCCGCCGCACTTGCATTGACAAATCACCGTCTTACTTACCCGCTATCCATAAGCCTGGCAATTTCCCGCATTAATTCCCGGCTGACCGCCTGGTAATCCGGCCGGCCAGTTTGGTCGTCACGGGAAAACACCAGCGGTTTACCTATATGTACCCGGACCCTGCCGAAGACTCCCCGGGTGTTGAGTACCGCCACCGGCAGTACGGGAACCTTTGCCCGCAGGGCCAGCATGGCCGCCCCCAGATGTGGTTCCAGGAGTTCACCGCTTTTGCTTCTGGTTCCTTCGGGGAAAATACCCACCACCCGGCCCTGCTTTAACAGTTCCAGTGCCCGCCGGATGGCCTGCCTGTCGCCACCGCCCCGGCGCACGGGAAAGGCGCCTAAAGCCCGTATTACCGGTCCCAAAAGGGGTATGCGAAACAGTTCGGCCTTGGCTATAAAATGCACCTGGCGGTCCAGGGCGCAGCCCACCACAACGGGATCCCAGTAGCTGACGTGGTTACTGACCACCAGCACCCCTCCCGAACGGGGAAGGTGATGTGCTCCCACCACTTCCCAGCGACGGATAAGGACCAGGATCACCCGGCATACTGCCCGGGCAAAACGGTAAAACATCAGGACAACCTCCCCAGGACCCGGGCGGCAATCATTTCAATCACTTGTTCGGCATTCAGGTGTGAACTATCAATAACCCAGGCATCAGGGGCCGGCATTAATGGAGCCACGGAACGGCAGCTGTCCTGCCTGTCCCGTTCCGTGATTTCCTGGATTAAGGAATCCAGAGGAACGTGGTGCCCCTGGGCCTGCAAATCCAGCTGGCGGCGCCTGGCCCGGACTTCGGGCGATGCGGTAAGGAAAATTTTCACCTGTGCGTCTGGGAGAACCACTGTACCCACATCCCGCCCATCCATAACCACATTTTCACATCTCGCCAGCTCCCGCTGCCGGCGCACCATGACTTCCCGCACGCCGGGCAACCCGGCCACCAGTGAAACGTGGCGTGAGACTTCCGGTTCCCGGATGGCCTGAGTTACGTCTTCGCCGTCAAGAAATACCCGGGTCAGACGGTCGGGATCAGTGGTTAATTCTATCCGGCTCTCATTGGCCAGTGCCTTTAAAGACTCTTCATCGGTAAGGTTTAATCCCCGGCGCAGGGCCTTTAAGGTTATTGCCCGGTACATGGCTCCGGTATCGATATATAAAAAGCCCAACCGCCGGGCCAGTTCCCGGGCCACCGTACTTTTACCCGCCCCGGCCGGACCATCGATGGCAACAGACATCCTGGGAACCATGGTCATCTCCCCATTATAGTAACACAAATATCCTTTTTATTTCGACACCGCAAAATTTTTTCCTTCAATGTAAAGAAAAAAGAAGCCGGGGGAAACTCTCCCGGCATTAGTCTACCCGTAAAGAGCTTAAAATACTGGCGAAACCAGGGAAGGAAACATCCACACATCCCGCATCATGAATTACCGTTTTGCCCCGGGCTGCCAGACCGGCTACGGCCATGGCCATGGCTATGCGGTGATCCCCGTGGCTTGCGCATGAGGCCCCCGTGAGGGGCCGGCCACCCCGTACCCGCAGGCCGTCGGCCAGCGCCTCCACTTCCACGCCAAATTTCCTTAATTCTCCCACCACGGTGGCAATGCGGTTGCTTTCTTTCACCTTCAGCTCCGCGGCATCCCGTACCACCAGTTCTCCTTCTGCCAGGGCACCGGCCACGGCCAGAATGGGAATTTCATCGATAAGGCGGGGAATCAATTCCCCACCAATGGTAACCCCTTTGAGACGGGAATGGCGAACCCGGATGTCGGCTACCGGCTCACCACCCAGCTGGTGCTGGTTGGAAACCTCCAGATCGGCACCCATGGCCCGCAGCACTTCCAGAATGCCGTCCCGGGTGGGGTTGACCCCGACTTCCCGTATGGTCACGTCGGAGCCTGGTACCACCGCCGCCGCCACCATAAGGAAAGCGGCCGAGGAGATGTCGCCCGGTACGGTTACCCGCCGCCCCGCCAGGACCTGCCCGCCCTTTATCCAGACGGTAAGCCCCTCTTTATGTATTTCAGCGCCGAAGTACTGCAGCATGCGTTCCGTATGATCCCGGGACGGGGCGGGTTCAACGACCCGGGTTTCACCCCGGGCCGAAAGGCCGGCCAGCAACAGGGCCGACTTCACCTGGGCGCTGGCTACGGGCAGGGAAAAGCCTGCACCCTGCAGTTCACCACCCCGCACCGCCAGGGGAGCCAGATTGGCCTCCTGGCGCCCCCAGATGCGGGCACCCATCATGGATAAGGGGGCGGTGACCCGTTTCATGGGCCGCCGGCGCAGGGAGGCGTCCCCGGTAATCACGGTAAAAAAGGGCAACCCGGCCAGGATGCCCAGCATAAGACGTATGGTTGTGCCGGAATTGCCCGCGTCCAGCACGTTTTCCGGTTCCTTCAGGCCCGCAGGGCCCCGGCCGTGTACCGTGAGCCGGCCGTTTTCATCGGGGCCGGTGAAAGACACTCCCATTTCGGCCAGGCATTTCACCGTGGCCAGGCAATCGGCACCCATAAGAAAATTTTCAATTTGTGTATCACCTTCAGCCAGGGCGCCCAGCATGGCCGCCCGGTGTGAGATGGATTTATCCCCGGGAACCCTGGTGCTCCCCCGCAGCGCCCGGGGTGGGGTAATTTCCAGGTTCATACCTTGCCTGCCTTTCATTTACAAAATATCTCTCGGAATCTTGAGTTATCCCCACTTTCCAACCTGGCCTGTTTTGGCTCTCGCTCGCTCCAGTGAGCCTCGCGGGCCAAACTAGTGCTCGGTTCAAAGCTCCGGCAGGCTTCCCGGCCAATTTGGAAGTTAGAAGTCAGATGTCAGAGGTTAGAACTGCTGTTGGAATTCGCTGCGCGAATTCCTTCCTAATTTCTGACTTCCAACTTCCGACCTCTAACCTCCATTTTCGGCATCCATGCCCTCGGGCCTGCCTTCGCTTTTCACCTCGCTAAGTTTGGCCGGCCGCTCGGCTCAAGTCGCTCGCTACCGAGCCAAAACAGGCTAAAAAACTGGGGATACTTTAGATCGGAATCCCCCGATTGTATTAAGGGGATGATGTCACCGCTTCACTACCTGGTACCCGGCCTGTCTTAAGATATTCGCTGCTTCGTCCTGTTCGGTGGCGGTGGCGAAGGCCAGGCGTATGGAGCCCCCTTCCCCTTCCCGCACCCGGAGGATTTCGATGTCGCTAATGTTGATGCCCGCGTCTCCCAAGAGGCCGGCTATTTTAGCAATCATACCCGGGCGGTCGGGAACCCCCACCACTATTTCGTACATGGCCCCCAAATATCCCCGCATGCGGGCGGGGATTTTTTTGCGCACCCGGCTGGCCCGTTCTAAAAGGGCGAGGATTTTTTCGCCATCACCGTTTTTGATTACTTCTTCCAGCTGATCCAGCTGCCGGCGAAAGACGGCCAGCATCCCGGCAACGGCCGGTGTGTTCGTAAGAAAAATATCCCGCCACATCAGGGGATTGCCGGCGGCCACCCGGGTGGTGTCCCGGAACCCCCCGGCGCCCAGGGGGAGAAAATCCTCTCCCCCCGGTAAATCCACCAGGGTATTCACCAGGGCCACGGCCACCAGGTGGGGCAGGTGGCTGACGGCGGCCACGGCCTGGTCGTGTTCTGCAGGGGTCATTTCCACCACTTTAGCCCCCACCCCGGCGGCCAGTGACCTTACCCGCTCAATGGCCGGCGGGGGTGTATCCGGGAGGGGGGTGATGATGTAAAAGGCGTTTTCAAAAAGGTAGGGATCCGCCCCGGCCATGCCCGTATATTCCGAGCCGGCCATGGGGTGGCCTCCCACAAACCAGACCTGGGGCGGCATTATTTCCGCCGCCCGGGCGCAGACCACCGCCTTGGTGCTGCCCACATCGGTGACCACCGTACCCGGCGAAAGATGTGATTTCAGCCGGGCCAGGACGGATAGGGTTTCACCCACCGGTGTGGCCAGGATGACCAGTTCCGATCCGGCCACCGCTTCCGCAGCATCAAATGTGGCTTCGTGTACGGCCCCTGATTCCCGGGCCAGGCGAAGGTTTTCCGGGTTTTTATCCACCCCTACCACCCGGCGGGCCAGGGAGCGGCGGCGCAGGGCCAGCCCCAGAGAGCCGCCTATTAAACCCACGCCGATGATGGTCACCTGGTTAAACATCAGCAACTCCCCCGGCCAGCTGGCGGTTTACGGCCCGGGCTACACCGCGTAATTCCTTCATCATGTGGGCAAAATTTTCCGGAGTTAAAGACTGCGGGCCGTCGCACAGGGCTTCCGCCGGGTTGGGGTGCACCTCGATTAGCAGGCCGTCGGCACCGGCGGCGACCGCCGCCCGGGCCATGGTGGGCACAAACCGCCATTTACCGATGCCGTGGCTGGGGTCTACCACCACCGGCAGGTGGCTTAAGTATTTGACCACCGGCACGGCGGTAAGATCCAGGGTGTTGCGGGTGTAGTTTTCAAAGGTGCGGATGCCCCGCTCGCACAGGATCACCCGATGGTTGCCTCCGGACATAATGTATTCTGCCGCCATGAGCCACTCTTCAATGGTGCATGAAAGGCCGCGTTTTAAAAGGACAGGTTTATCGACCCGGGCCACTTCCCGCAGGAGGAAGAAGTTTTGCATGTTCCGGGCACCGATTTGTAGAATGTCGGCGTATTCCGCCACCAGGGGCAGGGTGCGCACATCCATCACTTCCGTGACTACTTTTAGCCCGGTGAGTTCCCGGGCCTCGGCCAGAAGCTTCAAACCCTCCTCTTCCAGCCCTTGAAAGGAATAGGGGGAAGTACGGGGCTTATAAGCACCTCCCCGTAAAATGGTAGCCCCGGCAGCTTTCACCTGCCGGGCCGCCTCCAGCAACTGTTCCCGGCTTTCCACCGCACAGGGTCCGGCCATCACATGGATCTTTTCCCCCCCGATGGCCAGATCCCCCACCATGATCACGCTGTCTTCCGGATGAAAGGCCCGGCTGGCCAGCTTATAGGGTTGAAGCACCGGCATTATCTTTTCCACGCCGGGCATGGCTTCCAGGGCCATATCCCCCAGGCGGGTGCGGTCGCCAATAATCCCGATGATGGTCCGCTCTACCCCCTGGGAGAGGTGCACTTGAAAACCGCTCTTTTCCAGCCGCGCCACTACTGCTTCTACCTGCTCACTGGTTGCATCCTGTTGCATGACGACAATCATTTTTGACCCCCCGTACTGTCCGTACTGCCGTTATTTTACCCGTAAAACTGAACAGGGCACCCTTTCAGGAGGTGCCCGCAGGGTCAAAAATACATAGACCATCCCTCCCCTACCGTACTACCATCCTGCAACCGTAACACAATTTTATCTTAGCATGTGCCACCATTGCTGGCAACGCTTTTTATAGCTGAGTTATCCCCACTTTTTCGCCAAGCGTGATTTAGCTCCCGCTCGCTCCATGAGCCTCGCGGACCAAACTAGCGCTCAATTTTCGGACTCCGGCGGGGTTCCCGGCTCATTCGGCTTCCGTGCCTCAGGAGCCGGCCTCGGCCATCCAAGGCCTCGGCCCCGCCTCCGTCCTCAATTTCGCTAAGTTTGGTCTTCCGCTTGGCTCAAGTCGCTCGCTTTCGAGCTAAATCACGCTCTTAAAACTGGGGATAACTCAGTTTTTATAGTGGTTATTGTAAGTTATGGCAGCCCTGTTTTTTTAGGACAGCCTGCGTCCGAGGCTTTCAGCCAGGGGGCGCAGTTCTGCCATCAGCCGCCCCAGTTGTTCGGGGAACAGGGACTGGGGGCCGTCGGAAAGGGCCTCTTGAGGGCAGGGGTGAACTTCCAGCATCAATCCGTCGGCTCCCGCCGCTACCGCCGCTTTGGCCACCGGGGCCACCAGGGAGCGGCGTCCCGTGCCGTGGCTGGGATCGGCAATTACAGGCAGGTGGGAAAGCTCCTTAACGGCAGGGATGGCGTTTATATCCAGGGTGTTACGGGTATAGGTTTCAAAGGTGCGTATGCCCCGCTCGCACAGGATAACCTTGTGGTTGCCCCCGGCCAGAATATATTCCGCGGCCAGCAGCCACTCCTCGATGGTGGCGGCGAACCCTCTTTTGAGCAGCACGGGATGCTGAACCCGTCCGACTTCCCGCAACAGGTCAAAGTTCTGCATGTTGCGGCTGCCAATTTGGAGAATATCGGTGTATTTCAAAACCATGTCCAGGTAGCGCACGTCGGTGACCTCGGTGACCACGGGCAAACCGGTCAGTTCCCGGGCCCGGGCCAGAATACGCAAACCTTCTTCTCCCAGTCCCTGGAAGGAATAGGGAGAGGTGCGGGGTTTAAAGGCTCCGCCCCTTAAGATATGTACCCCCATCTCCTTGAGGGTCCGGGCCAGCCCCAGCATCTGCTCCTCACTCTCTACGGCGCAGGGACCGGCAATAATTACCACCTGGCCGTCCCCGAGGCGGCAGGTTTTTAGATCAATCACTGTGTTTTGCGGCTGGCGTTCCCGGCCAACCAGTTCATAGGAAGGCAAGGTGCGTACCTCCTTAATAACCCTTTAAACATCAGGCACACTTTTCGATAGCGCACTTTATTTCCCTTACCAGGGAGGCCACCGCCGGAGCGGGATCTCCCGTACCCGCCCGGGCCACCAGGTCGACGATGGCGCTACCCACCACCATGGCATCACAGTACGGTGCCACCGCGGCAGCCTGCGCCGGACCGGCAATGCCGAAGCCAATGGCGCAGGGAAGCTGTATGTGCCGGCGCACCTTCTGCATGAATTTCGCCAGGTCGGTGTGAATCTCCTCCCGGGCACCGGTTACTCCGGTGACCGAAACGCAGTAGACAAAGCCCCGGACCGCGGGAGCCATGGCGGCCAGCCTTTTTTCGGTGGTGGTAGGAGCCACCAGGGGTATGAGGGCGAGTCCATAACGATCAGTATGCCCCAGCAATTCTTCGCTCTCTTCAAAGGGCAGGTCGGGCACGATCAGGCCGTCCACCCCGGCCCGGGCGGCGTCCCGAGCAAAATTTTCCAACCCGTACTGAAAAACGGGATTGTAGTAGGTCATCAGGATTAAAGGAACACCGGTGCTTTTTTGCCGGATGCCGGCGCACATGCGGATGATGTCCTTAACCCGTACGCCGTTGGCCAGAGCCCGGGCAGAGGCCTGCTGGATAACCGGGCCGTCGGCTACGGGATCCGAAAAGGGGATGCCCACTTCCACCAGGTCGGCCCCGGCCTCAATCATGGTCTCAACCAGTCGGGCGGTTGTATCCAGATCCGGATCCCCGGCGGTAATGTAAGTGATCAGACCCTTTTTCCCTTCTTGGGCCAGGGCAGAAAAACGTTGGGTGATGCGGTTTCCTTTCATGGCTGTTTCCCAGGAGGGCCTGGTTACTCCTTTCCTTTAAGATTTAAATTTTTTTAGCCCTCCCCTCCCAGGGCGCGGGCCACGGTTTGCACATCCTTGTCCCCCCGGCCGGAGAGGTTTACCACGATGATGGCATCTTGAGGCATTTCCCCGGCCATCCTCACTGCCTGGGCCAGGGCATGGGCACTTTCCAGGGCCGGAATGATTCCCTCGGTGCGGCAGAGCAGTTGAAAGGCTTCCAGGGCCTCCCCATCGGTTACGGCAGTATAGACGACCCGGCCCGTTTCTTTCAAATAGCTGTGCTCGGGACCCACACCGGGGTAATCCAGTCCGGCGGAAATGGAGTGGGCCAGGTTGATCTGGCCATCTTCATCCTGCAGGACGTAGCTTTTCGAGCCGTGCAAAATACCCGGGCGGCCCCGGTTAAGGGTGGCAGCGTGTTTGCCGGTTTCCAGCCCGCAGCCCGCTGCTTCCACCCCGACCAGTTTTACTTCCCTATCTTCAAGGAAGGGGTGGAATATGCCCATGGCATTGCTCCCCCCGCCCACGCAGGCCACGATTACATCGGGCAGCCTCCCGGTTTGCTCCTGCACCTGCCGGCGGGTCTCCACCCCAATCACGCGCTGAAAATCCCGCACCATCACGGGATAGGGATGAGGGCCGGCCACCGATCCGATCAGGTAATAAGTGGTATCGACATTGGTCACCCAATCCCGCATGGCTTCGTTCATGGCATCTTTCAGGGTACGGCTGCCCGCCGTCACACCAACCACCGTAGCACCCAGGATGCGCATGCGGAAGACGTTCAGGGCCTGGCGGGCCATATCCTCTTCGCCCATGTATACGGCACATTCCATGCCGAACAGCGCAGCGGCGGTAGCTGTGGCCACCCCGTGCTGACCGGCACCCGTTTCGGCAATAATCCGTTTCTTACCCATGCGCCGGGCCAGGAGAATCTGGCCAATGGTATTATTTATCTTGTGGGCACCGGTGTGGTTGAGGTCTTCCCTCTTGAGATAAATCCTGGCCCCCCGGCAGTATTCACTCAGACGGCGGGCAAAATACAATGGTGAGGGCCGTCCCACGTATTGCTGCAGATAATATTCCAGCTCCTGCCAGAAGGACGGGTCCCGGCGGGCTTCCTGGTAGGCCGCGGTCAGTTCTTCCAGGGCCGGCATAAGGGTTTCCGGCACGTAACGGCCTCCAAAGGATCCAAAGTAGCCCCGTTCATCCGGTAAAGGCATGTGTTTTTCCCCCTTGTATATATTGCTAAAGGCCTTTGGCTGCGGCAATGAAGCGGCGGATTTTGTCCGGGTCCTTTTTTCCCGGCTGCCCGTCCTTTTCCACCCCGCTGCTGACGTCCACCCCGTAGGGCTGCACTATGGCCACCGCCCGGCCGACATTTTCCGGTGTCAGGCCGCCGGCCAGGATGAGGGGACGGGAAAGCTTTAAACCGGCGGCCAGCTGCCAGTCAAAGGGCTGCCCGGTGCCTCCCTTTTGACCGGCCACAAAGGTATCAAGCAATATGGCATCTGCCGGATAGCGGGATAACTCTACCGGGTCGATTTCATCACCAACCCGGAAGGCCTTGATCACCCTGCGGCCCAGGGCGCGACAGTAGTCCGGGGATTCACTGCCGTGCAGCTGGATCGCGTCCAGTCCGCAGTATTCCGCCACGGCCCGCACTTCTTCCAGCGGGGCATCTACAAATACTCCCACCCGGGTGATGAAGGGCGGCAATTCCCTGCAGATCCGGCAGGCCTGGGACGGGGTGATGCGCCGGGGGCTGGGGGCAAAGACAAAACCGAGGGCATCTGCTCCCGCTTCAGCGGCTGCCAGGGCACTGGAAATATCAGTGATGCCACAGATTTTTACCCTTACCATGGAACAATACCTTCCCCCAGAGTAAAATTCAATGAACCTGGCGGGATGCGGCGCTGTCCCCGCTCACTCCAGTGCTTCGCGCCGACAGCACCGCGGCTCGCTTCGGGCCGGCTCTGGCTCTCTGCGGATTGCCCGCCACTAATTATTCTTCGTTGTTACCTCTTCTAAGTAATATGTCTAAGAAAATTTCTTCTGGTAGTCCATCATGCGTCCTCGAGAGCCGAGCCGGCAGCCTCGCTTCGCCGGGTGCTGTTACCGGCGCTTCGCAAGTCGTTCGCTCCGGACAGCGCCGCATACTTGTCATAACGGTTCTACTGAATATGTGCCCCCAGCAGTTCTTTCACCTTTTGCTCTACATCACCGGCTCTCACCAGGGCCTCTCCCACCAGGGCCGCATCTACCCGGTAGCGGGCCAGGGCCAGCATATCTTCTCTGGAATTAATGCCACTTTCGCTGACCACCACCACTCCGGGGTCGGTGATTTTCTCCCGCAGGCGGAAGGTAGTGCTAAGATCCGTAGAAAACGTGTGCAGGTTCCGGTTGTTAATGCCGATGATGGTGGCTCCAGATGCCCGGGCGCGCTCCAGTTCTTCCGCAGTGTGCACTTCCACCAGGCAGCTCATGCCCAGCTCACCGGCCAGTGCTTGAAAGGCGGTCAACTGCCGGTCATTGAGCGCCGCGACAATAAGCAGGACGGCATCTGCCCCCAGACAGCGGGCTTCGTATATTTGATAAGGGTCGATGATAAAGTCCTTGCACAAAAGGGGCAACGGGCTTTCCCGGCGCACCAGGGGCAGGAACGCGCGATGCCCCCGGAAAAAGCGGTTATCGGTAAGTATGGAAATGGCCGCGGCACCAGCCCGGGTATAAATCCGGGCTGTTTCTACCGGTTTCATGCCTTTTACCAGCCAGCCTTTAGATGGTGATGCCCGCTTGATCTCGGCTATGAGGGTCACTTTCCCGGGCCGGCGCAAGAAGCTGCCTAAGGGCCTGGTGGGTCCAAGCGCATGGATCCGGTCAACTAAACGGGAAAGGGGGCGTATTTCCCGGCGGGATTGAATCTCCCGGTGTTTGTGGGCAATAATTTTCTCCAGGATCAAAGGCTGACCACCTGCCTGCCGGCCCGGCGGGTGAAGGCCACCAGTTCGTCAAGCTTTCCTGCAGCCGCGCCGCTGTCAATACTGGCGGCGGCCAGGGCCAGACCCCCGGCCAGATCCCCGGCCTTGCCGGCAGCCACCAGGCCCAGAGCGGCGTTAAGGAGCACGGTATCCCGGCAGGGACCGGGAGCTCCCCGGAGTATTTCCCTGGCCAGGGCCGCATTGTGTTCCGGGCTGCCCCCGGCCAGGGCCTCTACGGGAACGTAAGAAAAACCGTAATCGGCCGGATCCAGGGAATATTCCCTGATTTCTTCTTCCCGCACTTCGGCCACTACTGCCGGGCCGGCCGGGGAGATTTCGTCCAGCCCTCCCGCTCCGTGCACTACAAAGGCCCGCCTGGTCCCCAGCCGGGCCAGTACCCGGGCGATAACGGGTACCAGTTCCGCACTGTACACCCCTATAATCTGGGCTTTTGCTCCGGCAGGATTGGTTAAGGGGCCAAGGACGTTAAAGACCGTGCGAATGCCTATTTCCCGCCGGGGTCCCGCCGCATACTTCATGGCTTTATGCAGAACCGGGGCAAAAAGGAAGGCTATTCCTACCCTGTCCAGGCACTCCTCCAGGTCCGCGGGAGATAACTCCAGATTTACCCCCAGTGCTTCCAGCACGTCGGCAGACCCGCAGCGGCTGGATACGGAACGGTTGCCGTGTTTTGCTACCGGAACCCCTGCCCCGGCCAGCACGAAGGCGGCGATGGTGGAAATGTTAAAGGTGTTGGCTCCGTCTCCCCCCGTGCCGCAGGTGTCCACCAGCAAGGGGTGCCTGGAACGAACCGGTGTGGCGTGACGGCGCATGGACCGGGCGAAGCCGGTAATTTCTTCTATAGTTTCCCCTTTAAAACGCATGGCAGTGAGCAGCGCGGCAATCTGCGCCGGGCTCGCCTGTCCGGTCATGATTTCATCCATTACCTGTTCCGCTTCTTTTTCGGTCAGACTTTGCCCGGCCACTGCCCGGCTGATGGCTTCTTTGATCATCTTCACTCGTCTCCCCTCAGCAAAAGTTAAATCGCTTCAGGCGGCCCACCGGCCACCCCGGCACCGCAGGAAGTTGGCCAGCAAATCCCGCCCGTATTCCGTAAGAATGGATTCGGGATGGAATTGCACCCCTTCAACGGTAAACTCCCGGTGGCGTAAACCCATGATTTCCCCTTCCACCGTCCAGGCACTTACCTCAAGGCAACCGGGCAGGTGATGCTCATCCACCACCAGGGAATGATAGCGGGTAGCCGTAAAGGGGGAAGGCAGCCCGTGAAAAATGGTCCGGCCGTCGTGATAAATGGCCGAGGTCTTACCGTGCATCAGCTGATGAGCCTGAACAACGCGGCCGCCGAAGGCCTGGCCTATGGTCTGGTGGCCCAGGCACACCCCCAGGATTGGTACTTTCCCGGCCAGGTTCCTCACCAGCGCCAGGGAAATCCCCGCCCCGTCGGGGTTTCCGGGACCGGGGGAAATGACCACGTGGGTGGGGCTTAAGGCTCTGATTTTATCCAGGGTAATCTGGTCGTTGCGCCTTACCTCGACGGGTATCCCGAGTTCCCCAAAATACTGCACCAGGTTATAAGTAAAGGAGTCGTAGTTATCGATCATAAGTAGCCTTACCTCTTCACCTGCCGGTAACCTGAACTGTTCGGGCCTTACCGGTGCGGCAAACATTGCTCTCACCCCTCATTTTCCAGGTCAAGGGTTTGCAGCAGTGCCCGGGCTTTGTTCAGGGTTTCCTGGTACTCCCTTTCCGGTACGGAATCGGCCACAATGCCTGCCCCCGCCTGCACGTAAGCAAAACCCCTGTAAAAAGTGACGGTGCGGATAGTGATGGCTGTATCCAGGTTGCCGTTATACCCCAGGTAACCCACGGCACCGGCGTAAGGACCGCGGCGTAAGGGTTCCAGTTCTTCGATAATCTCCATTGCCCGTACTTTGGGCGCTCCAGAAACCGTACCGGCCGGAAAACAGGCCTTGAAGGCATCAAAAGCCGACGCATTACGGGCCAGAACGCCCCGTACCGATGAAACGAGATGCATGACGTGGGAATATTTCTCGACGCTCATGAACTGGGGTACGGTTACGCTCCCCGGAGTGCATACCCGGCCCAGGTCGTTGCGCCCCAGGTCCACCAGCATTACGTGTTCCGCCTGCTCCTTGGGATCGGCCAGCAACTCCGCCGCCAGCGCTTCGTCTTCCGCAACGGTAGCTCCCCGGGGGCGTGTTCCTGCAATGGGCCGGGTTTCTACCGTATCGTCCTCCACGCGTACCAGCATCTCCGGTGAAGAACCGGCCATTACTACTTGCCCCAGGTTCAGGTAATACAGGTAGGGGGTGGGGTTAATGCGGCGCAACCGCCGGTAAACCTGGAAGGGATCTCCGTTAAAGGGCACCTGCAAACGCTGGGAAAGAACCACCTGCAGGATTTCCCCCTGCCTGATATATTCCTTAGCCTTTTGCACCAGGGATACAAATTCCCCTCGAGTCAGGTTGGTGCTTATACTGGAGTTTGTATCTCTCTTTGTTGAGGAACATTCTTTCATGGCCCGTTGTTGAAATCTATGCGTGTTTAGCTTCCCACCCGGTCCCGGGCCACCGGCAGTGTCCCTGCTGGCAGGGGAACCGTTAATTAACCGGTGTATTTTTTCAATAGTTTTTATCGCCTGGAGGTAGGCGGTTTGAGGATCTGGTCCGGGCTGTGTGTTCACCACCACCCTTAAGGTGTGGCGCAGGTGATCCAGGATGAGCACGGTGCCGGTAAAAAGCAGGATCATGTCGGGCAATCCCAGGTCATCCGTGGCCGTTAGAGGCAACCTTTCCAGCCAGCGCACCAGGTCGTAGCCAAAGTAGCCCACTGCACCACCGTAAAAGCGGGGTAACTCCGGCAGGTGGGGACCTCGCAAATAGCTCATCAGCTGCTCAACAATGACAAATGGGTTCCCTTCCAGATAATACCTGTACTCCGAACCACCTGGCGCAACTCCGTCTGCGCTGTTGGATAACAGTGACCCCCTCTCCGGGCGGTATGCTATCATACATTCTTTTCCAACTGACCTGAGGGCATCAATCAGGCCGGAAGAGTTTTTTGCCCCAAGGATAATCTGCCCCAGACCGCCCTTTTGGTGGTACACGGCCAGGGGATCAAGACCAATAAAGGAATAGCGGGCCAGCTTTTCACCACCCTCCACACTTTCCAGAAGAAAGGAAGGTCCCCTGGTGGCCAGCCGGGAAAAAAGGGAAATGGGTGTTTCCATATCCGCCTCCCATTCGGCGCTCACAGGTACCAGCCGGTAATGGCAGGCCAGCTGTAAGTACTCTTCTTCCGAGGGAAAAATCAAACCTGAACCCCCCTTGCTCTAAAAGCAAAAAGCCGGCGCTCCAATGAGCGCCGGCAGCCCACACCCGCACGAAGACTCGCCACGCCTCAACTGAAGCTCCCCTCAACTCAACTCTGCTAACTCAACTAAAAACCTGCACCATATTTAGCTAAGCGTACCTTACCACGGAGAACATGTTTTGTCAAGGGGTCAATTTCCCCGAGTTCCGCCCTGAAACGGGATATTTTGATCCTTTCTAGATACTGTCACATAACCACTTGGGCGGCGGTCGTCCCCCGTCGCTCCGTGCTACGGGCCGGACGAAACATCGGCTTGCTTCGGAGCGAACCTGGCAGCGCTACATATGCGCATGGAAGTTTGCCATTTGATTGGAACACTTTCTTATTGGGTACAAACATTTATTGCGAGACTGTTACCAGCGCGATTCGCGCTGCCGGTTCGCTAACCTCAGCTGCGCCGTGTTTCGTATCCGGCCCTCCGCAAGTCGCTCCTTAGCGACGACCGCCGCCCATGCCCCTTTTAGTTTTGCGACGCTTCTATTCCTTACGGTACCCTTACTGGGGAAGTAAATCAGTGCGCAGTTGCGCAGCTTCCCGCAAATAAACATGCTTGATTTCCCGCTGGGAGCGGGTTGTGTTCACGTGAACCAGTACCCGTATGCACCGGGGCAGGCGCCCCGGCACATCAATTTCCCGGGCACATAAAAGGGGCACATATTTCCACCCCAGCAGTTCCCGGGCTGCCGTAGCCGGAAATTCAGCATTAAGATCGGCAGTAACGGTAAAAAAGGCACTGGCAATGTCCTCGGGGTCAAGATCGTTTTCCGCCATAATAGCCTGCAACAGTTCTCCCGTGGCCTGAATGATATCCTCAGCCGTATTCCGTTCTACCGTTATGGCTCCCCGGATACCCCGCAAATAGGTTTTTGCCATCCTACCGTCCCCCTGGTAATAATAAATATAAAAATACAAGCACTTACAACAAGCAATTACATGACACCTTAAATGTTGTTTACGAAGAAACCGCCCTGTGTCCCAGTCCTACAGCCACATCATCCAGGTGTAAAAGTCCCACCCCAAAGAAAACGGCAACACTGATATGATCCTCGTGCCGGGCAATACCTATTTTGCCTCCTACGTTTAAACCGATGGCCTTGGGCATGATCTGGGAGAGGGCCTCCCGGGTTGCTCCGGCCACTGCTCCTTCCTCGGCGTGGACTTCCCTGATCACGCCTTCCCGCTTGGCGGCTACCACCGCCCGCTCGGTAATTTTATTTACCGAAGAGATAAAATCACCACCGTAATCCACTGCAGCTGTTTTAAAACCCTCCCGGGCAAAACGGGACTTTAACTCCCGCTCCTGTTCCCTGTCCTCGCTCAAAGCCATGGTCAGGGCTACCCGGGCTACCTGCCTGCTTCCCTGCGAGACCATCCCGCCCACCTCCATTCGGGCCATGAAACCGGGATCGCTGGTACAAACATTATAGGACAACCAGGGCAAAAAAACAACGGGGCGCAAACCTGAGTTATCCCCACTTTCCAACTACCCTGTTTTGGCTCCCGCTCGCTCCGGTGAGCCTCGCGGGCCAAACTATTGCTCGGCTCAAGTCGCTCGCTAACGAGCCAAAACAGGGGCTTTAAAAAACAGGGGATACTTCAGGGCGCAAACCTGTAGCATCTCCACTTTCAGTTGACGCCGGGTTCCGGCTTGCTCCCCTCCCCCGCACCGGGCGGGGCTCCCCCCGGCTTCTCCCGTGGCCCGGTGGCCTTTTGCCTTAAATTGGAGATCTCAAACCTTAAAGCGGTTTTCGTGTTTTCCGGAAAGAATCACTTCACGTTGTACTTGCGCTCTAAATGCTGGCGGTAGTTTGTAAACTCTTCATAAATGCGAAACATCAGCCTTTCTACCTCATGCTTGTTTAATGATAAGGCACCAGGGGCAATAATTTCGATTTTGCGAAATTCATCCCGGGCGACAAAACGAACCAGATCTTCAAGGGTATCGGCGGTTAACTGTAAAATCACCGGGGCATAGGCAACCTCCTGGTTGTTTACGTCGTCGTAGACGGTATAAACATCCAAACTTAAATCCACATCCTCAATATGTATGCCCTGTATGGGTACGTTGCGCAGTAAGGCCAGCTGCTGCTCCCGGGCTTCTTCAGCAGCTTTATCGGTTGATTTACCGCCAAAAAAAAGACGGCCGGGTCGCCCTACTCCTTTAAAATCCAACCTCACTTTAGCTTTGATCCCGGTGGTGAGGTCTTCCAAAACTTCACCCCCCAGCAAAAAAATACGCATTTCTTGTTATTTCGCTGGGGACCGGGAAATTCCTGCCGGATGGTAAAAGCAGCAAGAAATACTGTCGTTTGAGCTGCTTTAAGAAAAATGGGGAGCGCGGGGCGCCGGCCGGTCCTGATGCTGGTATAATGGCCATTGACAAACTATTGCCAGAGTCTGGAAGGATGCGATATAATTTAATCATAAACGCTTTATTCGGCGCGATGCAGGAGGTATGAAGCAGGTCTTATGGGAGGGAAAAAGCTTTATATCAACCATGACTTAATCAGGGAAAAGATCACCGACATTGAAAAAGCCCTTGCCCTGCTGGATCAAATTGCCCTGACACCGGAACAGGATTTCCTGGAAGATCAGATACTGATTTCGGGGGCGAAATATCAACTCGTTCTGTCTATCGAAGCAGCCCAGAATATCTGCAACCACCTGGCTGCCCGGGTGGCCAGGGAGACTCCTGACAGCTATGCAGACTGCTTTCGCATTTTAGGGAAAAGCCGGATTATCTCCCAGGAGTTAGCGCAAAAGATGGTCTCCATGGCTAAATTCAGGAACCTCCTGGTGCACCAATACGGGAAGGTGGATGATTCAATTGTATATCGTATAATGAAAAATGACACCGGGGATCTGATCAGATATATTGATGAAATCAAGTTATTCCTGAGAACTGTTTGGGAAAAGGAACGGAAAGATGGAAAGGGAAAAACGATTGATGACAGCCGCAGAGAAAAAGAAGGTTGAAAAAATCCTGAAGCGGGAATTGTCCCGTCGTAAGGAAATTATTTTTGCCTATATACACGGCTCTTTTCTTTTGCCGGTGCCTTGTGGAGATATAGACATTGCAATTTATCTGGAAGACAGCGCACTGTCGCAGAAACACTGGGAATATGAGGCAAAGCTGGCCATGTCCCTGGATCACCTGGTGGGCATGCCGGTGGATGTATTAACGCTCAACTATGCCCCTGTAGCCCTGCGCTATCATGCAACTCGCGGGAAAGTGCTTTTCAGCAGAAACGAGCCAATCCGGTTCACCTTTCTGGAAGATACGTGGCGTGAATACTTTGACTGCCTGCCTATGTTCCGGGCTTATATGAACGACCTGTAGGATTATGGAATGGCGTACATTATGTCCCGAGTCCTGCCGCCTGCCGTAACTGCCGGATCTCCTCCCGGGTTAAAAAGCGGTACCGGCCGGGGTTGAGTCCCTTCATGGTGAGGGGACCGATACGAATTCTTTTTAATCGAAGCACGGGATGACCGATATGGGCACACATCCTTCGCACCAGGCGCTTGCGGCCTTCGTGGATGGTGATTTCCAGAAGGGCATTGCCGTTTTTCTTCCCTACCAGGCGTACTTTAGCCGGCGCTGTAGGGCCGTCCTCCAGTACAAGGCCGCCGGCCATGCGGGCAAGTTTATCATTGTCGGGGAGGCCCTTTACCAGCACCAGATAGGTCTTGGGTACCTGGTGCCGGGGATGGGTAAGGGCAAAGGCCAGTTCCCCGTCATTGGTCAGCAAAAGCAACCCCTCACTATCATAATCAAGCCGTCCTACAGGATATACCCGTAACTTTATCCCCCGCAGCAGGTCCATTACCTTGGGCCTGCCCTGGGGGTCCTTAACCGTGGTCACATAGCCCCGGGGTTTGTGCAGTAAAATGTACACTTTCTCTTGCGGTTGACGGGGCAAAACACGGCCGGCCACTTCGATGGTGTCCCTTTCGGGATCCACCCGGGTTCCCAGCCGGGTCACCACCTGCCCGTTTACTTTAACCATGCCGGCAGCAATCAGTTCCTCGCAATGCCTTCGCGAGGCCACCCCGGCCCGGGCCATCACTTTCTGCAGGCGCTCCATGGGCATCACCCCAGGAGCATTTTACCACAAAACAGGGCGAAAGATTCAGGGAGTTTTGCCTCACCTGAACAACTGGTTGACAATAAACACCGAAGCCACCAGGCTGGTGAGATCCGCGGCCAGACCGGAGATAATGGCGTAGCGGTAGCGGGTTATCCCCACGGAGCCGAAATACAGGGTCAGGACATAAAAGGTGGTGTCGGTGCTTCCCTGCATGGTGGAAACCAGGCGGCCGATAAAACTGTCCGGCCCGTGGGTGGCAATGAGATCCGTGGCGATCCCCAGGGCGGCGCCGCCGGACAGCGGGCGCATCACTGCGTGGGGCAGCACCTCGGGGGGAAAACCCAGGGGGTCAAGGATGGGGGAAAGGACGTGCACCAGGACTTCCATGGCCCCGGAAGCCCTGAAAATACTGATGGCCACCAGCATGGCTACGAGATAGGGGATGGTTTTGACGGCTGTGGTAAAGCCTTCCGCCGCCCCTTCCACAAAGGTTTCAAAAACGGAAACACCCCTTAACATGGCAATCAGGGGTACCAGGAGCAGGGTAAGGGGAATGGCCCAGCGGGAAATTTCGTTAATCAGCTCATACACGGCGGTTCACTCCTGGCGACCGTAGAAAACGCGCAGCATCCGGTCCACAATTACGGCCACGGTCATCCCGCAGGCCGTGGCAAAGATGGTTGTCCCCACAATAGCCGTGGGATCGGTAGAGCCGTACATCACCCGGATACCGATGATGGTGGTGGGAATGAGGGTAATGCAAGAAGTATTGAGGGCCAGAAAGGTACACATGGCGCCGGTGGCCGTTCTGGGATCGCCCCGGTTTAATTTTTGCAACTCCTGCATGGCAATCAGACCCATGGGGGTGGCGGCGTTCCCAAGTCCCAGAATGTTCGCGCTCAGGTTCATGATGATGGCACCCATGGCCGGATGGTTGGCCGGAACATCGGGGAAAAGAAACCGGGTTACGGGCCTGACCAGGCGGGCCAGGGCGCGCACCAACCCGGCGGCTTCGGCCAGTTTCATGATGCCCAGCCAGAAGGAGATTATGGCAATAAGATTTAAAGAGGTTTTGACCGCTTTATCCGCTCCTTCCAGGGCCGCCCTGGTCACCACCTCTACCTGTCCGTTGGCCCCGGCCACCAGAATGCCAAAGACAATCATACCCAGCCAGATATAGTTGACCATTTCTGCCACCCCCGAAAAAAACCACTGCTCTTTATATTTTCAGTTTTATGAGGGGAAGCAGAGGAATAGAACCGGCCAGGTTAATGTTTCCTTTAGTGGAAATATATCTACCGCAAGAGCTTTTCCCTGTAAACATCAAGCAAACCCAGCCGGGCCACCCGCTCCCGGATGGCCTGGACGTCAGTGGTGTATGCCCCCCGCTCCTGCATGCGCTGGAAGTAGACCGAACCGGAAAAGGTATATTTTTTCTTCAGCCCCTCGGATGTTTTCATTTCCCGGTGCATAAAAGCAATGATATCTCCGGTAGCCAGGTCATCGGGCAGGACAAGGGGTTTTTTGCCGGCGAGATAGCGGACCGCATTGTGTCCAGCCAAAAAACCGGTGGCAATGGCTTCGGTATGGCCTACCAGTAGACCGGTCTTTTCGCCCGCACAGAAGAGATTCTCCACGCCTTCCACCTGCAGGGCATCATTACAGGGGGCAATGGCCATAAAACGGATGGAGTTCCCCTTGCTGCCGGAATAGGGATCGGCATAACGGGCCTGCTGGAAACCCTCCAGGTTCCGCAATACTTCCAGGGGGAAATAGGGTGTCATCAGCTTGGCGTGACCTGTGTCCAGCAAAACAAGGTTGCGGGCGAATTCTTCCAGGTTATACTGCTGGCAGGCCTTTTTGGCCAGCAATTCGTGCTTCTGGAGGTGTTCGGGCAGGGGGAGCACCACCTTGCCTTCTCTTTCCAGCTTTTCCACCAGCCAGGGAGCCAGGGATTTTTTGTCCAGTTTACAGGAGCCGCTCATGGCCTCAAAATGGGGGAAGCCGTCGCCGGCCTTGATTTCTTCAATGCCCGCTTTTGCCGTCAGGCTTACCCGGGGCCCGAAGGCGGGGCAGCGTAATATGCACATGGCACACCCGGAGCCGTACCGGGAGCAATTCTTGATTGGACCGGCAGTGCCGGTGGTATCAATGAACACATCCCCGCGGAAGTTGTTACCCTGGGCTGTGTAAACCTCTGTAATAATGCGGCCCCTTTTAAAGACCCCTATCACCCTTTTCTGTAACTGTACGTCAACGCCCATATCCAAAAGAGCCCGGCGTATTACCGGTTCGATTCTGGTTACATCGTAAAGGGTTGCGTGGCGGTGGCCGGGAAAATCCAGCCAGCGGTGCCTGGCCACGCCCTCGATATGCCGCAGGAAGTCGCCGGCCCCCATGGCCCATACTTCTTCCAGGGCCGTAAAACGTCCGTTGTTACGCATTATTCCACCTACCAGGCCGGTGCCCAGGAGCATATCGGTCTTTTCCAGTAGAGTGACCCGCGCGCCGGCCTGGGCAGCGGCAAAGGCCGCCGCACATCCCGCCCAACCGCCGCCGACGACGATAACCATTTCCCGCACTTCCTCCTTCTTTCTGTTCATTTTTGCCAGTATATTCCGAAGGCAAGCAAAAGGTCATTGATCAGGGGCAAACGGTTGAGGACACAAAAAAAGCCCGCCTCTCCCAGGCGGACTTCTACGTTTTGACGCCCCAATGGTTGCGTCACATCGGCGGAATAGTTGCTCCGGGGGGCGGCGGTGGAGGAGACATGGCCACCTGGTTGCGGTTGTGTTCCCGTTTAAACATGGATTGTATCTGGGAAACCAGCTGGGGGGCCAAGTCGATAAGGCGGTCAATTACGGCATTGCCATCCACGGGCAAAAGGCGGACCTGACCCTGTCCCACCACCAAAAATCCCACCGGCTGGACCGATACCCCTGCCCCGCTGCCTCCACCGAAAAACGGGAGCTGCTCCCCGTCCTGGGCCTGCCGGCCCTGGGCTTCCAGTTCACCGCCGCCGGCACCAAAGCCACAGGCCACCCGGGAGATGGGTATGATTACTGTTCCATCGGCTGTTTCCACGGGGTCGCCCACCACCACGTTCACATTCACCATTTCCTTGATGCTTTCCATGGCCGTTTTCATTAAACCTTCAATTGGATGTTCCGGCACCTGTATATCACCCCTTGAGGAGTCTCTTAAAAGGCAAGGACTTTCTTAAACCATCGCGGATGAACACGAAAGCCAGCTTTACTGCTGTAACCATAATATGGCCCAACCGGATGGTAAATATGCAGTGAATCAAAAGCCCGAAGGATGAGCCGGTGAAGTGAGGCACCACGGCTACTTCGGGCAGGACGGATTTTTTGCTGACCAGCCGGTAAAGGGCAGTCAAAACCACTCCTTTAATGGACCACAGCCCTCCCACGGCCATGCCGGTATGGGCGGCATCGGGCAGGCCGACGAGGGTTCGCCATTCAAACCGGCGGAGTTCGGTGCGGTGCAGGAGAAACTTCAGGGCAGGCCATACCCTTTGTCCTAACTGGACATAGCTGATCAGGCGGCGGAATAACTCTAAAGGTCCGCCAGGAGACTTCCCTTTCTCTTTTTCCGGCAAAACACCCTGTAGTTCCTTCATTTCCGCCTTTGACCCGGGGGCCGGTTTTGGCGGGCGCTCCCGCGGTATAAGCTGGTATTTAATATTGAACCAGGTGCTGACTACCAGGGACAGGCAATGGTCCTGTCCCCGGCGGCGGTAATATAACTCCAGGTTCAGGGGTACCACAACGAGAACGCAGAACAGGAAAAAGAGGATTAAAATCAACCACCACAACCACACACCAAACACCACCGCTCATATTTTCCCGCCGGCCTTTAAATGTATGTAAATGTATGCAAAAGAAAATGGCCGGGAAGTTAAACATGCACTTTCCGGCCATTGACGGACTTCTACTCCAGGATGGTTATTTAAGGGTTACCGGTACCCGGGCCAGGCTTTGCTCCTTGCCCCGGGCAGGAGCTACTATTTCCACAAATCCCCTCTTTGGGGAAGCAGGAGGCCCATAGCTAAGGGAAGTTTCGAAATCGGTGAAACTCTCCCGTCCAACAGCAATGGTTTTTTCCGATAGGACCATGCCCCCCTCATCAACCAGACGAACCCGCACCTCCCCGGCAGAGTGTCTGGCCCGGCCCACTACCTTTACCGGGCTGGTGGTTTCCTGGCCCGGGGCGGGTTCATCTATGCTTGCTTCCCCCTCTACCCGGAGGGTCGTTTCCGGGGATCCCGCCGGAGCAGGTTTTACAGCGGGCTGCGGCCCGGCAGCCGGCATTGGGGCAGGTCCGGGACCCTTCTCCCGGTTAAATTGAAAAGCCACGCCACTTACCGGCCGGTCCAACCGTCCCACCCGTACCACAGTAAAAACGGGAGCGTTGGGGGGCGCCTGCCCGGTGTCCTGCCTGGTATATCTGACCTGCACATCCAGCCAGCTGAAGTCCGCCCTGGGATTGCGCTGGCGGATTTCGGTGACTTCCGCCCTGTACTCCCTGTTACGGGGACTCATGCTGAACAGCAGGTAGAGGTCATTTCCCGCCCGTACCCAGGTGCTGGCATCGGTGTTTTCCAGGGCTTTGGCCACATCCTTGACTGCGTCCGGTGCCTTGGCCAGGTCCGTCTGCTCAAAGGAAACCCGGGTAGTTTCGGGAATGACCACAGTCCGGGGTTGTTCCGGCGGGGCCGGTTTTCTGGCTACGGCGCAACCGGCCATGCCCCAAACCAAAAGCAGAGAGACAATAAGCAAAAGTGAACTGCGCAAATTAAATTCCCCCTTTCGACAACATTGTTTACCGGAAAGGGGGAAATCATGCATCTAGATTTGCATGGCCTCCCGCACCATGGCCATGGTTTTCGCCGCTTCTGCCCGGGCCCGGCGGGCGCCTTCGGCGAGCACCTCTTCGACATAGCCGGGACGGCTGGTTATCTGGCGTCGCCGCTCCCGCAAAGGAGCCAGCACGGCCTCCAGGGATTCAGCCAGCAACTTTTTACAGGCCACACAGCCCACCCGGCCCGCCCTGCAGTCCTCCTCGATTTCGGCCAGCCGGTGGCCGGTATAAATGCCGTGGTACTTGTGCACCACGCACACCTCCGGGTGGCCGGGATCGGTTTTGCGAATGCGGGCCGGGTCGGTAATCATGGCGTTTACCCGCCCCCTGATTTCATCCAGCTCAGCCATTAAAGCAATATCATTGGCGTAGCTTTTGCTCATTTTGCGGCCGTCCACGCCGGGAAGAACGGAAACACGGGACAGTTTGGCCTGCGGTTCCGGGAAAATGGGTCGGTAAAGGTGGTTAAACCGCCGGGCCAGTTCCCGGCACAGTTCCAGGTGGGGAAGCTGATCCTCGCCCACGGGCACGGCATCGGCCCGGTAAAGCAAAATATCCGCAGCCTGCAAAACAGGGTAACCCAGGAAACCGTAGGTCATAATATCCCTACCCTGTTGTTTGAACTGCTGCACCTGATCCTTGTATGTGGGCACCCTTTCCAGCCAGCCCAGAGGAATAATCATGGAAAAGAGCAGGTGTAACTCTGCCGTTTCGGGAACATCCGACTGGACGAAGATCACGCTCTTCTCCGGGTCCAGACCCACGGCCAGCCAGTCAGCGACCATTTCCCGGACATTGTCTTTGATTCCGGCGGTATGTTCAAAAGCCGTAGTCAGGGCGTGCCAGTCGGCGGCAAAAAAGAAGCACTGGTTGTCCTTTTGCAGTTCAATCCAGTTCTCCAGCACGCTCAGGTGGCCGATGTGCAACCGGCCGGTGGGACGCATGCCGCTTAGAATTCTTTGTGCAGGCATTGGTGTGGTATCTCCTTTCCCATCTTGCTTTGCATTAAGAAACCAGGAAAGCAACCGCTTTCGCCAGATCAATGAGGGCATGGTACAGGGGAACAATAATCCACCTGAGCACCTTCCCGATAATACCGGTAAACAACAAAAGCAAAAGTATAATTGTACCGTAATTTTCCAACGCATAAAGCCACTGCTGCCGGCCAGGCAAGAGCCCGGCCAGTATTTTCGAACCGTCCAGCGGAGGGATCGGTAGAAGGTTAAAAACCGCCAGAATGACATTGATGTATATAATTTTTAAAACAATATCCTGGCCATAGGGCAGCTTCCACGCCCCCAGGCCCAGGGCCACCGTCCCCGCTATTGCCAGCAACATATTGGCAGCCGGCCCGGCCAGGGAGACCAGCATTATGCCCTGCCGCATATCGCCGCGGAAATTATAGGGGTTGACGGGTACCGGCTTCGCCCAGCCAAAACCAACGGCAAAGAGCATGATCAAACCGATAACATCCACGTGGGCCAGGGGGTTTAATGTCAGCCGGCCCTGATAGCGGGCCGTGGCATCCCCCAGGCGATCGGCCACCCAGCCGTGGGCCAGTTCGTGGAAAGTAAGCCCCAATACAATGGCCGGCAACATGATGCCCATTTCGTATAAACTGGGCAGGTTAAACATGTGAATCCTCTCCCTGGTGACGGCGCAGAAATTCCTGCACAAACGCCTTTTCCTCGTCGCTGTTTTTCACCAGGCCGTCCAGCCGGGCCTGCCAGACCGCATCCAGGGCCCTGCGGAAAATGGGCCCGGGCCGGTAGCCCAGACTCTTAATGTATGTACCGTCCACGGTTGGCTTGCTCTCCCGCAGGAGTACGAGCAACTGCCGGAAACGTTCCTTCAACCATTCCTCATCCATAAGGGTAAGAATGAGGGGGTGGGCCTCCGGGGGCAAAAGGAGAAGGGTCCGGACCAGCTCACTGGTGCGCGCCCCATCACGCAGGCACAGCCGGGACAAAACAAGACGCCAGTTGGCCAGGGTGGCCAGAACCTTTCCGGTCTGGCGCTTGTTCAGATGGTAGCGCTCACACAAGCTCCGAACGGTTTCCGGATCGGTCCAGTGCAAAGCGGCAATAAAATAACAAAGCCATGGTTCATTCCCCGGGGGAAAGCCCCATTCTTCCAGCAGTTGCATGGATTCACCTAAATCATGCAGCACCGGCTGTACTTCCCAGTAAGTTACCCCGGGGAAAGCAAAGGGCCACATGCCCAGTTGGTGCAGGCGCTCCAGCATTCTCCCGGCTTTTTCTTCCATCAGGATGTGCTTTAACTCTTCCCACAAGCGTTCGGGAGAAACGCGGGCGAGAACTTCCCGGCGCACGGCCTCCTGCGCCAGCTTTAAAGTCTGAGGCTCGATCTTGAACCCGTAGCGCTGCTCAAAGCGCACAGCCCGCAACAGCCGGATGGGGTCCTCGATAAAACTCAAGTTATATAATACCCGGATCAGCCCCTGCTGTAAATCCTGACGCCCACCAAAAAAGTCTATTAAATCACCGAAATGTTCCCCGTTTAAGTCAACGGCCATGGCGTTGATGGTAAAGTCCCGCCGGTAAAGGTCATGGCGCACGCAGGAACTTTCCACCCGGGGCAGAGCTGCCGGGTACTCGTAAAATTCCACCCGTGCCGTGGCCACATCGACCTTGAAGCCATCGGGGAACAGCACTTCCGCAGTGCCAAATTTGTGGTGGGCGCGTACCTGGGCACCGTAGGCCCCGGCCAGAGCTTCAGCCAGGGCTATGCCATCCCCTTCCACCACCAGATCTATGTCGAGATTGCCCGCTTTAAGCAATATATCCCGTACCACCCCGCCGGCAGCAAAAACCCGGTAGCCAAGACGGGCGGCAATTTCCCTGGCCCGGCACATAATCTCCCATTCCCTGGGATTCAGCACCTGGTGCATGAGGTCGGATATATTTGCCCCGGCGGCAGGTAAGTGGCCGGAGTAAATGGCCCGGTAACGGGAGGGAAAATCGCCGTGCATGGTACGCAGGACATCGGTCCGGGAAACAATACCCACCAGGCGCCCTTCCGACACCACGGGCACGCGCCCGATATCGTGTTCAATCATCAGTTGTTGCACTTCGGCCACGGGAACGTCGGGAGTCACCCAGACCACATTCTGGCTCATAAAACCCTTTACCGGAGCATGTCCCAAACCATGGAGGTTGGCCTTTTCCACGTCCCGCCGGGATATTACACCTACCAGCCGGTCCTTTTGTACTACGGGCAGGCCGGTATGGCCGTAGCGCATCATGATGCGACCGGCTTCCTTAATGGTAGTTTCGGGAGTGACGGTTTTAACCGGGCTGGACATGATCCCCGCTGCCGTCAGGGGAGGACGCACCTTTTGCTGGATGATTTTCATGAGTGTCTCTGCCACCTGGTTTAGAGGTGCCCCTTTAATGGTGGCCGAGGCTGCCGCCGGGTGGCCGCCCCCTCCAAAGGGGCCCAGAATTTCGGCAACATCCACCTGGGCCACGTTACTGCGGCCCACTATGTATACACGGTCCTCCATTTCCACCACAGTAAATACCGCATCCAGCCTTTCGATTTCCGAGATGGTGTGGGTGAGCAGGGCCAGGCCAACCACAAATTCTTCCACCGATGCCGTGGCCAGGAGGATCTTGACCCCGTTGACCTGGTGGCGGCGGGCAGATAGCAGTAAAGATTTGAGCAGGGACTTTTGTTCTTCGGTCATGGGCCGGCCGAGAAATTCGGCCACCACTCCCAGGTTGGCCCCCTTTTCCAAAAGATAGGCCACCGCCGCCACGTCCCGGGGAGTGGTACTGGTAAACACTAAAGAACCGGTATCCCCGTAAATACCCAGGGCCAGAATTGTGGCTTCCAGGGGGTTCAAGGGTACGTTTTGCTCCCGTATTTTTTCCACCAGCAGGGTGGCGGTGGCCCCCACCGTCTCCACCACTTCCACCGTGCCCCGCACATCCCCTTCGGCCCAGGGATGGTGATCGTAAATATGTACTTCCACCCCGCGACGGTTGAACACTTCCGCCAGTTTGCCCAGCCGTCTGGGGTTTTTCGTGTCCACCAGCACCACCCGCCGCACCTTTTCCAGCTGGATATCCCGCAGGCTGGACACGGCCAGGGCGTCCTTGTGCAAAGCCATAAATTCCTCTACGTTCCTGGAAAGCTTACCCGGGAAGACCATCACGGCTTCGGGATAGAGTTTCTGGGCTCCCACCATGGCAGCCAGGGCGTCCAGATCCGTATTGGTGTGGGTGGTAATAATATCCATGGGCGGCTCCTCTCTCCTAGACCTCGTGGTACACTATTTTTTGATTATATCATACTCTTCTTTCTTCATAACCAAAAATACTCCTTCGCAGCCCCCCTGTAAATGTTCAGCGAACCAGGTTGGATGCGGCGCTGTCCTCGTCATTACGGTTTTGCTGAACATTCACCCCCCGCTTTTACCAGCTTTGGACCTTTCGCTCCGCCTTGTCGCTTTGCGCCGTAAAAAAAGCACCCCTTTTTTAGGGGTGCTGACGGGCGGAAGGTTTAGCGTGCCGAAGCCACATTTAGCCGCCGGCTCTTGCGCAACCTTTCCGGGATCACGTCATTACGCAGAAGATCGGCGTAGGTCTCCCGCTCTACAATGATATCGGCACGGCCGTCCTTAACCAGCACCATGGCCGGCCGGGGCAGGCGGTTGTAATTCATGGACATGGAGTAGTTGTAGGCACCGGTACAGCTGACCGCCAGGATATCCCCGGGTTGGACCCCGGGCAGGGCGATATCCCAGATGAGCATGTCCCCGGATTCACAGCACTTGCCGGCGATGGAGACCACTTCTTCCGCCGGTGCGGCGGCCTTGTTGGCCACGCAGGCCTCGTAACGGGACTGGTAAAGGGCCGGGCGGGGGTTATCACCCATACCGCCGTCCACGGCCACGTACTTGCGCACCCCGGGAATGTCCTTTACCGCCCCGACGGTGTAAAGGGTAGTACCCGCCGGACCACTGATGGAACGCCCGGGTTCCACAATAACCCTGGGTACGGGCAGGCCGTGCGCCATGGCCTTTTCCCGGACGGACCGCATAACTACATCGGCATACTCGGCCACCGGGCGGGGTTGATCCCCTTCGGCGTAGTAGATGCCCAGCCCGCCTCCCAGATCAAGTTCGGACGGAGCCCAGCCGGTCTCCCTGGCCACCAGGGCGGCAAAATCCATCATTACTCCGGCCGCGTGGGCGTAAGAATCCAGCTCGAAAATCTGCGAACCAATATGACAATGCAAACCGTGAAGGACAATATGATCCATCTCCAGGGCCCGTTTTACCCCGGCCAGAGCCTGGCCGTTTTCAATAACCAGGCCGAATTTGCTGTCAATCTGACCGGTTTTAATGTACTCATGGGTATGGGCCTCAATGCCGGGGGTTAAGCGCAGGATAACGTCTGCCCTGGTGTGCATCTCACCGGCCAGCTGGTTGAGCATTTCCAGCTCGTAAAGATTATCCACCATGAACCGCCCCACCCGGGCTTCCAGGGCCAGGCGCAGTTCTTCCCTGGACTTGTTGTTCCCGTGGAAATAAACCCGGGACATGGGGAATTTGGCCTGCAGGGCAGTATATAGTTCGCCGCCGGAAACCACATCCATGCCCAGCCCTTCTTCCTCCACCAGGCGGCAGATGGCCAGGTTGAGCAATGTCTTGGCCGCATAGATGACCTCGGCACCGTGTTTTTCGGTGAAGGCCCGGTAGTACTCCCGGCAATTTTGCCGGAAAAGCTCTTCATCCACAACATAAAGGGGGGTGCCAAAGGTAGAAGCAAGCTCTACGGTATCGCAGCCACCAATTTCCAGGTGGCCCCGGCTGTTAATGGTCATGGTGCCGTGTAGCTTCATTTCAAAACCTCCCACGGATATAATACGCCCGGAAAAAGGTCATTGGTGTCGGCAACATAAAATGAGACGGCTTCCCGGGTGAGGGGCCGTCTTATGCACAATGGAAAAACACCCTCCCCTCCCCTGGTGAGATAGCGCTCCACCCGGCAGCAGGGCAGCCACCGGGTGACAGTCCGGCACCTGTTCGATGACGGCCCAGCCCAGCCGTTCCGGGCAACGGCTGAACTTCGGCGGGCAACCCTTTCCCCCGGCTTCTGCGGAACCCGGTTCCTCCACCGGGGTACTCTTGTTGTCCGCAACCTCTACCTCACCTCCAAAGGGAGATGAGGCATAATGTATACAATTTTGTCCCATTGTAACATGGGTGCTGGGTGCTGTCAACAGCTTTCTAACTCTTCTATGGTTGTAAGTGAGATTTTGGTTTCGCTCATCTCTTCTATGCTTCTTCTATAAAAAATACCTTATAGTGCGCCGTAAGCGCACCTCTTTTAATTTCGCCGGCGTTTGGGCAATTCCTCCTGGATGATGCAAATTAACGTTAAGTGTCATTTTCCATGGCAGGAAGAAATGTCCGTGTATACCTTATGAGCTACGGGAGAATCTAAAAATTGAAATGCAAAACAAAGCAGGAGGTGCTTTATTTTGATTCAGGGTTGGTCTGATACTCCGAAAGGCGTAGAGGTGAGGCCGGCTGGCTTTAATGAAGTGAACATTATTTACAACGGACTTCTGGCCAAAAGTGGTGCCGACCAGGTTTACTTACACTGCGGGTTTGGTGACCCGAAAAACTGGCAAAATGTTAACACCATTAAAATGGAACGCACCCAGCGGGGCTGGGAAAGTACCCTGCGCATGCAAAACGGCATGATGTCTTTCTGTTTCAAGGATTCGGCCAACAACTGGGATAACAACAACGGTTACAACTGGACAGTGCGGGCTTAACGGAAAAGGGACGGGTTATTAAACCGTCCCTTGTTGATATAACTACCTGGGCGTCGGTTGTCCCCTGGAGTGAGCGGGGACAGCCCTGCCTATTAAACGGCGTTCTCTTGATACCCCAGGGAGCCGGACCATCGGCCGCAACGATCCCCCCAGCGGGCAATAACTTCGCCTTCACGGGTGATTTCCACCACTTCGCACAGGTTCGGGCAATTTTCACATTCAAAGCCCCCGGCTTTAAAGCGGGTTTTAGCCACCCCGAATCCCCGAAACCGGCTGGTTCCTCCGCCGGCCATTTTCTCCCGGGCTAAAAGGGCCGCCCCCACCGCCCCCATCACGTTATAATGGGGGGGTACATGTACTTCCAGGCCCAGGGCCTGTTCGAAGGCCCGCCGCATACCGGCGTTGGCCGCTACTCCGCCCTGAAAGACAACCGGGGGGAGAATCTCTTTACCCTTGCCGACGTTGTTCAGGTAATTGCGGACCAGGGCCTCACACAAACCGGCCAGGATATCGGGCAGGCTGTAACCCATCTGCTGTTTATGGATCATGTCCGACTCGGCAAAAACGGCACAACGACCGGCTATACGTACTGGAACGGTGGATTTCAGGGCCAGTTCACCGAAATCTTCGATGGGAATATTCAACCGGGCCGCCTGCTGGTCCAGGAAAGAGCCGGTGCCTGCGGCACAAACAGTGTTCATGGCAAAGTCGGTCACCACGCCATTGCGCAGGATAATGATTTTGGAGTCCTGGCCCCCAATCTCCAGGATGGTCTGCACTCCCGGTACCAGGGTGGAGGCAGCCACGGCGTGGCTGGTAATTTCATTTTTTACCACATCGGCCCCGGCAATTATCCCGGCCAAAAAACGGCCGCTGCCGGTGGTGCCTACCCCCCGGACAATAGTATTTGCGGGCAGGCGTTCGGCCAGCTGCCGCAATCCCTCCTGCAAAGCAAAAATGGGCTGCCCCCGGGTGCGCAGGTAAATGGCTTCCCTGATTTTACCGTTTTCATCCATAAAGACCAGGTTGGTGCTTACGGAACCAACATCGATGCCCAGGTATCCTTTCATTATACCACCCCTTTTTTTCTGGCCAGCAAATCTATAAAAGCCTCCAGGCGGGTCACCAGCCCCGCTTCCCCGGACTGCTCATCTACGGTGATGGTTAACGTGGGAATGCCCAGCTCGGTGCTCAACCTGGGCAGCACGCTGTGGGCCACAATTTCGGGCATGCAGGTAAAGGGCAGGAGCTGGATTACGCCGTCATAGCCCTGCTTAGCGTACATGACCGTGCTACCGACGGTTTCCTGTCCGTGGCCTCCTACAAAATGGTTCAAGTAAGGAGGCGCCGCCTGGCAGGCCTCCTTGCGGCTGCGCAGCCCTCTGACCAGGCCCAGGAAAAGGTGATCGTTGATCCACTCGCTCAAATAAATGGACCGGTCGGTCTCCACACCCAGGTAGCCCAGCCTCCTTTCCAGATCGTAATTGGCAAAGGGCTCCAAAAGGGTGAAGATTTCACCGACGATACCCACGCGCAGAACCGGCCGGGGCTTTATAACCACCTGGGCCATGATCTTGCGCACCCGTTCCCCGGCTTGAGGCAAATCCCGCGGGTGTTTGGCGGCGATGATTTCCTGCAGGGCCCGTTTGAACGCTTTATCGGTGCTGCCCCGGTGGATCTCCCGGGGACGCAGGTAATTGGCCTGTCTTTCAAGCTCGTCCACCATGCGGGCCTTCTGGTACCCGAAGCGAATACCCCGTACCACTTCCCACCAGGAACTGTGGCCGGTGATATATTTGATCTTAGAAAGCAGCTCCCCCACATGTTTTTGGGGAGGTTCCATCACCACCAGGCGGTATTTGTAACCCAGGTCTTCCAGGATGGCGTGCTCCACCTGGGCATAGTAGCCAAAGCGGCAGGGCCCGCACCCACCGGCCATGAGAATGGTGTCCGCCCCCAGTTCACTGGCCTCCATGAAATTGCCCAGGTTTAATTTAAGGGGTAAACAGGCAAATTCGGGGGCATGCCTGGCTCCCAGGGTCAGGGTGCGTTTGCTGGAAGGCGGCGGTACCACCACCTCCACCCCCAGGTATTCCAGCATGGCCGAAAGACAGATCCACATATGTCCCATGTGAGGAAAGGTAACCTTCATTATACACTCTCCCTTACTGGAAGAAACTGCCGGCGTTCCATCATGTCCAAAAAGGCTTCCAGGCGGGTCACCACCCCGGCTTCTGCCGAATGTTCGTCCAGGGTCAGGTTGAGGAAGGGCTTACCCCGGCGCCTTACCTCCCGGGAGATCAGTTCCCCGGTGAGGGAATCGGGGCCACAGGCAAAGGAAGCCACGTGGATGATGCCGTCCACATCCGGGCTCTGCAGGTAGTGCCAGGCAGCACCGATCATGCGCTGTCCCAGGCTCCAGAAAAGATGCTTGGGCAGCCTGGCGGCCTGTTCCCGGATGAGGGTTTCCGGGAGGTTATCGGCGCTACAAACCCGTACCCCGCTCCTTGCAAGACGGCTCAAAAGGTTCATGCTGATATAGGGGTCGTAAATATTGTACGGATGGCCGATTACAGCCACCGTCGGGCCACCGCCACCCGATTCCTGCCCTTCCGCAACTCCCTGGTACAGTAGCGCCAGGGCCTGTTCCGGGAAAAGCCCTCTTTCCAACAGCTGCACATAGCGGACCTGGGCGTGCATGGCCCGGCGGTAGGCAAGGTAAATGGCGAGCCGGTTACTGGTAAAGTTGCGGCCCAGGGCAACAAAGAAAGGATAGGGGCTATCCTTGCGGTAAAGGTTGAGGTTTGGATCTATGAGGGGCGGCAGCCCTGAAATCCCGTGCCGGACCATATCGGGAAAGCCCAGGAACTTGGGACATATATATTCCCGCCGGGCTATACTTACCAGCCGGGGCAAAAAAAGTACGTCTACCCGGTCTTTTAAATCAAGCACGTGACCAAAGGCTAACCGTACCGGCAGGCATACGTCATCCCCAGAGTTCTGTAAACCGGCATCTAAAATAGTTTTAGTGGTTGGCCTTGAGATAACCACTTCCAACCCCAGAGCTTCAAAAAAGGTACGCCACAAAGGTAAGTAGTAGTAATAGAGCAAGGCCCTGGGTATACCTACCTTAAGGGTCATGGGTTCACTCCTTTCCGGTGTAACAATACTCTTATTATGGCCCAACGGAAAAAAAATAAAACAGCCCCCGGCCGGGGGCTTACCGTTTCCGGGCCGGTTCGGGTATGGCCTGCCGGTATTTATCCCGGGGTTTTAAGATGCTGGGGCGGATGTTGTCTATCGGCACAGGGGAACGCACCAGCACTTTCTTCATGGCCGTCCAGTTAAAGGGGATCAGGGGCCACATGTAAGGGATGCCAAAGGACCTGGTAGCCACCAGAAAGGCAAAGGTTACCAGCATGGCGATGATAAAGCCGGGCAGGCCGGCCACAGCCACTGCCGCCAGCAAGAACAGGCGCACCAGGCGGTTGGCCAGGGAGAGTTCGTAACTGGGGGTAAGAAAGATTCCGGTTGCGGCTACCGCCGTATACAAAATCACCTCGGGGGCAAATAAACCCACGGAAACGGCAATATCGCCTATAAGCAGGGCGGCAATCAAGCTGATGGACACCGACAGGCCCGTGGGGGTGTGGATGGTGGCCAGCCGTACCATATCAACGGCAAACTCGGCAATAATAAACTGTATTATCAAGGGAATGGCTCCAATTTTTTTGGGGCCGATGAACTTCAAAGCCGGTGGTAACAGTTCAGGATGCAGGGCGGCTAAAAACCAAAGGGGTAACAGGAAGATGGACACGGCCACCCCCACAAAGCGTACCGCCCGCAACCATACCCCAACTGCCGGGCTCTGGCGGTATTCCTCGGCATGTTGCAGGTGATGAAAGTAGGTAGCGGGGACAATGGCCACACTGGGAGAGGTGTCCACCAGCACCAGGACGTGTCCTTCCAGCAGGTGGATGGCGGCCACGTCGGGCCGCTCGGTGTAGCGCACCCTGGGGAAGGGATTCCAGTAGCTGCCGGGAGTAATTAATTCCTCCACCGCTTTTTCCGCCATGGGCAGCCCATCAATGTCGATGTTTTTAATCTTTTCCTTGATGCTGTCCACCAGATCCGGATTGGCCACATCCTGCAAAAAGCAAATAACTATATCGGTTTTGGACCGTTTGCCCGCCTGGAGGATTTCCATGCGCAGCCTGGGGTCCCTGAGACGGCGACGAATGAGGGCGGTGTTGTAAACCAGCGTTTCGGTAAAACCATCCCGGGAACCCCGTACCACCCTTTCCAGATCCGGCTCTTCGGGCTGGCGCACGGGATAAGTTCGGACGTCAATGATAATGGCCTTCTCTTCCCCGTCAATAAGCAGTGCCTGGGGGCCGGAAAGCACCTTTTCCACCACGTCCTCCAGGTGTTCCACCTGGCTGACTTCGGTGAAGGGAATGTGGCGGTAAAAAAGCTTGCGGAAGGTATTGATGGTCATCCCTTCCCGTTCCAGTTCCGCCAGGTGCTCCAAAATAAGGGTAAAAATCTGATCGTTGGTCAGCCCGTCCACAAAAATAAGGGCTGCCTTGACCCCGCCAATGTTTAATTCCCGCAGGATAACATCGTAGCTTTCCCCTATTCCCAGAGCCTTTTTCAGGAATTCCGTATTCTCTTCCAGCCGTTTTTTCACCGGCGTTTTATTGCTGGCATCTGCTGCCTGTTGGCTCACGTCTGCCGTCTGCTGGCTCATGAAATTCACTCCTATCCTTTTGGTCGGAAGGCCAGGGCGGCCAGGTAACCAAAAACGACCGCTGCGGTTATACCGGCGGCCGTAGCGGCCACCCCTCCGGAAAAGGCCCCCAGGACTCCCTTTTGTTTTACCCCGCCGATGGCTCCCTGGGCCAGCAGGTGGCCGAAACCACTTAAGGGCACCGTAGCCCCAGCCCCGGCCCAGTTCACCAGGGGCTGGTACAACCCCAGGGCGCTTAAAATAACTCCTGCGGTAACAAAACCTACCAGCACGTGGGCGGGGGTAACCTTATAGCTGGTCAGATCCATCAGGAGCTGGGCAATCACACATAACAGACCGCCCACGAGAAACGCCTTTAAAAAAATCATGTTTTTCAAATCACCGTCCTTCTATGACCACGGCATGGGCAATGCCGGGAATGGTCTCTCCCTGCTGGTAGCTGCAGAGGCTGAGCAGAGCCCCGGTAGCCACCCCCAGGATACGCTTTAAGCGGCCGGCTTTAATTTCCTGCATCAGGTAGCCACAGGTGACCACACCCGCACAGGCGCAGCCGCTGCCCCCCGCATGGGCGTCCTGCTCGGGGGAATAAATCAGGACTCCGCAGTCACTGAACCGGGTGGAAATGTCATAACCCTTTTGCTGCATCAGTTTGAGAGCGAGTTCCCGCCCGTAAGTTCCCAAATCGCCGGTGATAAAGAGATCGTAGTAATCGGGTTGCCGCTGGGTATCCATGAGGTGACGGGCCATGGTATCGGCAGCTGCCGGGGCCATGGCCGCCCCCATGTTCATGGGGTCCCCCTGGCCCAAATCAATTGCTTTACCGATGGTAGCATGGGTAATCACCGGGCCGTTACCCTGGCGGGCCAGTACTGCCGCCGCCGCCCCGGTTACCGTCCAGGTGGCGTACAGGGGGCGCTGGGTACCCTGCTCCGTCGGGTAACGGTACTGCCTTTCGGCCGTAGAATAATGGCTGGATACCCCCACCAGCACATATTCGGCAAAACCGCCGTCAATGAGCATTGCCCCCAGGGCCAGGCCTTCATACATGGTGGAGCAGGCCCCGTAAAGGCCGATAAAGGGAATGCCCAGATCCCTGGCGACGAAATCAGCACTAATAATCTGGTTCAAGAGGTCACCGGCCAGCAGGTAGTCAATATTCTGGGGTTGCAGGTTGGCCCGCTGGATAGCATTTTGCATGGCCTCTTTGAGCATCCGCCGCTCTGCTTTTTCCCAGGTATTTTCCCCGTAATAGTTGTCTTCCACCACTTTGTCAAAGGTATGCCCCAAAGGCCCCTGGCCTTCTTTACTTCCCACAATGGTGGCCGTAGAGATGATTACCGGTGGATTTTGAAACCACACGGTTTGCAGCCCGTTTTTTTTGGGTGCCGGCAAAGGCTCCACCTCCTTACCGGAAGAAATAGTACAGAAGTGCAGCTAACCAGGCTGTCACAATGCCAAAAACAAGCACCGGTCCGGCAACGGTGAAAAGCCTTGCCCCCACTCCCAGGACCAGTCCTTCACCCCGGTATTCCATGGCCGGAGCGACCATGGAGTTGGCAAAGCCAGTAATGGGCACTATTGTACCGGCACCGGCAAGTTTGGCAATCTCATCGTATACCCCCAGCCCGGTGAACAGAGCGGCCAGAAAAACCAGTACCGTGGACGTGGCCGCTCCCGCTTCCTGCAAGGTCAGCCCCCGGGCCTGGAAAAAGTTCAAAAATAACTGCCCTAAAACGCTGATCAGCCCTCCCACAACAAAAGCCCAGAAAACGTTACGGCCCACGGTAGGCCGCGGTTGAACCTCCTGGACCATCTTTTGATATTCTTTTTTCTGTATTTCCAGCGGTTGAGAATCTTTCACCTCAGCCATCAGAGTCTCACCCCCGGTTGTTATGGTTTCCTCCCAACCAGACAATTATGCGCCCGGGAGGGAGCCCTGAAACGCTAAGAAATATAAAGGGACACCCGTGGGTGGTGTCCCGTTTTTGTGATTAGCCCCGGTGGGCAATCTTTACATTGGCCTTGTACTCGACAACCCGGCCGTTTTGCACATTGGCGGTCAGGTTGACCACCTCCACGCCCACAATATCGTTGATGGTCTTGGAGGCTTCGTCCACGGCCGCCTGAACTGCGGCTTTCCATCCGTTGGGCGACTCACCTACTAATTCCGAAACCCTAATATGCATAAAGTCACTCCCCTTTGATAAACTTTTTTAACAACTAAGGCTATTATCTACGATGAAAGAGAGTTTTATGCGGGCAAGAAACAATAAAAAGACCCAGGGGTTGTAAATGTTCAGTGATCCCGCTATGGTGCCGCGTTGTCCACGCTCACTCCAGTGCTCCGCGCTGACAGCACCGCGGCTCGCTTCGGACCGAACTGGCGGCGCTGCAAATGCGGCATGGCTGTTGTATCTTACTTTCATCTTTTTGTCGTTTTAGTAAGTTACCTTTTCTAAAGCTACATTTCGGTGCCGCTGGTTTCGCGCCACAGTCCGGTTACCCTCGCTTCGCCGGGTGCTGTTACCAGCGCTTCGCAAGTCGTTCGCTTTGGACAACGCGGCACCTGCCGGTGGTAGCGGTTTTACTGAACAGTTACCCGGGGGTTAACCATCCTCCCCGGGTTGCATCATTTCCTTGAGCTTTTTTAAAGCCTGGCGTTCCAGCCGGGATACCTGTACCTGGGACAAACCCAGCTGTCTGGCCACATCTGCCTGGGTTTTGTCTTCAAAAAAACGCCACATGAGGATTTTTCTATCCCGTTCGGGCAGGGACATGAGCAACTCCTTCACCGCAATATGGTCAAGCCAGGGCATCTCCCCTTCCCCTCCATCCCGGAGCTGATCCAGAAGGTATATGGGATCGCCATCATCCTGGTGGAGGGTCTCGTAGATGGAGGTAGGCGCCTGAGCCGCTTCCATGGCGGTGACTACATCCTCCCGGGAAATCCCCAACTCCGCAGCCACTTCCCCTACCGAGGGCTCCCGGCCCAGCCGCCCGGTAAGGCGCTCCCGGGCCTGCTGGATGCGGTAGGCGGTTTCTTTCACCGACCGGCTTACCTTCACGGGGTTATCATCCCGCAAGAAGCGCCGGATTTCCCCCACAATCATGGGCACGGCATAAGTGGAAAATTTAACGTCGTAGTTTAGATCGAACTTATCTATGGCCTTCATCAGGCCAATGCAACCAATCTGGAACAAATCTTCCAGTTCGTAACCCCGGTTTTGAAAGCGCCGGACCAGATTGAAGACCAGTTTTAAATTACAGTTGATGAGCCTTTCCCGGGCAGCCTTGTCCCCGGCCCGGGCGCGGCGCAGCAGTTCCCGTATCTCTTCATCGCCCAAAAGGGGGAAGCGGGGTAAATTCATTTCCACTAATCGCGTACTCATGGGGCAGTCACCTCAATGACCCCCCTGGGAAGCCGCTGCTGCACCCCGGTTAATGTTTTTAATCATCGTTACCCGGGTTCCCCTGGCCGGGCCGGAATCCACATGCAGGCGGTCCATGAAGGACTGCATAAACACAAACCCCAGTCCCATCCGTTCCGGATCGGTGGAATAGGCCGGTTCCAGCGCCTTTTTTACATCGGCAATGCCCTTGCCGTTATCTTCCACCCGGATTTCCACCCCGGTTTCCAGCAACGTGACGAGCACCCGTACGATACCTGTCGGGGAATTTTCATAACCATGGACAATGGCATTGGCCACCGCTTCGGAAACAGCTACTTTAATTTCTTCCAGGTCGTTTAAGGTAAAGTCCAGCTGGGAGGCAAAGGCGGCCACGGCCACCCGGGCGAAGGCTACGTTGTCCGGCAGGCTTAAAAACTCCATCTTTAGCTGGTTAATCACTTTCATGGTAATCCCCCCTCACCCGGCCCTGGCTACAGCTTCCTCTTCCGTGGTATACTCGCCCATGATCCGCAACAGCCCCGAAAGCTCACAAATGCGCCGCACATGGGGCTGCAGGCCCACCAGCGAAACCCTGCCCCCTTCCCTGGCCAGGCGCTTGTAGCGGCCAAGGATAACCCCCAAACAGGAGCTATCAATATAAGAGACCCGGCTTAGATTAAACACCAGGTGACGCACCGGGTTTTTATTTAAAGATTCTTCCAGGGCATTGCGCAGAAAATCGGCTACCCCCAGGTCCAGCTCCCCTTCCGGCCGGACAAACAGGGTATCCTGCCTGGTTTCCAGGTCCAGTTCCACCATAGATCACTCCTGCCGTGTTTTGGGTAAATATCCAGTGAACCCGCCTCTGTCCTCAATTTCGCTAAGTTTGGTCTTCCGCTTGGCTCAAGTCGCTCGCTTTCGAGCTAAATCACGCTCTTAAAACTGAGGATAACTCAGGTTTTGACTCATAACTTCTACGTTGGGGTGGGATTCTCCTGCTAAATGTTACCATACATTCTGTCGAAATGCAAATTTTAAGGTGCCCCTTATCCCGGGGCACCTTGTTTTAGCGAACGCCGTGCAGGCGGGTGAAGACCTTTTTGATCTGCTGCAGCAAGCTGGCCTTTTTAACTTCGTACCGGGCCACTAAAGGCACCCGCAGCACTTCCTGCCCGTCCTTTTTCACCACACAGTAGCCAAGCTGCTGCCTCCTGGTCACGGGAGCGGTTACGTGGGAGGGCAGTTCCAGGTGGGTGGTGAATCCCCGGTCCTCCCCTTTGGGCGCCACCACGGTAACCCGGTCTTTTGTCACCACATCCAGCTTATTCACCACTCCCTTGCTTACAGGCAGGGATTTTACTTTAGCACCCGCAGGGAAGATGTTTACCGCCTTGTAGCGGGCAAAGCCATACTTGTACAGCTTGATGGATTCCCGGAAGTGGCTTTTGGGTTCGGGCGTTCCCAGGACTACCACAATCAACCGCAGGCCGTCCCGTTCCGCCGAAGAAGCCAGGCAATATTTGGCCTCGTTGGTCCACCCCGTCTTGCCCGCATCCACACCCTCATACCACTTGAGCAGCTTGTTGGTATTCCACAGCTTGAACTTTCCGCCCCGCAAATCATATTCGTAAATGGACGAGATGCGGCGGAAAAGGGGATATTTTAAACATTCCCGCAAAATAACCGCCATATCGTAGGCCGATGTGTAATGGCCCTCAGCCGGCAGGCCGGTGCAGTTGACAAAGTGGGTGTGTTTTAAGCCCAGTTGTTTGGCCCGCTGGTTCATGGCCTCCACAAAGGCTTCTTCACTCCCCAGGATATGCTCGGCCACGGCCACGCTGGCATCATTGGCCGATCCTACGGCCACGGCAATGAGCATTTCCTCGAAACTGAATTCTTCCCCGGGTTCAAGGTAAATCTGGGAGCCGCCCATCTCCCACGCGTTCTCACTGGCCACCACCCGGTCCTTCAGGCTGACCTTGCCCTGTTCCACGGCTTCTACGGCTAAAAGAAGGGTCATGATTTTGGTCACACTGGCCATGGGTAATTCCTTATCGGGATTTTTGGCCCATAAAACTTTGCCCGTATGGTCTTCCATGAGCACCGCTGATTCGGCGGTAGTATCCAGCCCGCCGCTGGTGCCTTCCTCCTTCTCTTTCACCGCCCAGGCCGGTAAGGCACAAGCCAGGGTAAATAAACAAATCAACAATGTACTGAGGATTTTCCGGGCGAACATTTAGTGCAAACCTCCTTACCCTTATCCTGAAAATAGTAATTGCCCGCCGTTTGCACGCGCTCGCTCCGTTCGCTTACGTGCAAAACGGCAGCGATTTTCATCCTTTGTTGGTGACGCTGAAAGCGTCATGGGTGTCTATTTCGGTGATTGGTATAATGGGAATATTTCAGCTGCCGGGAGGGACTCCTGAAAATCGTAAGCCATCTTGCTTAAGCGGGCGATGTCGGCAAAACCCTCCCGGGTCTCTTTTACCCCGCTGGACAAAACCACCAGGATGTAAGGCCGCCGGCCAAAAACCACCCCGCAGTCGTTGGCTACCCCATCTAAATCCCCTTCCTTATGGGCCACCATGACCTGGTGCGGAAGCAGTCCCGGTAAGCCAATATGAAAAGACGGGTGGGCCAGATCATCCAGCAGGCGCTGGCCTTCCTGCGGATAGCGCCGGGCGAAATCCAGGGTGGCCTTGACATAGGTGGCCAGATCCCGGGCGGTGGTCAAATTTTTACCTCCTGGATAGACCGTGCGGCCACCCAGTTCCTTCATATAGGCATAAAAATTCGGCCGGCCCACGTGCCTGGCCAGCATGCGAAAGGCCACGTTATCACTGATGGTGATGGCCAGATTGGTAAGCAAGCGGAGGGAATAGGTATCACCGTCCCTGGCTTCGTAACGCAGCACTCCAGAACCGTCTTCGTAATCGGTGGCCTTGCGGTAACTCACCCGGTCGTGCCAGTGCATTTTACCCTGCACCACCAGATGGTTTATATACAGGGCCATGGGCAGTTTGACTGTGCTGGCTGCCACCATTGGTTTGTCGGCATTAATGCCGAAACTGGCGCCGGAGGCCAGATCCTCAAAATAAATGGCAAAGGTGGACTTTTTTTCGCGCACAAATTTTTCCATCTGCTTTTTTAAAGGTGAGTAATCAATATTCCGTACCGGTTGATTGGAAAGCCTCCCGGTCACCGGGACACTATGACTTGCAGCGGCAGCGGGACCGGCGGCCAGGCTTAAAACGAGCAAAAAAACCACCAGGCGGAAAATGTTAACCATGCTGTTTCACCTCCCCCCTGTCGCCCTGAAAGTAATTGACCACACCCTGGAGGATGGCCCGGGCAGCCCGTTCCTGATAGGCGGGATCGGTTAGCTGCCGGGATTCCCGTTCGTGGCTTAAAAACCCCACTTCTACTATTACTGCCGGCATGCGGGAGTTGCGGCAGACGTAAAAATCGCCGGCCAAAGCCTGGCGCCCCGAATCCACCAGGTTCTTGTTTAGTTCGGCCTGGATGGCCTCGGCCAGTTTGCGGCTTTCCTGGGAACCGGTCTGGTAAAATACCTGTGCCCCGTATTCATCGGGCTCGGAAAAATGATTTAAGTGAATGCTCAGGAAAAGATGGGCACCGCATTTGTTGGCCAGCTCCACCCGGCGGGCCAAATCGTGGGCTTCTATCCTTTCCCCACCGCTTTCCCCGGGACCCGCCGTTTCCCGGTCCCCATCCCTGGTCAGCACCACCCGGGCCCCGGTCCGCCGGAAAACATCCGCCACCCGCCGGCTGATTTCCATAGCCACATCCTTTTCCACAATGCCATGACATCCCACCGTCCCGGGGTCGTCCCCACCATGGCCGGGATCAATTACGATCACGCGTCCGGCCAGGATGTTACTGGAAGGAGCTGCTTCTAATGGAACCGCCACCCGATAAAACAGGCAAAAAATAACTGCCATGACCATAATGTGGGTAAAACTTTTCGGCGCAGGATGTAACACGGGTTCCCACCTCGGCAACTAATGTCGGATCCGGTAATTTTGCCGGCTGTCACTTAAGGTTTACAATCCCTATAAAATTTATAAGCCCTGGGAGGATCTAGTTTCTGACAAATAACGCATCCACGGGATTTGTTGAGCGCTTTTGTAACCTGGTCTTGTTCTTGCTATGAATCAGGTTTCTAGGAGCCTGTTGCAAAACTCCTTACCACCCACAAAAATCTAACGGAAAAACCATAAGATTTTCCATTTAGAAGGAATTGACCAGCAATTTGTCGAATATCTAAGGTATCATTAGATAGAGGTTGGTAATTTGAAATGCTGGGCCGCCAAAAACAACAATTGAAATTTACGAACATCGACGTCCTGCAGGCCTGGGAGCAAAAGCCCCTCGTTCCCGAAGACAGCTTTTACTATGGCTTCTCTCAGGCTGACGATATCTTCCGGGACGAACTATTTGCCGACTGCTATGCCTCCTGCGGACGTCCGTCCATCCCACCCAGCCGCCTGGTCAAGGTGCTCCTGCTGCAGTTTCACGACCGGGTATCAGACCGGGAAGCGGAACAACGTGCTTTATACGACCTGCGCTGGAAAGTAGCACTGAACCTTTCCCTGGGGGAAGCAGGATTTGACCATACCGACCTGTGCCGGTTTCGGGCCAGGTTATTGTTGAACAAGAAAGAACGCGCCGCTTTTGAAGAAATCCTGAAGGCGGCGGAAGCCAAAGGGTTGCTTCCCGCTAAATGTGTTCAACAGATCATGGACTCCACCTACGTCCTGGGTGCCGGAGCGGTCCAGGACACCTACACTTTAATCCGGCTGGCCATAAGAAAACTTTTGAGCGCCCTGAAAAAACGCCCTGATTTCCCGGAATTGAGGCTGAATCTTAATTATCAGGGCAAGGGCAAACCCAAAATCAACTGGGAAGACCCCGCCGAACGGGAAAGGCTGTTAAACCAGCTTTACCAGGATGCCTTAACGATTATTAGCGCAACGGAGGGGATGGAATTATCCTGTAAAGAAAGGGAATTAAAAGACCTCCTATTGACGGTAGCCACCCAGGATATAGAACAAAAGGAAGACGGCTCGGTAACCATAAAACGGGGGGTGGCCAAGGACCGGGTCATTTCCACCACTGATCCCGAAATGCGCCACGGAAGAAAGTCTCACTCCCGGCTCTTTGACGGCTACAAGAGCCATACCGCCATAGATAAAGAAAGTGAATTTATCACCGCCGTTACCGTAACCCCCGGGAACACCCACGATTCAGAGGCAACTTTTGCGCTTGTCGACCAGCAACCCGAAGAGCGCCGGCCAGAGGAAGCGATCTTTGACACTGCTTATGGCACGGGCAGGGTCAGGGAAGAAATGGCCACCCGCCAGATTAAAGTGATCAGCCCTGTCCCCGAAGGAATCGGGAAAGATGGCTGTTTCCCCAAATCGGCTTTTGAAATTGACCTGGACAGACAGATCTGCCGCTGCCCAGCCGGTCAAATCGCACCTGAAAAAATCTATGACAAAAAAACGGGCCGGCTCAAAGTATTTCTCTTTTCCCCGGAACAGTGCCAAAACTGTCCTTTATTAAACCAGTGTACCAGAAACAAAAAGGGTAGACGGACAGTCACGGTAAATGCCTACGAACGCTACCTCCAGGAGGGTCGGGCCTTTCAAAAAACCGAGGAGTTTGCCGGTAAATATCCCGAACGCTGCAAGATCGAGAGAAAGCAGGCGGAAATGGTGATGCATGGCCTGCGAAAAGCTCGTTATCTTGGTCTGGCCAAAGTAACCCTGCAGGCGCTTTTAGTTGCCACTGTGGTTAACTTTAAACGTTACTGGAAGTTGCTTAATCAAAAAGTAACTGCTGCTTTTCCCCATAACGATATGGCAATAAATGGCACTACACCGGTCCTGGCTAGTGGATAGGGGGTAGTCTGCCCAAATACAGGTAAAATAAGGAAAATACCCGTAAAACAAATGGTTATTAGCTGGTTCAAACATGTTTTAAGCCTGTTTCTATGACAGATTACCATTAATTGTAATCCAAAATTTTTGCAAGTGGCTTTTCAGCAGAAAAAAGAGACTATTTTGCAACAGGCTCCTAGAAAATTCAATCCCCTCTGGGATTGGCATGGAGGTGTTTTGCATTGAAAACAGCGGCAGAATACATGGAAAGCATGAAAGATCTGAGCCCCAGGATATTTCTGGGAGGCAAGCAGGTGAATCTCTTAGAAAACCCCACTACCATGACTGTAGTCCGGGCCAACGCGCGGGTGTATGAACTGGCAGAAGACCCGCAATATCAAGAGATTATGACAGCCATATCGCCTTATACCGGTGAACGGGTCAGCCGCTGCCTGCACATTGCCCAGAGTATCCATGACCTGGAAATGCGGGCCGAGATGGCCCTTTTAACCAGTCAGGTGCTGGGGACATGCAACTACCGGTGTGTGGGGGCGGATACACTCAACGCCCTGGCGGGTGTCACCTGGGAAATGGACCGGGACCTGGGAACGGAATATCACCAGCGGTTTATAAACTACCTTAAATACTTGCAGGAAAATGACCTGGCCGTAAGCGGTGCCGTTACCGATCCGAAGGGAGAAAGAACCAGGCGTCCGGCGCAACAGGAAGACCCGGACGTTTATGTCCACGTGGTGGAAAAACGTTCCGACGGTATTGTGGTGCGGGGTGCCAAGGTAAGCCAGAGCGGGGCTATCGGGTGCCATGAAACGGTGGTTATCCCGACCATGGCCATGCGCCCCGGGGAGGAAAACTTTGCCGTAGCCTTTGCGGTTCCCAACGGCGCTCCCGGCATCACCTATATCAGCCAGTACACTCCCTTTACAGCCGAACGGGAAGTGATCCCGGATATTAAATACCTGGGTAATCCCCTGTACGGCCAGAGGGAAACCTGTACTATGGTTTTTGAAAACGTATTTATTCCCTGGGAGAGGGTCTTCCTGTGCGGTGAAACCCAATTTACCGGCAAACTGATTGCCCGCTTTGCCAAAACCCACCGCATGAATTGCGGTGGTGCCTGCAAAGTTGGATTTGCGGATTTGATCATTGGAGCGTCTCAACTGGCGGCAGAGTATTCGGGTGTCCATAAAGCCCCGCACATTGTCGAAAAAATTACCGATATGATCCGGGTCAGGGAAACCTGTTACGCCTGTGCCATAGCTGCTGCCGTAAAAGGCCGGGAAGAACCGGCGGGTTCTGGATTTTACCAGCCGGACGACGTCTTTGGCAATGTGGCCAAGCTTACCGTAGCTGACGGGTTTTGGGAAATCATGAAATGGGCCGGGGATATTGGGGGTGGTATGGCCGTGACCATGCCCTCGGAACTGGAACTGGAAAATCCAGAAACGGCCCAGTACATCAGGAAATTCATGAAGGCGGCCGCACCTGCCGAGTTAAGGTTGCGCATAGCCAAGTTCATTCAAAACTGGTGCGCCGGCCTGCACGGCGCAGGCACGTGGCACGGGGCCGGGTCTCCCCAGGCCCAAAAGATGGCCCTGTTCGCCCTCACCGACCTGGAAAAAAAGAAAAAGCTGGCCAAAAACCTAGCCGGCATTGCGGAATGACAAAAACCCCTGGCGCCACCCGCCGGGGGCTTTTGTCAGTAGCTCATCATTGTGGACAAGAAGCTAAAAGTATTACACTTTTTGCGGTGTCATTATCTGCTGACATAACATACTGTATTAGTAAGATTTTCATATTATACCATTTAGAGGAGGCTTGTCAGAATGACCACTCCCGAAAAAACGCCAGAGCAGGAAGTAAAAGCAGCCGCCGCAGACGCTCCCCTGGTCGCCCATACCACTGCCTTTTACCCCCCGCTACGGTTGGCGCAGGCCTATGTACCCCCCCAGCGTTACGGCAGAACTTACAGTCCGGCGGAAGCTCTGGAAAAAGGCACCTTTTTCCCTGAACTTTACAGCCCCTACCCCTATTAAAATGTAACTTCCCCCTGGAAGGAGGAAAACAAGTGGACTCGAGGCGGTTACAACTGCTGCATGACATTATGGCATTAGAATTCGTAGCCATAGAGTTGACCCTTTACCTGGACACCCATCCCACTGAACAGGAGCCTTTAAATGATTACAACCTGGTTACCGAGCGCTTGAACCAGCTGAAGGCCCATTACGAGCGCATGTACGGTCCGCTGGTATCTTATGGCTTTTCGCCCAGCGAATACCCCTGGCGCTGGGTTGAAGATCCCTGGCCCTGGGAAATTCAATTTTAAGAAAGGACTGGAGAGGATGTGGATTTACGAAAAAAAGCTGGAATATCCAGTAAGGGTCTATAAGACCGACCTGCGCATGGCCAGGTATCTGATGGCCCAGTACGGCGGGCCCGACAGCGAGTTGTCGGCTGCCGTAAGGTATTTAACCCAGCGCTACACCATGCCCACGAATAAAGCTCGAGGCCTGCTCACGGACATTGGCACCGAAGAGCTGGCCCACTGGGAAATTGTAGGTACCATGATCTATCGCCTGATGAAGGGTGCCACCCCGGAACAGTTGCGCCGGGAAGATCTGGGAGCTTATTTTGCCGAACACGACCGGGCGGTCTACCCGGTGGATGCGAGCGGGGTACCCTGGACGGCCGCCTACGTCCAGGCCACCGGAGACCCGGTCACCGACCTGCATGAAAACATGGCGGCGGAGCAGAAGGCCCGCACCACCTACGAACACCTGATCCGGCTGACCGACGACCCCGGCGTCAAGGATACCCTGCGTTTCCTGCGGGAAAGGGAAGTGGTGCACTTCCAGCGTTTCGGCGAGGCGCTGGTTGACGTCCAGGAGGAGTTGACCCGGAAAAAGGTGTTTTAATTTAAGAAATCGAGTAGGAGGGAGCGGCTAACCCCCGTCCTCTACCGCCACCGGTCATGCGGATCCGCATCCGGCAGTTCGCCAAGCATGACTGATTGCTTCATAGCATTCGGGACTGAGCAGGCCCTGAGTCCGCCAGTAGGCGTGACTCAGGGCCCTATTCATTGGGCCGCCAGCCATCCACCATGGCCCTTTGCGGCTAATTTTTCACTCCTGGCCACCAATACTGACCATCTTTTCCCCAAGCAGGTTGAACATTGTGTAAAAAAGGCAGCACCCAATTGAAACGTATAGTTATACGTGTTATAATCTGCTCAAAGGGGAGAAGGCAATGAAAACATACTCCTCAAAAGAAATCATAACCATACTGAAGCAAGACGGTTGGCAGTTAGTCAGAGTAACAGGAAGCCACCACCAATTCAAGCATCCAATAAAAAAGGGGCTGGTTACCGTCCCCCACCCAAAGAAAAGCCTGCCAGCCAAAACAGTGAAAAGCATCTTTAAGCAAGCGGAGATAGAGGCGTAAAAATCTATATCCTCGTAAGGGGGATCTAACAATGGTAAAAGAGAGATATATATATCCAGCAATCTTTGATTATGCTGATGACGGCATTTCAGTCGAATTTCCCGACCTTCCTGGATGCATTACCTGCGGCGATACTGAAGAAGAGGCCCTGCACATGGCCAAAGAAGCATTAGCACTCCACCTGTACGGCATGGAACAGGAGGGCATGGCCATCCCTGAGCCAAGCAAAATTAGCCAAATCAAGGCAGAGCCCAACCAAGCTATTGTGCTTATCGAAGTTTGGATGCCACCATTTCGCGACAGGATGGAAGAAAAGGCTGTTAAAAAAACTCTGACCATTCCCAAGTGGCTAAACGACATGGCCGAAGAAAGAAAAGTTAATTTTTCCCAAGTACTTCAAGCAGCGCTCAAAGAGTACCTTGGATTGGAGGGACGCCACAGGCAATAGGCATTCAGTCCAGCCGGGTGCCTCCTCTTTATTTACCCTCGGCCCCCGATCTGGTCTGTGGGCCGCCATTGAAATGGCCGGCTTGAGATTTCCGGTAATCTTTGATAGCTTCATGCAGGGCGTTTGCCGCCAGAAAAGCGCAATGCACGCTTTCTTCAGGCAGTCCTCCCAGAGCATCCAGCACGTCACGAGGTGTGATCTGCAAGGCCTCAGGGAGAGCCTTACCCCTGGCCAGTTCGGTAACCATACTACCGGCGGCGATGGTGGTGCCGCAGCCGTCAGTCCAAAAGGTAATTTCACCAATTTTCCCATCCGTTACCTTCAGCCAGATCTGGATCGTGTCGCCGCATAAGCCGGTAACGCTGGCATACCCGTCTGCATCTTCAATGCTCCCGATGTTCCTGGGATTGTTGGCATGATCGATAACTACATCACTGAATTGTGACCAGATTTTTTTCTGGAGTTCCTCCGCCAATCTATCCAGATCAAAACTCATTTGATAGTCCCCCCTGAAATCATTGGACCTTTATGCATAAAGTTTAGGGAGGGCACAAGCCCTCCTGTTTGTCTTAACCGCATTTAAATCAAGATCTATCAAGAGCCTGGAACCTGTTAATGGCAGCCCGGCCCGTGATGACAGTGACTACCGTGACCGTGGCCGTGGTCACATATGGACCCCCGGCTGACCAGTTCCCCCCGGGCATAGGCCCGGGCCACCTCTTCCACGTTACCGCTGGCACCGGTGATCACCTGCAGGCCGTATTGCTGCAGCGCCTGTATGGCACGGGGTCCTACGCCGCCCAGAATTAATACATCAACCCCTTTGTTTTTAAACAGTTCGGCCAGACCTTCGTGGTTATGCTGCAGGGTGGCGGTGGATACTGTTTCCCGGCTTTTAATTTCCTGGCCGGACATCTCGAAAATAACAAATTCTTCGCTCCTGCCGAAATGCTGGTTAACCTGGCCGCGGTCGTTGGGGAGGGCAATTTTCATGCTCCTTCACGCTCCTCTACTATTTTTTTTCTTAATATTCTCCACCAGACCCAGAATGGGTATGTTAATCTTTACAGGTACTGCACTTTGCCTGGTCTTGGGTCATAGCTTCTTCACCTCAATTCCAACAGGGTTTTAAGTTCATCCCATAAAGCAAGCATTCCCTCTGCCATGGGGCCGGAACATTCCTGGATGACCGGCCGGCCGCTTTTAACTGCCTCCATTACACTTTCGTCGTAGGGCAGGTACCCTGCCACCGGAACGGAATGCCGGTTGCAGAGCGACTCCAGTTCGCGGGTGTTTTCAGGCTCCAGGTCCCATTTGTTGATGCAAACTGCAGTCCGGCATCCGAAATGTTTTGCCAGTTCCAGAACCCGTTCCAGGTCGTGTCTTCCGGAAAAAGTGGGTTCGGTTATTACCAGGACCAGATCCGCTCCCGATAAGCAAGAAATGGCGGGACAGCCTATACCGGGTGGACCATCGGTAATGATCAGTTCTTTTTTTTCTTCCTCTGCCAGGCGGCGGGCTTCTTTGCGCACCGCCGCCACCAGTTTCCCCGAATTATCTTCGGCTATACCCAGCCGCGCATGTACCAGGGGACCGTAACGGGTATCGGACAGGAATAAATAACCGGCTACATGCTCTATCATTTCCACTGCCCCGCAGGGACAGGCGTGATAACAAACGGTACATCCTTCACAGAGAACCGGATCCACAATAGATCCGGGACCGATGGCATCATACCGGCATAAATGCAGGCAGAGATTACACCCCAGGCACTTTTCCTGGTTGATCGTGGCTTTTTTCAAGCCGTAAAAGGGTGAGGAGGATTTCAACACAGGGTCCAGAAGTAAATGTAAGTTTGCCGCGTCCACATCACAATCTGCCATCACCTTATTGGAAGCCAGTACGGCCAGGCTCCCGCAGACGGTGGTTTTACCCGTACCTCCTTTCCCGCTGAGCACCACTAATTCGCGCACCGGGCGTAACCCCCTTTTTCTAAAAAGGCCAGTAAGGCTAAAAGGTGCTCCTTCCACTCAGGGCGTACCTCAACAGCAGGAATGCCCCGGGCATATCCCCTGGCCACTTCCCGGTCCTGGGGCAGCTGGAAAAGCAGGGGGAGGTTATTATTGTGGCAGAACCGGCGTATGAGGCTATCATTTCCATCTGAACGGTTAACAGCCACTCCGCAGGGCACCCCCAGCTGGGTGGCCATTTCATATGCCAGTTTCAGGTCATGAAGTCCGAAAGGCGTGGGTTCGGTAACCAGGAGGCAGAAGCCGGCTCCTTTCACTGCCCGGATTACCGGGCAGGAGGTTCCCGCCGGTGCATCGATTATGTTCAATATGTCCGGTCGAATTCGCTCCTTGACTGCCTGGATGAGAGGAGGACTGATGGCCTCACCCACATTTAACCGGCCGTGAACAAAACCAATTTTCCCGCTTGAACCTTCTTCAACCTGTCCTATTTCCCGCCACCCGGGAGAAATGGCTCCGGCCGGGCAGAGCTGCCAGCATCCCCCGCAGCCGTGGCACATGGTGGGGAAAAGCATAACCTCCTGAGGGAGGACGACCAGGGCATGGAAGGCACAAACCTCCGCACACCTGCCACATAAGGTACATTTTTCCCGGTTGATTTCCGGTACCGGAACCCGCACCGTTTCTTTTTTGTGCCAGCGCGGTTTAAGCATGATGTGACCGTTGGGTTCTTCTACATCACAGTCCAGGAACAATACTTCTCCTTTTTCCGCCGCCACCAGGGCCAGGCTGCTGGCCACTGAAGTTTTACCCGTCCCCCCCTTGCCGCTGGCTACTGCAATGATCATAAAATTCTAACCCCTTCCCATACCGCCATGGCTGGGGGAGTTTGCCCGGCTGAGGAGGGTCAACCGCCCCTGGCGGTAGGCTTCAAGGCTCTGGCTTACCGTACCGTTTATTCCCCCATATACCTGGATCCCTGCCCTGCCGAGCACTTCCATGGCATTGGGTCCAATACGGTCCACCAGTACCACATTGACGCCCCGGTTGACCAGCAATTGTGCCGTTTGAACGCCGGCACCCCCACTGGACTGTGTTCCCGTGTTCTGTACCCCTTCCCAGTCTCCGCTGTCCAGGTCTACCACAATGAAATACGGGCAGCGACCAAAGCGAGGGTCTACCCGGGCATCAATGTGGTTATCCTGAGCGCAAACAGCCACCTTCATCGGATTCCCTCCTGTAATGAGCTAAAGTCCAAAACTATTTTATTCCTGTTTCAGACTAATGTCAATAAAAAATAAAAAATCCCGGCCCCCACTTACTGGTAGAGCCGGGGTTTTTTCACCCACTCTAGGCAGCCCCATCTATGTTTAAGTTCTCTTTAACCGAAAAAAAGCCCTTCCACTGCTCGCTTAAAAAAGCCATCTCCTTCATCATGAGGAACGAGCCACACTTAAAAATGTCTCCAGGGAGGTCAGCAAAGCATCCCTGACCAACTCCAGAAAGGACATCATATTACCGGTCACCGACGCCTCCTCCAGAGAGGTCAGGTAGCGCTCCCGCTCCTCTTTTTTGAAAACTACGGGTGGATACCCCTCCCGCATGAAAATAAAATTCATCAGCAACCGGGCCGTCCGCCCGTTGCCATCCACAAAGGGGTGAATGTGCGTTAGTTTCCAGTGCAGCCAGGCTGCCCTTTCCACAGGGTGTTTGGTTGACCATCTGGTATTAAAATCTTCAACCAGATTCTTCATTAAGGCTGGCACCTGGAACCCTTCAGGGGGTCTGTGTTTACTCCCGGCAATAACCACGTTACCCGTACGGTAGCGTCCGGCCGCATCCGGAAAGGTACTCTTAAGCACGAGGCGGTGAACATCTCTGATAAATGTTTCCGTTAAGGGAATGTCCTCATGGACATATTCCTCAACGTACTCAATGGCATCTTTATGGTCAATGATCTCCAGGTGTTCCCGCAGCGTTTTACCTCCCACGGTAATGCCTTCCAGAACCACCCGCGTCTCCATTAGAGTCAGAGTATTTCCTTCCAGGGCCGTGGAGTGGTGGGTCCACTCCACGAGGTAAAATTCCCTCAGCCTGGCGGCAACGGCAGGAGGAAAGGGCCTTAAGGCATCCAGCTCTTTCTTTTTTTGGTCTATTAACTCAAACATTGATACACGACTCCTTGAAGGCCAACCACCCCGTGGATCAGCTTTTTTACCCCGGGTGCGCTGGAACTGAAGGTAAAGGCTCCGGCGATTAGCTGCCGCGCTGTGGCCAGATTGTCCGGATTGTTTACATGCAAAGTGGCCAGGACGTCCCCCACCTTGACGCGGTCGCCCACCTTTTTGTGCAACACTACTCCCACTGCCGGGTCGATGGTGTCTTCCCTGGTCTTCCGGCCGGCCCCTAAAAGCATGGCTACCCGGCCAATTCTTTCGGCATGGATGGCTGCCACATACCTATCTTCCTGCGCCTTCACCTGCTCTTTGTATGAGGCCTCCGGTAACAGATCCGGTTCATCCGCCACCCGCGGATCACCGCCCTGGGCCTTAACCATCTCCCGGAACTTGTCCAATGCCCGTCCCCGTTCAAGCAAGCCAGCCAGCCGGTTCATCCCTTCCTCTACATCCGTTGCCGCACCGGCCAGGACGAGCATGTGGCCGCCCAGCACGAGACACAGCTCCCGCAAATCGGATGGACCCTGCCCGGACAGGGTCTCAATGGCCTCCCGCACCTCCAGGGCGTTGCCCACGGCAAAGCCCAGAGGCTGGTCCATATCGCTTATCACGGCCACAGTCTTTTTGCCTGCCTGGCGGCCGATGGCTACCATGGCCCGGGCCAGGGTAGAGGCCTCATCCACGGAACGCATAAAGGCTCCGCTGCCCGCCTTTACATCCAGGACGATGGCATCGGCTCCGGCGGCGATTTTTTTGCTCATCACGCTGGAAGCAATCAGGGGAATGCTGTCCACCGTGGCCGTCACGTCCCGCAGGGCGTAGAGCTTCTTATCCGCCGGCACCAGGTTGCCCGTTTGGGCCACCACCGCCACGCCAACTTCCCTGACCTGGCGTATAAAATCATCCGGAGTAAGGTTTACCTTAAAACCGGGAATGGACCCCAGCTTATCCACAGTTCCGCCGGTGTGGCCCAATCCCCGGCCGGACATCTTGGCCACGGATACCCCGGCGGCAGCCACCAGGGGGGCCAGCACCAGGGTGGTTTTGTCTCCCACCCCGCCGGTACTGTGCTTGTCCACCTTGCATCCAGGAATGCCGGAAAGATCGACCCGTTCTCCTGAACTGGCCATGGCCAGGGTGAGGTCCGCCGTTTCCCGGGAATTAAGTCCCCGGAAGAAAATGGCCATTAATAACGCTGCTGCCTGGTAATCGGGTATTTCCCCAGCCGTATATCCCCGGACAAAAAAGTTGATTTCTTCCGTGGTGAGCTCGAATCCCTGGCGTTTTTTCAGGATAATATCGTACATGCGCACAATTCTTCACCTCAATATTTCCCGGGCGAAACTGGTTCCCCGCGGATAGAAAAGTCCGAAAAGCTCGGCCACAGTGGCGGCCACGTCACTGAAAGTATTGCGAGTCCCCAGATTTACCCCTGGTTTCACCCTGTGGCCGTAAACCAGAAGAGGTACGTATTCCCGGCTGTGGTCTGTACTGCTGGTGGTGGGATCACACCCGTGATCGGCGGTGATAATCAGCACCTCATCGGGTCTGGTGGCATGCAAAATTTCCGGCAGGCGCCGGTCAAAAGCCTCCAGGGCACCGGCATACCCCCGGGGATTGTTGCGGTGACCGTAAAGCATGTCAAAGTCTACCAGGTTGGTAAAAATCAGCCCCCGCTCCAGGCGTCGCATGCAGGCAAGGGTTTGATCCACCCCGTCCATATTACCTTCCGTATGTACGGCTTCGGTAATGCCTTTGCCGGCAAAAATATCCTCAATTTTGCCTACGGCCAGAACAGGAAATCCGTTTTCTAAAAGCAAATCTAAAACGGTGGGTCCCGGCGGAAGGAGGGAGAAATCCCGCCGCCTGTCCGTGCGCTTAAAAGCACCGGGCCGCCCCACAAAGGGCCGGGCAATAACCCGCCCTACGGCGTGGTCACCGGTGAGCAACTCCCGGGCAATACGGCACATCCGGTATAATTCCTCCACGGGAATAATCTCTTCATGGGCGGCAATTTGAAACACACTGTCGGCCGAGGTATAAACAATGGGATACCCGGTCCTCATGTGCTCCGGGCCCAGTTCCTCAATGATAGCCGTACCGGAGGCCGCTTTATTCCCCAATACGGGCCGCCCGATGCGCTCCTCAAAGGGCTTGATTATTTCCGGGGGAAAGCCGTTGGGATAGACTGGAAAGGGTCGTTCCAGCAATAAACCGGCAATTTCCCAGTGGCCGGTGGTAGTATCCTTGCCGGCGGAAGCCTCAGCCATCCGCCCGTAAGCGGCCAGGGGCCGGTCCACCGGGGGAACTCCCTCGATGGGAACAATATTTCCCAGGCCCAGCCGGCCCAGGTGGGGTAAATTGAGTCCTCCCACGACCCGGGCAGTATTGGCGAGGGTATTGCTGCCCGCATCCCCGTATTGAGCGGCGTCGGGAAGCTCCCCGATACCCACGCTGTCAAGAACAATAAGGGTAAGACGGCTGATGGTTGCGGCCAAGTAAGATCAACTCCTTTTTATCCATCCAGTTGTGCCCGGGGATGGGTGCGGTCGTAAATTTCCCGCAGCCTGGTGCGGGTTAAATGGGTGTAAATTTGCGTGGTGGCAATATCGGCGTGACCGAGCAATTCCTGAACAGAGCGCAGGTCGGCACCGTTTTCCAGCAAGTGGGTGGCAAAGGAATGGCGTAAGACGTGGGGGGTTATCACCTTGGTAATTCGCCCCTGGCGGGCATATTTTTTAATAATCTTCCAGAATCCCTGCCGGGTGAGGCGGCGGCCTTGCTGATTGACAAACAGAGCGGGGGTATTGGTGCCTCTGGTTAGTTTACCCCTGGCCCGGGTGAGGTATTCGGACACATAAAAGGCCGCCACAGAACCCAGGGGGATAATCCGTTCTTTGGATCCTTTCCCAAAGCAACGCACAAAACCGTGTTCCAGATTAACATCGGCCAGATCCAGGGAAACCAGTTCACTCACCCGCAGGCCGGTGGCGTAAAGCAGCTCCAGCATGGCCTTATCCCGCAGTCCGGTGGCCGAGGATGTGCGGGGTTGAGCCAGAAGCCTGTCTACTTCTTCGGTGGTCAATACCCTCGGCAACCGCTGGGCGAGGCGGGGCGATTCCAGATTAGCGGTAGGGTCGGCAGAAATGACTCCTTCTTGAACCAGAAAACGGTAGAAAGATTTTAAAGCCGCCAGGTGCCGGGAAATGGTGGCTGGAGCCCGTCCGTCTTTTTTTAATTTGAGCAAATAAGCCATTACGGCACTGCGTCCCTCCCCCAGGGGATCCAACCGCTGGGACTGGCAAAAAAGCCAGTACTGATTTAAATCGAGCTGGTAGGAAGACGTGGTGTTTCGGGCCAGCCCCTTTTCCACCGCCAGATAATGGATAAAACTGCCAATTAATGCCTGCAAGGCACATCGCCCCCGTTGCACATTGTTACCCCTTCTATTTCCACGGGAAACTCACTAATCCTGCTAATTGCCATGTTTTTCCTCACCGGTTGTCACCACATAAAAAGGGACTTTGGCCAAAAACCAGAAGTCCCCTTAATAACGGTCGTGAAAAAAGGTGCAGGTATGGTAAGCCGACTGCCATTGCTCCGTGGCAAACCGGCCTTCCACCACAGCCGCACCGTCTCTGGAATCGGATGTAGAAGGGTATGGTGTGTGCATTAGAAGGTATGTGGCGGGGGTTAAATTTTTATCAGTTCGTATTGCCGGGTACCAAGGCCTATTTCTTCCCCGTAGGTCAGCTGGCGCTCCCACACGGCCTGAGGCCACAGGGCACGGAATATGTCCTGCACTTCCCGGCCCTCCAGGCGGCAACCGGGTAAAACCTTCTCCCCGTTCACCAGGTCGGCACAGGCCTGATCCAGGGCCACCGGGTCCAGGGAAGCCAGGATGCCAATGTCCCGCACCACGGGAGCGTCCGTCCAGCTGGCACAGTCGCATTCCGGAGAAACATTGGTCACAAAGTTGATGAACCCGGCTTTGCCCTTCTTATTCTGGAGCACCCCGGCGGCGTATTCCACAATCTTTTCCTGGATCGCTTCCGGCTCCGTTTTCCAGTTAATGTCTATTGCTTCCACCGGGCAGGTGACCGTACACTCACCGCAGCCAATACATTTTTCCTGATCGATCGCTGCTTTTTTAGTTTCCCTGGACACGGCAATAGCTCCCGCCGGGCACCAGCGGGTACAACGGGCGCAACCCTCACATTTTTCAGGGTTCACCCTGGGCAGTACGTCGGAGTGCATCATTTGCTTGCCGCTACGGGAACCCGATCCCATGCCGATGTTCTTCAGGGCACCGCCAAAGCCCGTGAGTTCATGACATTTAAAATGGCTCACCACCAGCAGGGCATCGGCATGAATAAGAGCGCTGCCAACCTTTACCTCTTTAAAGTGTTTCAAATTAACCGGCACATTAATGTAATCCTTCCCCGTAAGTCCATCGGCAATGATCAGGGGAGCGTCAACCACGGCATAGGCAAAACCGTTTTCAATGGCTGTTTGCAGGTGATCTACCGCGTTTGAACGGCCGCCCACGTAAAGGGTGTTGGCATCGGTAAGAAAGGGTTTCCCACCCAGTTCTTTGACCTTGTTCACCAGGCGGCGAATAAACTGGGGCCGCACATAGCCCGTATTACCCCGCTCCCCAAAATGAACTTTAAAGGCCACCAGGTCCCTGGGAGCAAAAAGCTCTCTCATTCCCGCGCGCTCAAAGAGCTTTTCCACCTTATCCAGAAGATTTTCTTTATGTTTTGCCCGCATGTCGGCAAAAAAAACTTTAGCTACCAGAATCTCATCCCTCCATCACAGTTAAGCTGCAGGTAATGCCCCGGGAAAACCCCGGGCGTTGTATTCTTTTTATAATTTCTTTCTTTAAAAATTATTTCCTTTTTTGACGACATAAAACGGATAAAAAAGAAAAGCCCGGTTTGTTAATCCGGCTTACCATGACGACCCCGGTAATATTCCCGTAAAAACTCGAACAGGCGATCCATAAATGTACCATGACCCGCATCAAAAGGACCAGTGGCGGGGTTGTAAACGGAGCTGTCGGGAGAAGGGGACCGGGGCTGGTTAAAGGTACCACCCGACCTGATCAGGCTGTAAATGTGCCCGCAGAGAACGGCGAGGATGGCCAGCACCACCAGCATGCGCAGGCAAAACATTAACCGGCGTTTTAGTTTCGTTAAAAGAATTACCATCATGATCCCACCCGGTCGTGGTAGTCCACCGGGTTTTCCCTCCCTTGCCTTGTGGTTTTATTGAACATTTACTATCTCACTCCAGGATGCCGACCACCATTCTGGTCAACCAGGGCGTCAAAAAGGCCTCTACCAGCCCCGCCCCGACTGCCACGGTCAGAGCAACCAGCATCACCCCGGTGTAGCTGGCAAAGGACCCCCATATTTTGCTCCAGGTACTGGAGGGACGGGGAAGAAGCACGAGGGCAAAGGAAAGGGACGCCACCGCACCCACAAACAGTGCAGGTAAATAAAGCAAATGTTGCGGGATAATACAGGCCAGGGCTAAAAGCAATCCACTCCAGGCCAGGTCATAATTGAGAAAAGCTACGGTAAAGCCCAGAACAAATCCTTTCAGGAAAACCAGAGCAAGGATCACGGGGATACCAATAAATGTTAGTCCCAAAAGGTAAAGGGCAACCATGATGAGCATTTTGCCGTACATGGCCTCCCAGGCCACCCGGCCCGTTTCCAAATCAAGATTCCGAACCTCCTTTATGAATGTATTCATATAATCGTGAAGTTCCTGGATCTGTACCGGGGGAAGGAAGGTAAGGTTAAGGGCACCACAAATCAGGCCCAGGGTAAAGATAATTAATACCAGCAAACAAAGGGGCCAGCTGCTTCGCAGGGAATGACGGAAAACGTCGAGCAAAGCTCTCCCCCCTTCCAACCTGTCCATGCTCATATATATGGCTGAAGAAGGGGGTGTATGAATGGTGGAGGGAATTAAAAAAGTTCAAGGATCAGGCGATAAATGTAGCCGGCGGCAAGCAAGTCTTCCATAGAATTGCCGCTGGCGGCCACCACGGCAATGCCCCGGTGCATTTTTTTTGCTGTCGCTACCGCCCTGGCGGCGGCAGCCAGAGCCGGGTCCTTGCCTTTTTTGTGGCGTGTACGGGCCACCGTTCCGGCAAGGACGGCCGGAGCACCGGCCGTCAGGGCGGCATCAAAGGCCACCCCCCCGGACCCCGTGGCCGCCACCACCACCCTTCCTTTAAAGTCTGCCAGTTCGGCGACGGAAGCGCCTAAATTGGGAACTACAGCCTCAAGCCTTGCCCCGGCAGCGGCAATGCCCCCGAGCACCTTTTGTATGCCGGCCTTGCGTTGCTCCCCGGTACCGGTGCGGGGCTCGGCAATCACCACCACACCGGTATCCAGTGCCCGGGCCCTTTCCCCGGCCAGCCGGCCCACCCCTGCCGGATCAACGGGAACCGGGGGTTTGGCCGCATCGAGGCTGGCTCCAAACACCGCCGCCGCTCCTTCATCCAGAGCCGCTTCCAGGCTGGTAGACATGTCAATCACATCCACCACCACAACCACCAGGCCCTGCCGGGCGGCCCAGGCGGCTCCGCTGGCGTTGGCGGTAAGGATCACTGCGGGTAACAAAATCTCACCCCATCACGTTATACCATTAAATACCAGGGCACTTCCTCAGGGCTTCCCTTCACTGACGGCATTTGTTTTTAAAAACAGCCCAGCAGCATATGCCCCAGCTGCTCCCGCGGCAAGGAAGAATTCAGGGTCCTCATCTATGCCCCGCCCCATGGTGGTAACGGCAAGGCCATACTCCTGCAGCGCCTCCCGGGTGGGGTTGTCTTCTACCACGACCACCCGGTGCCTGTCCAGGATGCCGCTCTCCTGGAGCTGCCGCCAAACCAGGGCATGCTTTTCTAAAGCCAGGGCCGGAATGGGGACGGTACAGGGGGCGAGGGCCACCCGGCCCAGGGCAGTCCGGGTATGATGGCTCAACCCCCGGTGGCGTTCCCGGGCATCGGCAAAGCCGATGCGCGGCACTGCCACCGGTTGTCCCTCCAGGATATGTACCGCATTCACCAGCTCTCCCTGCTCTACGCCGGTAAAACCAAAGGTGGAGCCGGTGCCGACAATGCCCGGTCCCATGGCCGCGATGATGATGTCTGCCCCGGCTACACCCCGGGCGGCCAGAAGGCCACTGTAGACAGTGACGGCTTCGTAGTCTCCGCCAAAGGCATGGCCGCAGGTGACGGTGGCTGACAGGAGCCCTTTCTCTTTTAGTTCATATACCAGGCGGCTCAAAGGAAGGGGTAGGGACGCACCATCGGTCATCAAATACACTACCCGGGCCTTCCCGCGGGTCAGCTTGTGGATTACGGCCGCCGCCGGGGCAATCATGCTGTGCAGGGAGGCTATGATTACCGGGGTGCCGTCTAGAGAATCCACCGCCCGGAAGGACTGGTTTTCGGGATGCTCCTCCTCTTCCACGGCCAGCACTTTAACCTGGGAGGGGGTATAGCGGGCCTTCATAATGTGCCCCGCACAGGGGACATCAAGCGCCGGGTTGGCCAGGTTGGCCATAATAAAATGGGTACCTCCGGTACCCAGTTTTTTGTATACGGCGGTGGTGTTGAGCACCACCGCATCCCCCGGTTTGACCGGACCGGTAAGTTGATCGTAGTTTACGGCCCGCTCTTCCTTCCCCTCCACCCTGACCAGGACCTCGGTCAGCCCCGGACGTCTGGCCTGCACACCCACAACTTCTCCAGTACGGATGCGGATCATTCCACGGCCTCCAACTACTGGTTACTACCATTCGCCACCCGGATAATTTCCAGGAGATAGCGGGCGTTGGTCACCAGATCCTCTACACGAATAAATTCTTCAGTGGTATGAACCTTTTGCATGGCAATTCCCAGGTTGACGCAGGTAATGCCGCGGGAGTTAAATATGTTGGCATCACTGCCTCCGCCGGTTTTAACCAGCCGTGGGACCAGGCCCAGGTTTTCGGCCGCCCTTCGCGCCAGTGCAACGGCAGGATGGGATTCGGCCAGTTTAAATTCGTGGTAGAGGGTCCGGGTTGTCACTTCCACCCTGGCCCCAAATTGGGCGGCTGTTGTTTCAAGGACCTCTACCATGGCCGCCGTTTGAGCACGGCATTTACTCCCGTCAAGGCTCCTGGTTTCCCCCTCGAGACGGCAGGAATCGGGAACAACGTTAATGGCCTTGCCACCGGAGATAACGCCGATGTTGGCCGTGGTTTCGTCATCAATACGGCCCAGGGACATACGGGCTACGGCATGGGCGGCCACGGCAATGGCATTAATCCCATCCTCGGGATTGATCCCGGCATGGGCCGCCCGGCCCCGGATAACCGCCTCTATTTTATCCTGTGTGGGGGCCTGTACCACTATGGTTCCGGCGGGCCCGTCACAGTCCAGCACGTAACCAATGGAAGAGCGCAACCGGGTGTGGTCCAGATGTTTGGCCCCCAAAAGGCCAATTTCCTCCCCAATGGTAAAGACCACTTCCAGCCCGCCGTGCGCAAGCTGTTGTTCCGTAATGACCCGCAGCACTTCCAGAATGGCTGCTATGCCGGCCTTGTCGTCGCCCCCTAAAATGGTATCGCCGGCAGAACGGACAACTCCGTTCTCCACCACCGGTCGAACGCCCCGGCCCGGTTCCACCGTATCCATGTGGGCCGCCAGCAAAAGGGGGCGCTCCGGGCCCCGGGCCGGCAGGGTGGCAATCAGGTTGCCGGCTTCTCCCCCGGTTTCGGCCCCGGCCCGGTCCTCATATACATCCAATCCCAGCCCCCTTAAGCGGGCCGCCAGCAGGTCTGCCAGCGCCCTTTCCCGCCCGCTGACGCTATCTACCTGTACCAGCTCGAGAAATTCGGCCAGGATTCTATCCTGATTGATCATCGAAACCCCTCCAGGAGCTGATCTCGCCGGCGGCCATTACCCTGCCCGGGCGGCGGCTGAACGGCGAACCAGGGCGGCACCGGTTTCCAGGGCCCGGCGGTTGAGGGGAATCAGGTTGTGGCGATGGGCGGGCAAAACCTCGCGCAGGGATTTTTCCACCGCATCCAGGGAAACTACCCCCGTCAATTCCAGCAGTGCCCCCAGAATGACGTTGTTGGCCACCCTGGCGTTTCCCAGTTCTTCGGCCAGTCCATTGGCCGGTATATAATATACCCGGACATCTTTACGGGTAGCCTTGATATCAATAAGGGAACTGTTGATCAAGATCAGTCCCCCGGGGACCACGCTCCCCTCAAACTTTTCCAGGGAGGGGCGGTTCATCACAATCAGGGAAGTAGGTTCGGTAACTACCGGGGAACTGATGGGAGAACCGGAAATGGTTACCCCGCAATTGGCCGTACCGCCCCGCATTTCAGGACCGTAGGAGGGAATCCAGGACACGTGCTTCCCTTCCAGCATACCGGCGCAGGCCAGAAGTTGTCCGGTAGAAAGAACCCCCTGCCCGCCAAAGCCGGCGATCAAAATTGCCTCATACATTTTAACCAACCTCCGCAGGTTTTTTGTACTCCCCCAGGGGATAGTAGGGAATCATGTTTTCGGCCAACCATTTTAAGGCTTCCGCCGGAGGCAGGCCCCAGTTGGTGGGACACGCCGACAGCACCTCGACAATGGAAAAGCCAAGATTGGCCAGCTGCACTTCAAAGGCCCGTTTAATGGCCTTTTTGGCCTTGACCACATGGGCCGGATCATGCACGGAAACCCGGGCCACATAAGCCGTACCGTCCAGCACACTGAGCATTTCCGCTACTTTTACCGGGTAGCCGTTAACTTCCTTATCCCGCCCGTAGGGAGTGGTGGTGGTCTTTTGCCCCAACAGGGTGGTGGGAGCCATCTGGCCCCCGGTCATGGCATAAATGGCGTTATTGATAAAAATCACCGTAAATTTCTCTCCCCGGGCTGCGGCGTGGACTATTTCTCCCGTCCCAATGGCCGCCAGGTCACCATCTCCCTGATAGGTAAAGACCACCCGGTCGGGCAACACCCGCTTGATTCCGGTGGCCACAGCCGGGGCACGGCCGTGGGAAGCCTGGAACATATCGCAATCAAAGTAATTATAAGCAAAGACTGAACAACCCACCGGTGCCACGCCGATGGTACGGTCGAAAATTTCCAGCTCGTCAATTACCTCGGCTACCAGACGGTGAACGATACCGTGGGTACAACCGGGACAGTAATGGGTGGGAATATCCTTCAACGACCGGGGTCTGGTGAAAACTTTTTTCATCACTGGCCCTCCCCCCCGTACAATTTTTTCACTTCCCGCACCACATCTGCCGCCACGGGAAGCATACCGCCGCAACGGCCGTAAAAATACACGGGACGGCGGCCATTCACGGTCAGGCGGACATCCTCTACCATCTGTCCCAGGCTCATTTCCACAACCAGGAATCGTTCTGTTTCCTCAATTACCGGCTCAAAAGCATTTTGGGGGAAGGGCCACAGGGTGATGGGCCGGATCAGGCCTACCGCCAGGCCTTCTTCCCGGCAGCGGTCCACCACTGCCTTGCAGATGCGGGCGGCAGTTCCAAAGGCCACCAGCACCAGCTTTGCCCCGTCAAGCCGGTATTCCTCCCAGCGCTGTTCCCGCTCGCTGATCAGGGCATATTTTTGAGCCAGTTTTAGATTATGCTGCTCCAGCTCTTCGGGAACAATGTACAGGGAGTTGATCAACTTTTTTTCCCCGCCCATGCGTCCCGTGGCCGCCCAGGGCCGGGGGGGAATCTCTATTTCCTTTTCTTCTCCCAGTTCCACCGGCTCCATCATTTGTCCCAGGATACCGTCGCCCGCCACCATCACCGGGTTACGGTAGCGGTCGGCCAGGTCAAAGGCTACCTGCATCAAATCAATGATCTCCTGCACCGAGGCGGGAGCCAGGACAATTACCCGGTAATCTCCGTGGCCGCCCCCTTTGGTGGCCTGAAAGTAGTCGGACTGGGCCGGGGCGATATTGCCCAAACCGGGGCCACCACGGATCATATTTACAATGACACAGGGCAACTCAGCCCCGGCCAGGTAGGAAATGCCTTCCTGCATCAGGCTGATGCCCGGACCGGAGGACGAAGTCATCACCCGGGCACCCGCCCCGGCGGCACCGTAAACCATATTAATGGCGGCCGTTTCACTTTCCGACTGCAGGTAAAGTCCCCCCACTTCCGGGAGGCGCTTGGCCAGGTAGTGGGGCAGTTCGCTCTGGGGCGTAATGGGATAACCGAAAAAGTAACGGCAGCCGGCCCTTACCGCACCCTCCCCGATGGCCTCGTTTCCTTTCATTAGTATTTTAGCCAACCCGGGCCACCTCCCTTTCTACTTCTATGACCAGATCCGGACACATGCGGGCACAGGTGGCACAGCCGGTACATTTACCCTGATCTTCAATGGTCGCCGGATGAAAACCCATGCTGTTGATATGTTTGGCCAGGGTAATTATGCCCTTCGGGCAAAAGGTAACACAGAGTTCGCAACCCTTACAGCGTTCTTCTCTAAATGTCACTCGTGCGGCAGCCAAAAATCTCCCTCCCCAAACTTGAGCCTTAAAAATCCTGCCACGGGGTTTGCATAAAGAGGTTCAAGGGCAGTACTGGCAACCCGGGGGGGATGTGGGGACGCAGATGTTCCGCCAACTCCCGGCGCGCCGCCACCATTACCACCGGCAGGTTGAGGACGCGGGCCGCATCCTGCACCACCCGGTGTCCGGCCAGGATGGTTTGCCAGCCGGTAGCCGCCCCCAGATTGGTATTGCTTACCAGGCCCGTTACCTGCAGGCGGCAGGCCTTCTCGATACCCTTCAGCATATTGATGATGCCCTCTTTATCTCGCGTAAAAGGGCGGCAGGCATTCACCACAAGCCAGAGGTGGTAGTCTTTAGCGGGCAGCAGGGGTTTGAACCGTCCCAGGACCGTTGCCCCCACTTCATCGCCACCCACATCAAAAACCCCGTACCGGCCCGGGTCCTCCAGCACCCCGCGGATGGCCGGGGGCAGGGCCGGTAAATCCGCCCTCATCCACTCACCCCGGGGACAAACCACCGTCAACCCCAGATGTTCCAGTTTTTCCCTGACCAGGCGGGTGCGAAAATAGGGGTTTACCACATCCAGATCAATTACGGACGTGGGCAAACCCCGCTCCTTCAGGGAAAGGGCAAAATTAATGGCCAGTTCGGTCTTTCCGCTACCCAGATGGCCGGTAAAAATTGTTATTCTTCTCAAACCTGTGCTCACCCGGGATCACCCCACGGTCAAAACAATTCGACAAAGACACCGAATTTCCTATCCCCGCAGCGAAAAACTGTTTATTTCCGGTCGCTGCCCCAACGGTCCAGGCGATCCAGCAATGGGCTGCGGGCAATAAGGCTGGTGAGGGAATATTTTTCGGCCACCACGTGCAGGACAAGGAGCAGTCCCAGGTAAGCCAGCTTAACCCCATCCGGGAGGACCCATACCGCCGTTAGCCCCAGGGCGGCGCCCAGGGCGTTTGCTCCCGTATCGCCCATCATGGCCCTGGCCTTCAAATCCACGGCCAGGTAGGCCACAACACTGCCCGTTAAAACGGCCAGGAAGATTAAGGGCCACTGCCCCCAACCGGCCACAAATAAAAGAAAAGAGCCCAAAAGAAAACCCTTTCCGGCCCGGCCGGGGCGCAAATCCAAAAGGTTGATGGCGTTTACCGAAAGGGCCAGGGTCAGGGCATTGACCGGCACCCAGACCAGGGGGCCGGCCACTACCGCCAGGAAAAGGCTTAAGGCCCCGCCGGCCAGGGCCTTCAGGGCACCGGTGGTTAGCCTCCCCTGCAAAAGGCTCTTCAGGTGCCCCTTCAAGCCGCTGGTAGCACGGGAACCCCAGACGTCATCCACCAGGCCCAGGCAGGTGAAAGCGGCCAGGGCAAGGCAAAAGGCCAGGGCAAAAAACTGCAGCTGCCCCGGCAAAAACGGGTAAAGCAGGACTATGCACGCTACGGCAGCCAGGGAAAACACCAGGCCTACCCCCAGGGGAATAACCTCACCCCGGAAATTGGGGCGCACAAAGCCGGCTTCGACAATCATCCCCATCAGTCCGGGCAGGAAAAGGCGGGTGAGCAGGACCCCTAAAAGACAGGCAAAAACCAGGGTGGCCGGAAAAGAAAAGGCGGTTATAAAAAAGGGCATGATTAACACCTCAAGTAAATATTATAGCGAATTTCTGGCCTGCCAGAGAACCCGGGCTACATGCCAGAATTGCTTTCCCCGGTGTAAAAACCCTTTCAAATCCCGCCCGGTCTCCCTGTGGGTCATGACCACGGGAACTTCCTGCACCCGGAAGCCCAGGCGGGCAGCTTTAATAGTCATACCCACCTCTACTCCAAAGCCGGAGGCAAAAGGCATCAGGTGCTGCAGCACTTCCCGGGTCATGGCCCGCTGCCCGGATAAGGGGGATTCCATTACCAGGCCGGTATACCACCGGATCCCGGCCATGGCCAGTCCCTTCACCAGGCCAAATCCCCCCTTGCGCCTGGCTGCGGGAAAGCGGGCCACCGTCATATCGGCTTCTCCCTTCAGGATCGGTAAAAGCAGGTGCCTGGCTTCGACGGCACTGGCACCCAGATCGGCATCAATGAGCAGGACCACGTTACGGGTGCAAAGGGCCGCACCCCGGTTTAAAGCCTCCCCCTTGCCCAGGTTGCGGGGAAGACGAATTACCCGGGCACCACTGGCCCGGGCTACTTCAGCCGTAGCATCGGTGGAACCGTCATCAACAACCACTACCTCGGCCACCTCGGGGATAGATAGAACAGCCCGCACGGTATCCTTTATGCGGCTTGCCTCGTTATAAGCGGGAACCAGTACCGATACTGCCTGTTCTTTTTCCATCGGCAGGTTTTCCCCCTTCGTCCATTTCGGGGAGCAGCTTCTGAGCAGTAGGTTTGACCCCGTAATGTCCCGGCTTCCCGGTGAGGGCAATCACCAGGGCCACCTGACCGGGAATGGTGTCGATATTGTCAACAGTGGTAATGCGTTTCTTCTGGTAATCCGGCATGTAGGAGTAAAGCACATTGGTTTCCTCCACGCCGTAGACCGGTATTTTATACTGCAAAAGCGTATCAATAAGGGGCAAATCCAGTGTCTGGACCCTGACCATATCCCGGTCCTGGCTGCCACCGATGATAATGACTCCGTCCAGGGGTACCCCATAATTCCCCGTAATTTTAATCAGGTTTTCTTCCACCAGGACATCCAGGACCTTGCTCTTGCCTTTAACCAGTCCCCGGGCAATTTCCCCGGCCAGGCGGGTGGTTAATTGTTCGTTAGTCAGGTTACTCCATCCCAACTGCCTTTGCAGCGTCTGGTCCTGGCCGTTTATGTAAAAACCATTAAGTACGGTGGTGATGGACTCTACTTCCGCCCCGGCCAGGCGCAAAGTGGCAATTAGATCATCGGGAAACCCATAACTGTTTGTTTCAATTATAGCCAGCCGGTACCCCGTCAAACGATCACGGACCAAAACCGGCAGCACCTGCTTTTCAAACTGTTTTTGTTTCTGGTTATCCATCTCCAGAGCATTGGCCCGGGCTTCCACCGCTTCATTTTTTTCCCTGAGCTGCTCCATCTGCACCATGAGTTTATCCGCCAGCTGTTTTTGTTGTTTCGTCAGGGCATCATTGCCGAGCATGGTACTGCCCACCAGTATACCAAGTCCCAGGGCAAGAAAAACTGCTACCAGGGAAGCAATATGATACCGCAAATTTATTATCATCATCCCACCAGCCTAAATTCCCAGCAGCAACCGGAAGTGTATGTACAGCAAGCGTAACAATTCCCTGGTGGCAGGGGAGACAACTACCACCACACCGGCAGGCAAGAGGGCAGCAAGAACAATTTGGGCCAGGTACCTGGCTTTAATGCGATTGCGGTAGAGCTTGCTGACCCCTTTGGCATCAACTAAAATTGAGCCGACCTTCAACCGTACCAAAAAGGTGCTCCCCATGCCCTTCCGCCCCTTCTCTAAAAAATCCTCCACACAGAAATGGGTACCGACGGCTACAATTAACTCTGCTCCTCCATCATAAGCTAAAAGCATGGCTATATCTTCGCTGGTACCGGGGGCGGCAAAAACCGCTGCCTTTAACCCCAGTTGCTGAATGCGTTGCAACCCGGGAGCTCTTCCATCGGGGTAAGCGTGGACCACCAGCTCCGCCCCCGACTGCAAAGTTTTATCCGAAACGCTATCCATATCGCCAACTATGATGTCGGGCTGGTAACCAAATTCTATCAGGGCATCGGCACCGCCATCCACGCCCACCAGTACGGGGCGCATTTCGTCAATGTAGGATTTAATGGCATTTAAGTCCTCCTTATAATTATGTCCCCGTACCACAATGAGCACATGCCTGCCTTTAAAAGAGGTGCGCAAGAGCGGCCGCTGGTACTCACCCTTAATCAGGCTCATTTCGTGCCGGGCATGTTCCAGGGTATTTTCCACAAAACGGGAAATAACGGTTCCCATGTTTTGCTGGGCCAGGGCCATTTTTTGCTTTATTTCTTCGGCAGTGAGGATATGTCCGGCGGCCACCTGGCGGCCACGACAGAAAATCAGGCCGTCTTTTATTTCCACTTCCTGTCCCTCCGCCACCAGATCCATAATTTCTTCCCCGGCATTGTCAACCAGGATCACCCCGGCCTGGACCAGGATCAGGGGGCCGGGGTTGGGATACCGGTCGCTCAAGGAGGAAGCAGCGTTAATGACCGCCCGTACCCGCGCCTCCACCAGAGACTGGGCGGCGACTTCATCAAGCTCAGGGTGGTTGATAATGGCAATTTCGTGAGCCGCCAGACGTTTGACAAGGTGCTTGGTCCGCTTGTCCACCCGGGCAATACCCTTAACGTGCATGCCACTCTCACCGCCTTAATATTTCTCTAACATTTTACAGTTTTTGTAGCGGCCAGTCAAGAAACGGTCCCTGTTTCGTAAAAAAACCTGACCGCCGGTCAGGTTCTGGCATTTAGTTCTAACTCACCTTGGCCTCCAGCCTTAGCTTGTCCGCAACCATGGCTATAAATTCGGAATTGGTTGGTTTACCCCTTTGTAGATTTATAGTATAACCAAAAAATCTCGTCATCATTTCTACATTACCCCTGTCCCACGCCAGCTCAATGGCATGACGGATAGCCCTTTCCACCCGGCTGGGCGTGGTTTGATATTTCTGGGCAATCATGGGGTAAAGTTCTTTGGTTACTGCCCCCAGCAGGTTGACTTCGTTAATTACTGCCAGAATAGCATCCCGCAAATAGTGATAGCCTTTAATATGGGCCGGTACGCCCATTTCATGGATGATGTTTGTTACCGCCACGTCCAGGTTTTTCGTTTTGGCCGGGGATATGTACTGGGATACATTTACTCCATCGGCAAGCTGCCGGATACGCGTGGCCAGTACGCCAAAGTCAAAAGGTTTTAAAATATAGTAGTCGGCCCCAAGTTCCACTGCCCGCTGGGTAACACTTTCCTGGCCAAAGGCCGTAAGCATAATTACCTTGGGACGGGGCGAAACACTCTCCAATTTTTCAAGCACGCCAATGCCATCTAAGTGGGGCATGATGATATCCAGCACTACCACATCCGGTTTTTGCTGTTTAATTTGCTCCAGGGCCTCTAAGCCATTATATGCAATACCTGCTAATTGAAAGTCCTCCTGTTGGCTGATAAATTCCTTGAGTAATTCGCAAAACTCTCGATTATCATCAGCAATTAGCACCTTAACGGTCTTTTTCACCATTAAATCCCGCCTCCTGAAGTATTTTATTATATTTTCTCTCTAATGGTATTTATAGCCAATTTCGACGCATAAAAAAAAACTCCTTCTGGACGGAGTGATTATTTTATTTACTATTTCTGTCAAAATATAACACCAAGTGAACGACTTATGCATAAAACCTGGGTCTTAGTCGAAAAAGCTTATATTTAAGCAGCTTTTTTCTCCTTCGGAATGGGCATTAAATTTGCTTCCCAAAGCATCCACTCGGCAAGTACGCCATAACCCCGGGTGGGATCGTTAACAAACACGTGCGTCACGGCTCCGACAAACTTTCCGTCCTGTATAATGGGGCTGCCGCTCATTCCCTGGATGATGCCCCCGGTTTGTCGTAAAAGCTCGGGATCGTTAACTTTAATCACCATACCCTTTCCCTCCCACTTGTTCTGGGGCATCACCTGTAATATTTCCACGGAAAAACGTCCAATACGGTTACCCTTTAGAACCGTGAGCATCTCGGCCGGCCCCTTTTTCACCTGATATACCAGGGCTACAGGTACTGGTTGGGGATATAAGGAATTTTTCAGGGGCTGCCGCAAGTAACCAAAAATTCCGCAGGATGTATTTTTCTCTATATTACCGGTGAACCCGCTACCGTTGAAAAGCCCTATTTTTTCCCCCGGTTGGCCCCGGCGGCCCGGACGGATTCCCTGCACCATTGCCTCCATAATTTGACCGTCACCAAGCTCAATCTTGCGGTTCGTTTCAATATCGGTAATCACGTGACCGAGGGCACCATATTTTTTGCTTCGCGGTTCATAAAAAGTCAGGGTACCGACTCCTGCGGCACTATCCCGCACGTAAAGCCCAATACGGTAACGCCTTGTTTCGGCACAAAAGATTGGTTTAACCCGGGTGGTGAAGACACGTTGCCCCCGTTTTATTTCCAGGGTGACCGGGCGGCCCGTTTCACCGCACCGGCTTATTTCGTTGCGCACCTGCTGTTCACTCTGTACCCGGCACCCGTTTACTTTTATGATAACATCACCGTTTAAAATTCCTGCCTGCAGGGCGGGATTGTGCCGTTGTCCCTTAAGATCCGTAACCACCGCGTGGCCAACCACCATTACTCCCTGGGCATGGAGCAGGACGCCGATGGAATGCCCTCCCGGGATGACCCGCACGGCAGGCACCACATTAACCACCATACGGTTTAGAGGAATAAGACCCAGAAGCTTTATTTGCATATCTACCCGGCCGGGGACGCTGGCTACGGGAACGACACCCTGCCCGGAGGTCCACCTGGCTTTTGGCTGCCCGGACAAAATTTCCACTTTAAAAAGTTTTACGGGTAATCCCCGGGGTATAAGGGGGTCGCCTATGGCCACGTTTGGTCCCACAGACATAAATAAGGTTTTTAAGGTTATGTTTGCACACAAAAGACTCAGTACCAGGGTGAACACTGCCGTGATGGAAAAAAATCTCTTCCTGCTCAGAATTTATCGCCTCCCCGTTGATTTTTTGTCCCACCTCCATCTACATACTGGTACCCAGATAAGGCATCAAAAATTAAAATAAATGTGTGCATTTTTAAGATAGCCCGAGGTAATATCAATTATTCTGACTAAATGTGCCGTTATTGGCTTATTTGCGTTTAAAAAAATAAAAAGCCCATTATTGGGCTTTAAAAATTAAAAAGATATAGCGATTTTTTTACATTAATCCAAAATCCAAGATTTTTTGGATTTTCGCATTTATGTCTTAACAGGTCTTCTTCCGGGCAATCTCAATCCTTTCCCTGGCCTGTTCCAGCAGGTGACGGGCATGATCCCTGGCCAGGCCGTCTGCCTCCCGCCCGCCGAGCATGCGGGCCAGCTCCGCCAGGCGGCCTTCCTCATCAAGCCTTCTCACCCGGGTGGTGGTTTGACCGGCCCGGACTTCTTTGGAAATGCTGAAGTGGGTGCGGGCAAAGCTGGCTATCTGGGCCGCGTGGGTAACGCATACCACCTGACGGTGGCCGGCAATATCGGCCAGCTTTTCGGCCACGGCCACCAGGGTCCTCCCACCGATGCCCGCATCTACTTCGTCAAAAACCAGGGTGGGCAACTCATCCACTGTAGCCAGGATGGCGCGCATGGCCAGCATCACCCGGGACAACTCACCCCCGGAAGCAATTCTGGCCAGGGGACGCAGGGGTTCCCCCGGATTGGGAGAGATCAGAAACTCCACGCGTTCCCGCCCGGTGGCGGAAGGCTGGCTCAGATCTTCAAAGAGAACCTGGAACTCTACATTCCCCATTTCCAGATCCGCCAGTTCCCGGGCCACCGCCTCTTCCAGTTTCCGGGCATGCTCCCGGCGGGCCCGGGACAGGTCCAGTGCCTTTTGCTGCCAGCGTTCTTCCCAGAGTTTGATCTCATCCTCCAGCGCCGCCGTATTTTCCTCGCTGGAAGCCAGTAACTCCAGCTCGGCTGCCGCCTCTTCACGGTAACGCAGGATTTCCTCCACACTATCACCATACTTGCGCTTGAGATCGCGAATACGGGAAAGTCTCTCCTCCACTTCCTGTAGCCGGCTGGGGTTAAATTCCACCCCGTCCCGGTAACGGGCCAGTTCCCGCGCCACATCCTCCACCTGGTATAAGACGCCGTCCAGGGATGATGCCAGGGATGAAAGGTCAGGATCCAGGCGGGACAGCTCCTCCAGGTCCCGGCAGGCCCGGCCCAGGAGATCCATTACCGCCGGGATGCCTTCCTCTCCCCCGTGCAGGGCCTGATAACACCGGCCGGCCAGGGCCGCAATCTTCTCGGCATTGGCCAGCCGGTTGCGTTCCTGGGTGAGTGCTTCCTCTTCCTCCGGCAAGAGGCGGGCACGATCAATCTCCTGGACCTGATATGTAAGCATGTCCAGGCGGTGCAGCCTGTCCCTCGCACCGTGGCGGAGTTCCTCCAGTTGAGATGTAAGATCACGCCACCTGTGGTAGATTTCGGCTACCTCTTGCCGCAAGGACCACAACCCTCCGAAACGATCCAGAAGATCCCTGTGGTGATCGGGGTTAAAGAGCGACTGGCTTTCGTGCTGGCCGTGGATATCCACCAGATGCTGGCCCGCTTCCCGGTAGACGCTTAGAGCAACCACCTGCCCGTTTAACCGGCAAATGTTGCGCCCGCTCCGGGCCAGTTCCCGGGCCATGACCAGTATCCCGTCGTCTTCCAGCGGGATTCCCCACGCCTTTAGCTTTTCCTTCAGCACAGCTAACGGGTGAACCTCAAAAACTGCCGCAACCCTGGCCCTTTCCTTACCCGTCCGGATAAATTCCGCCCACGCCCTGCCGCCCAGGGCCACCTGCAGGGCCTCCACAACTATGGATTTTCCCGCACCCGTTTCCCCGGTGAGCACATTTAATCCGGGAGTAAATTCAATGGTCTGCCGGTCAATGAGGCCAAAATCCTGAATATCCAGGGAAACTAGCAATTTCTCACCCCCTGGCCAGCTGATTTAAGCGTTGCAAAACTGTAGTTACCAGTTTTTTCGGTTTAACTACAATCAAAATGGTATCGTCCCCGGCCACGGTACCGATAATTTCCGGCCAGGCCGCCTGGTCAATGGCCGAAGCTACACCCTGAGCTTCGCCCGGCAGTGTTTTAACCACCACCAGGTTTTCACTAAAATCGATGAACTGTACCGAGCTGCGCAGAAGTCTCTTCAACCGTTCATACCGTCTTAAAGGAGGCGTTTCACCGGGAGCAGCATAGCGAAAGGTATTGTTCTCTCCGGGCACCTTGACCAATCCCAGCTCCCGGATATCCCGGGACACGGTGGCCTGGGTAACGGGAAACCCGGCGGCCCGCAGGGCCTCCGCCAGTTCTTCCTGGGTTTCGATAACCTGCTGGCGGATAATCTCAAGGATTTGCCTTTGCCGCCGGGCCTTCACGTTTCTGCACCCGCCTTTTCCAAAAGGACTACTACCGGCGCCTTTGAAGAACGATTCCAGAAGGATAGCCTTACCACCGTATATTGCCGGGAAGAAAGATCCCGGGTGAACTCCTCCACAACCTTTAGTTCCTCTGTGGCGCCCGGATGCCCCGTATAAACCACCAGGGAAATACGCCCTCCGGAAGCTAAAAGGGACAGGGCCGCTTTGAGCGCTTCCAGGGTGGATTCGGGCCGGGTGATGATCCGGTGGTCCCCGCCGGGCAGATAGCCCAGGTTAAACATAACTGCCTTCACGGCACCGGGAACATGGGCGGCCATTTCCCGGTGGTCCGCGGCCAGCAGGATCACCCGGTCCAGCAAACCGGCCCCGGCCAGCTGTTCCCTGGTTTTTTCCAGGGCCTGGAGCTGAATGTCAAAGGCAAAAACCTTCCCCTGCGGCCCCACACCCCGGGCCAGGAACAACGTGTCCTGACCGTTACCTGCGGTGGCGTCCACCGCCAGGCAGCCGGGCACCAGCACCGGAGCAATAAAGCTTTGCGCCCACTGGACAGCACTGGCACTTCTAGCAACCATTCAGACGCTCACCCTCACTTAGCTTCTGGCGCAAGAGATAGAAAAAGCTGCGGTTTTTCAACCGGATCAACCGGGCACGATGGGCCGATTGTTGTACGAGCACCGTGTCATTGAACTTCAATTTGCAGCCCTGCTGGCCATCAACCGTTAACATTACTTCCCCCTGTTTCGAGCGAACAATCACCCGCACGCGGCTGGCAGCGTTAATGACCAGTGGCCGTGCCCAGAGGGAATGGGGACAGATGGGGGTGACCACCATCAGGTCCAGCTCCGGGGTAACCAGAGGACCGCCAGCAGAAAGGGAATAGGCCGTGGAACCGGTAGGAGTGGCTACAATCAGGCCATCGGCTGGATAGGTGCTGACGAAATCATCGTTAACATAGGTTTCCAGAAAAATCAGCCGGGCAAAGGCTCCTTTGGTAATGACCGCGTCGTTTAAACCAATAACCCGCTCTACTGTAAGTCCCTCCCGGATAACCCTGGCCTCAAGCATCATCCGCTCCTCAATGGTGTACCGGCCGGCTAAAAGTTTCTCCAAACCGGGTAAAAGTTCCGGAACATCAATTTCGGTTAGAAAACCGAGATGGCCAAGATTGATTCCCAGAAGCGGTATACCCCGGGGAGCGGATTCCCGGGCACAGCGCAGCAGGGTACCGTCGCCACCCAGCACCAGCAGAATTTCGGTTTCCTCAACGAGCTGTTCCCGGGGGATACCCAGTTCGGGCCGGCCCAGGGCGGTGGCCGCATCACCGGTCATCACCACCCGGCAACCCCGTGCAGTCAGCCAGTCAACAATTTGTTCCACCAGGGGAGCTACCCTTTGTTTACCCAGGTTAACCACCAGGCCGATGGTTTTCATCGGGTCACTCCTTTTAGGTAAAACCGCCGGCAGCGGGCTAATCCCCGTTACCGGCGTCAAGTTCGGCGTGGGCCCGGGCCACCACCGCCGGGATGGTGGAAGAGAGGTCTACCTGGTCGGGGGCCTTCCGGTGAAAACAAACCAAAAACTCGATATTGCCCTCCGGACCCTTAATGGGCGAAAAATCGAGACCCCGTACGCCCCACCCCAGACCTTTAATGACCCGGCAAACGGCAGTAATGACTTCCCGGTGCACCGCCGGGTCCCGTACCACTCCCTTTTTGCCCACCCTTTCCCGTCCGGCCTCAAATTGGGGTTTAATGAGCGCTACACCCAGGGCATCGCTGGTGGTCAGTTCCTGCAGTTTGGGCAGTACCTTCTCCAGGGAAATAAAAGAAACATCTACCACCGCTATATCAGCCAGGTAAGGCAGGTCTTGCGGCTGCAGGTAACGGATGTTGGTGCGCTCCAGGAGTACCACCCGGGGGTCGCAGCGGAGCTTCCAGGCCATCTGACCGTATCCCACATCCACAGCAATAACAAGGCGGGCACCATGCTGCAGGGCACAGTCGGTAAATCCGCCGTGGGATGCCCCCACGTCCAGAACTACCCGGCCGGTAAAATCCAGCTGAAAGCTATGAATGGCTTTTTCCAGTTTTAAACCGCCGCGGCTGACGTAAGGCATCTGCCCGGTAACCTCAATCTGGCTCCGGGGGTCCACCAGCCGGCCGGGCTTATCCACCGGTTGCCCGTCCACCCGTACCTGGCCGGCCATCACCGCAGCCCTGGCTTTTTCCCTGCTGGCAAAAAGTCCCCGTTCCACCAGCAACAAATCCAGGCGCTGCCTGGCGGCGGTCATGGCCATTGCACTCCAATTTTTACCTTTGTTCTTGCCCTGCGCGCCCCCAGGGCCTGTAATACGGTATTGACCAACCCTTCCACGGTCAGGCCGCAACGGGCCAGCAAAACGGCCCGGCTGCCGTGCTCGATAAACTCATCGGGAATTCCCAGGCGAATGACCTGGACGTTGCGCAACCCTCTGTCCCCAAGCAGTTCCAGGACGGCGCTGCCGAATCCTCCCTGCAGGACGTGCTCCTCGATGGTAACCACCCGCCGGGTGCGCAGGGCATAGCGGGTAATACATTCCTCATCCAGTGGCTTGACGAACCGGGCGTTGATCACCGTGGCATGGATGCCCTGCTGTTCCAAAAGGGAAGCCGCCTCCTCGACCAGGGAAACCATGGTGCCCACGGCTAACAGGGTGATGTCGTCTCCTTCCCGGAGCACCCGGGCCTTCCCCACCGGCAGGGAGATAATTTTTTCATCCAGCGGGCACCCCGTACCGGCACTCCGGGGATAGCGCAAAACCGCCGGTCCCGGGTAATCCAGCGCCGTTTTTAACATCTGGCGCAGCTCATTTTCGTCCCCGGGAGCCATAAGCACCAGGTTGGGAATGGATCTCAGATAAGCAAAATCAAACACGCCGTGATGGGTAGCTCCGTCTTCTCCGACCAGACCTGCCCGGTCAAGGGCAAAGGTTACGGGCAGGTTTTGCAGGCAGACATCGTGGAGCACCTGGTCGTAGGCCCTTTGCAAAAAGGTAGAATAAATAGCCACTACGGGCCTTAATCCGCCAGCCGCCAGGCCCGCGCCCAGGGTAACGGCGTGTTGTTCGGCAATACCAACATCATAGAACCGTTCGGGAAAGGCAGCGGCAAAATGATCCAAACCGGTACCGGAAGGCATGGCTGCGGTAATGGCTACAATGCGCTTGTCCCGGCGTCCCAGTTCCACCAGGGTGCGCCCAAATACCTCGGTATAAGAGGGAGGCTGCCCCGGCTTTTTAATTACCTGGCCCGTTTTAACTTCAAACGGACCAACCCCGTGAAATTTATCGGCATTCTCCTCCGCCGGCGGGTAACCCCGCCCCTTGCGGGTGAGCACGTGTACCAGTACGGGTCCTCTGGTGGTTTTGGCCTGCTGGAAGACATTGATCATGGCCTGGATATTGTGCCCGTCAATCGGCCCCAGGTAGATGAAGCCGAGTTCCTCGAAAAACATGCCGGGTACTACCAGATATTTCAGGGAGTCCTTTACCCGCTCCACCGCTTTAACCACGCGGGGACCAATGGCTGGAATGCGCTTTAAAAGCTGTTCCAGCTCTTCCTTGCCTTTGGAATACATGGGATCGGTGCGGAGGCGGCTCAAGTATTTAGCAAGCCCTCCTACATTGGGGGCAATGGACATCTCGTTGTCATTTAAGACAACGATTAAATTGGTCTTATGGTGGCCGGCATGGTTTAAGGCCTCAAAGGCCATACCCCCAGTCAACGCCCCGTCCCCAATCACCGCTACCACGGAGTAATTGTCGCCCTTCAGGTCCCGGGCCAGGGCCAAACCTAAAGCTGCGGAAATGGAGGTGCTGCTATGCCCGGTGCCAAAGGCATCATGTTCGCTCTCCTGGGGTCTGGGAAAACCGCTGATGCCCCCAAACTGGCGCAGTGTATGAAAAACCGGACGGCGGCCGGTAACCAGCTTGTGCACATAGGACTGGTGGCCTACATCCCAGACAATTTTATCCCGGGGGGTTTGAAAAACCCGGTGTAATGCCAGGGTAAGTTCCACCACCCCCAGATTGGGGGCCAGGTGGCCGCCGTTTTTGGCCACTGTTTCGATAATCTCCTGCCGGATTTCGGAAGCAAGCTGCTGTAAACCGGCCATATCCAGAGAGCGTAGATCCGCCGGAGAGTTAATTGTCGAAAGCAAGTCTCCCATTTTTTCCCCTTCCCGACGCACCTGGTGTTATTTGCCTGCCCGACGGTATTTTTTCCTGGTCACACTTATCCCCGTCAACTGTTCAAAGGCAGCCAGTAATTTTCCCACCAGAAAAATTACCTCGTTGGCCCGGGAAATGGCTATGCGCTTCCCGGCCGCCTTGCCGCCTACGGTAAAAGCGGCAATGAGAGCGGTTACCATCATATTCAACAAAGCCTGGTTGATACCCTTCCAGTAAAGTAAGATTTGCAAAACCAGGGCAATTCCCAGAGCGCCACTTACTGTTCCGGCAATATCCCCGATAACATCATTACAGATGTTGGCCACCCGGTCGGCGTTCCTGATCAGATATACCCCTTCCCTTGCCCCGCGCACCCGCTTGGCCGCTTTGGCATGGAAAGGGGACTCTTCAGCAGCTGCCACTGCCGTACCCACGATATCGGCCACGATACCGATCAGTATAATTATAACTAAAAAAAGAAAAGATAAAAAAAGACTTTTTACCTTGCCGGCCAACAATTCTGAAAACCAAAAAAATATTATGGCCAGTAAAAAAGAGGCCGTACCCACCACAAGTACGTACCGGCCTGAAACTGTAGATTTATTGTTTCCCAAATACAGTCACCTCATACGGGAAGGAAAAAGGGAGTATGTTTTACGGAGGTAAGTGACAGCAGCGCGGGTAAATATTGTGGCTTAAGGTCCAGCAGGTTTTCCCAAGCAGTCACCGGCTGTCGCCATGCCGGCGGTTTCCCCTTCGGACTGCCTCCGGGACGTTGCCGGTTCCGGGGCTGGATTACCACTTAGTCCACACTGCAATCCCCGCGCTGCCCCGGTGTTACCGGACAGCCTAGGAGTTTTCCCCGACAGGATGGCCTTTTTCTAGCCTCTTTTGCAGTAACGGTTTCAGTCCACCGGTTACCTTCCCCTGGGCCCATTGGGGATAAAGGTACCGGCTACCAACGACATCCACCGCTACCACTCAAGGCAGGCTACACTGCACGCAGCTTTCACCACGTGCAGGTTCACACCCCAAGCCATAGTACGGCTTTTACGCTTTCCCACGCACTTGGGTCTCCGCGGAGTCAGGGTCCACGCCCGCATGCCTTTGCGGCTCGCCCTCACTCCTTAACTCCCAGTACCAGCCCCCGACTGGGCGTCAGCAGCCAGCACCAGGAACTTCATCGATGTGCCCGCGACGGATTTTTAGGCCCGTCTTCAAAAAAGGCATACCTGACTAGGATACTGCGTCACTTATCCCACTTTCTAGTTCCGGAAGTGTATTATAACATAAGCTCAGAAATAAAAGCAAATGATGCTGTTAACCTTTAAGATGACCCCCGGTTGGCAGCAGCTCGCCGCTGACATACAAACCCTTCAGGGTCAATGCCACGCGCTAAATCTCCTTCAAGCTCTAAAAATCCCGCGCAATTACAAACCGGACCAGTTCCCGCAAAAAATCGGCACGCTCATCAAAAGGCTCCAGGGCGGCCAGGGCTGCCGCGACCGCTTCCCTGGCCTTTGCCCTGGCCACATCCAATCCGAAAAGAGCCGGATAGGTAGCCTTTTTATTTCTTTCGTCGCTGCCCACGGGTTTGCCCAGCCTGGCCGGGTCACCTTCTACATCCAGGATATCGTCTTGTATTTGAAAAGCCAGACCCAGGTTCTCGGCATAAATAGTCAAGGCCTCCAGCTGCTTTTCCTTTGCGCCGGCTAAAATGGCCCCTGCCCGCACGGCCACCCGGTACAGCGCCCCGGTTTTGTGGCGGTGGATATACTCCAGGGTAGCGTCATCTACTGTGGTGTCCGCAGCCAGGGTATCCACCACCTGCCCGCCAATGAGCCCCAGCGTGCCAGCAGCTGCCGCTACCTCCTCAATGACCTGCACCACCCGTTCCGCCGGTGCCAGCTGGTTTTGGGCATTTTTAGCCAGAAGAGCAAAGGCATGGGTTAGCAGGGCGTCCCCCGCCAGGATGGCGACCGCTTCACCATAAACCCGGTGACAGGTCGGCTTTCCCCGCCGGAAATCATCGTTATCCATGGCAGGCAGATCGTCATGGATCAAAGAATAGGTATGGATCAATTCCAGGGCACAGGCTGCCGGCAATACCCGTGCGGGGTCGCCGCCTACCGTTTCGGCCGCTGCCAGGACCAGGACGGGCCGCAGCCTTTTCCCCCCGGCAAAAAGGCTGTACCGCATGGCCTGGTGAATTACAGGCGGATAAGTATCTTCTGACGGTAAAAGCTCATCCAGTGCCCGGTCCACCAGGGCTGCCCTAACTTTAAGTTCGGTCAAAAAGTCCAATTTGCTTACTCCTTCCTCTCCGGATTGAGCAGATCAGCAAGACAGGGGTCGGAATCTTTTAATACCGGTTCTCCCTTTTCATTGGCGGTGAGTATGGAAATACGCTCCTCGGCCTTTTCCAGCTCCTGATGACAGAAACGCGTAAGGGTAATCCCCTCCCCGAAAAGGGCCAGGGATTTTTCCAGAGGCAACTGTCCTTCTTCCAGTTCCCGTACCACTGCTTCCAGTCTGGCCAGCGCTTCTTCAAAGGTTAGTTTTTTCATGGCTATACCTCGCTTTTGAACCCGGTTGGATGCGGTGCTGTCCTCGCTCACTCCAATGCTTCGCGCCGACAGCACCGCGGCTTGCTTCAGGCCGGCTCTGGTTTTATCGCATGGGTGCCGGCCTTCCCTCGTCGCGGAAGACGATCCGGACCGGACGAAATCGGCTTATCTACCCTGAAAATAGCAATTGCCTGCCGTTTGCACGCGCTCGCTCCGTTCGCCTCGCAGGCCAAACTAGCGCTCGACCTCGGACTCCGGCGGGGTTCCCGGCCCATTCGGCATCCGTGCCTCAGGGGCCGGCCTCGGGCATCCATGCCCTCGGCCCCGCCTCCGCCCTCGGTCTCGCTAAGTTTGGCATCTGCTCGGCTCAATGTCGCTCGCTTCCGTGCAAAACGGCAGTGACGCTGAAAGCGTCATAGGTGTCTACTTAAAAATCTCTTCCGCAACGCCGGGCCGTTTAAATAGTCGCAGAGTCGGCCCTGGCAGGTGTTCAGTTCCTCCAGCCTGGCTTCAATCCTTTGCTTTACCTGCCACCAGCTCACTCCCCAGTTGGAGAAAAGCACCCGGTCATAGGGGCCGCGGCCGACCAGGCGCTGGATGACGATATCCGGATGCAGGTATTCCAGAAATGTCACCACCCGGTCCACGTATTCCTCCATAGGGATGATGGAAAACTCCCCGCGCTGGTACATTTCCCCCAGTACGGTATCCCGGACAACGTAAAGGGAGTGGAGCTTTACATATTGCACCTGCAGGGCGGAGAGAATCTTGGCGTTTTCGATTACGTCAATCATATCGTCCCAGGGCAGGTTCAGGATCAGGTGCACGCAGATTTCCAGCTCCCGCTCTTTGATGCGCTGCACCGCATCGATAAACTCGGCCAGGGTATGCCCGCGGTTGACCCGCAACAGGGAATGGTAATTGACCGTTTGCAGCCCCAGTTCGATGTCCATGACCAGATTTTTTTCCCGGCCCACTTCTGCCAGGAAATCCAGGTAACGGTCGTTGATGCAGTCCGGGCGGGTAGAAATAGAAATGCCCACCATATCTTCACCGCCGGCAGCGGCCAGGACATATTCCCGGAAGCGCTCAAAGGGCAGGTAAGTGTTGGTAAAAGCCTGGAAGTAGGCGATGAATTTATCCGCTTTGTAGCGTTTGCGAAAAAACTCCCGGTTGGCTGCCAGCTGTTCCTCCACCGAGAGACTGCTGGGCAGGCACTCAAAACCCGCCCCCTCCTCGTCGCAGAAAATGCAACCGCCGGTACTGATAGTGCCGTCCCGGTTGGGACAGGTTCCGGGGAGGTTGATGGGCAGCTTGTATACTTTGCCCCCGAATTTTTCTTTCAGGAATTCCGAATAAACCCGGTAGCGGGTCTGGTTTGCGGACATGAGTGACCCTCCTGGCCCCTATCTTACCACAAATGGCCGGTAGCGCAAATACCCGTGCGTTCGCGAATGATTTGACAAAGGAAGCGGGCATTGCTTATCTTATGTAAGCAGGGAGGTGAAAATATGTCCCGGATAGAGGAACTGGTGCGAGCAATAGAGGAACTCTCCCTGGAGGAACAAAAGCAATTATTTGATCAGCTGGCGGATCTGCTGGACCTGCTGGGCTGGATCAAGTTAAATGAGGTGACATTTTATTAACTAAAATAACTAAACCATGCATGTATAAAACGGCGGGCGGGTCCGCCTGTTGCCGGCAGACCCGCCCGCGTAATAGTGCAAATCGAAAGGTTCTTTATTTCATTCTTTCCTGAACCACGGCCACAGCTGCATCCTTTAACCGTTTGGCCTCGGAAACGATCCTTTCCTTTTCTGCCAGAATGCCCTTGACATAGTCCTCGTCTTTGATCATGGGGATGTTGATGTCAGCACTCAAAAGGACGGCGTTGATGGCCGCTTCACAGACGTAGGCGGCCACACCCGCATCGCTGATGGCCATTTTATTGCCAATCTTAGCCAGCCTTTCGGTAATCTCCAGGGCCTCCAGGAGGGTGCGGGCCACTTCCATGGGAGTGTCAGTGGCCGTTTTCAGGGCCTTTTGCATCAGCTCGTCCCGCCTGGCCTTCTCTTCCTCGGTGTTTTTGGGCATCCGGTAGACTTCCATGAATTTACCGAAGGCAGCGATATCGGCCGCCACCAGCTTTTCCAATTTATTCATAATAAAGTAAGCGGCACCGGTAATTTCCTTGACCTGGGGCTCCACGTCGGCAAACTTGGGCTTACCAACCGTGAGGTTACCGACCATGGCCGTCATGGCCACCCCCAGAGCACCCACCATGGCGGAAACGCTGCCCCCACCGGGAGTTGGGGCATCGGAAGCAGCTACCGCCAGTATCTTGCGAAAGGGAAAATCAAAAATCTCGCTCATCAAAGGCACCTCCTTAAATTTTCCCCTGCAGCTTGATGGCCTTCAGCACGTTCTTTTGAATTAGCACGGTGGTCAGGCTGCCCACACCGCCGGGCACAGGGGTAATGGCCCCGGCAACCTCCCTGGCGTTTTCAAAGTCCACGTCACCGCAGATGCCGCCCTCCACCTGGTTGATACCGGCATCCACCACTACAGCGCCGGGTTTGATCATATCGGCCTTGATCATTTTCGGCTTGCCGACGGCGGCAATGAGGATATCTGCCTGGCGGGTATGGTAGGCCAGATCGGCGGTCCTGGTATGGCACACGGTAACCGTGGCATTCTGGTTTAGCATCATAAAGATGAGTGGTTTGCCGACCGTTTCGCCCCGGCCCACAATCACGGCATTTTTACCCTTGATTTCAATGCCGGTACGGAGCATGATTTCAATGCAGCTCTGGGGTGTGGCCGGGAACAGGCCGTCCCCGCCGCTTAAAATGTAACCCCGGTTGATGGGGTGGACGCCATCCACGTCCTTTTTCGGCGACACGGCTTCCAGCACCCGCTGTTTGTTCATGTGTTTGGGCAAGGGCAACTCAATCATAATCCCGTGTACGCTGTCGTCCTTGTTCAAGCGGTCGATGAGCGCCAGCACTTCTTCCTCGGGCGCGTTGCCGGGCAAGGTGAAAAGCTCAAACTCAATGCCCACATTGGCACAGGATTTCTCCTTGGACCGGGCATAGACCACAGAGGCCGGATCGTCACCGGCCAGGACCACGGCCAGCTTGGGTATAATGCCCCGTTCCCTCAACTGGGCCACTTCGGCCTTAACCTCTTCCCGGATCTCCGCCGCCACCTTTTTCCCATCAATAAGTGTCGCTGCCATGTTTAGCCTCCCCCTTTACATTTACTCTAGTAAATGTTTAGTCACCCGCCTAAGGCAGGCGTTATCCGCTCACTCATATGCTTCCGGACAACGCCGTGCCCTTGTAGTTAACAATGCGGTTTTACTGAACATTTAATTACTCTATAATTGATCCCTCTACCTGGCAGAAAAGACGGCCGCGATATAGCTCTACCTGTACCTTCTCCCCCGGTGCAACCTCCCCGGCCCGCCGCACCACCTCACCTGTATCTGGACGGGTACAAATGCTGTACCCCCGGGCAAGGGTGGCCAGGGGACTCAGGGCCTGCAGTTGACCGGACAGCAACGCCAGGCGGCTTTGCTGGCGCAGGCGATATTGCTCCATGGCCCGTTTTAAGCGGCGGAACAGATCGTCCACCATTTGTCCCCGGAAACCACAGAGGACATCCACCGGGTAACGGAATACCCTGCTCTGACGGCAGGCATCCAGCCTTGCTCGATAGGTTTGCAATTTTTCCCGTATGGTCCGTAACAGGCGCCCTTCCAAAAGCCCCAGATATCGGGCCATTTCTTCGCGAACCGGGACCACCATTTCTGCCGCCGCCGAAGGAGTGGGAGCCCGTACATCCGCAACCCAGTCGGCAATGGTAAAATCGGTTTCATGGCCGACGGCCGAAATTACCGGAATATCGGAAGCAAAAATGCTCCGGGCCACCACTTCGGTGTTAAAGGCCCACAATTCCTCCAGGGACCCACCACCACGGCCGACAATGATCACATCGCAGGCCCCCAGGCGGTTCAGCCAATGCAGTGCCCGGGCCACCTCCCGGGGGGCGCTTTCCCCCTGTACCGACACGGGCACAAAAATGATCTGCAGGCCCGGCCAGCGCCGGCGGATAATTTTAACCATATCCCGCAGCACCGCCCCGGTTGGCGAGGTAACAATACCGATGCGGCGCGGCAAAAGGGGCAACTTTTTTTTATACTGATGAGCAAAAAGGCCTTCTTTTTCCAGCTTTTGCTTTAATTGTTCAAAGGCCAGATAAAGGGCCCCTGTACCTTCGGGCTCCATCTCTTCCACATATAGCTGGTATGTACCGTCCCGGGGGTAAACCGATACATAGCCCCGTACACGCACGGCCATCCCGTCTTCCGGTTGAAAAAGGAGACGGCGCCCCCGGGAACGAAACATTATCGCCTTAATGGAACAGAACTCATCCTTGAGGGTAAAATAAAGATGACCGCTGGCCGCCTGTTTACAGTTGGAGATCTCCCCTTTTACCCAGAGGTTCAGCAAAAGCGGGTCTTTATCAAGGAGGTTTTTGATGTGGCCGGTAAGTTCGCTTACGGTAAGTACCTTGAGCATCTAACTACAAGCTCCGTATTATTCTCACTTTTTGTCTCATTAATTATTATTAGACAATTACCATTATTATCAAAAACCCTTCGGGCGGCGGTCGTCCCCCGCGGCAATGGCGTAGCCGGAGGAAAAGACCGCCGTCCGTTCATCTTTGCTAAAATCTAAGCCTTCTTCTTCATCAAATAATCGTGGATGGACCGGGCTGCGATTCGTCCGGCCCCCATGGCCAGGATAACTGTAGCGGCACCGGTAACCACGTCGCCGCCGGCAAAAACACCGGGCTTGGAAGTGGCCCCGGTTTGCGGGTCGGCCACTATATTGCCTTTTCTGCCCAGCTCCAGGCCCCTGGTGGTCCTGGGTACCAGCGGGTTGGGGGCCTGGCCGATGGCCACTACCACCGTGTCCACTTCCATGACAAACTCGGAGCCAGGGATGGGCACCGGCCGCCGCCGACCGGATTCATCGGGCTCGCCCAGCTCATAGCGCAGACACTCCATACCCTTCACCCAGCCGTTTTCGTCCGCCAGAATACGTACGGGGTTGGTTAAAAAGGCAAACTTAATTCCTTCTTCTTTGGCATGTTCCACTTCCTCGTGGCGGGCGGGCAGTTCCTTTTCGGAACGCCGGTAAACAATCCAGGACTCTTCCGCCCCCAGGCGCAGAGCAGTGCGGGCCGCGTCCATGGCCACATTGCCGCCGCCAATTACGGCCACTTTCCTGCCCACCTTGATGGGAGTATCCCACTCGGGGAAGAGGTAAGCCTTCATCAAGTTGGTCCGGGTGAGGAATTCGTTGGCGGAATAAACGCCGCAGGAATTCTCCCCGGGAATGTTCATGAAATACGGCAGACCGGCACCGGTGCCGATAAATATGGCGTCAAAGCCCTCTTCCTCCATCAACTCATCCACAGTGGCAAACTTACCAACCACCGCATTGGTAATGATTTCTACACCCAGCTTTTTCAGATTTTCTACCTCGGCCTGTACCACCCGCTTGGGCAGACGGAACTCGGGAATGCCATACATGAGCACACCGCCGGCTACATGCAGGGCTTCGAAAACGGTCACCCTGTGACCCAGTTTGGCTAAGTCGGCAGCACAGGTAAGACCCGCCGGGCCGGAACCCACCACCGCCACTTTGAAACCGGTGGGCGGGGCCACCTCCTGGGGCAGCACACCCCGGGCCAGCTCCCAGTCGGCACAGAAGCGTTCCAGCCGCCCGATGGCCACAGGCTCGTGCTTTTTGCCCAACGTGCAGTATTTCTCACACTGGTTTTCCTGCGGGCAAACCCGGCCACACACGGCAGGGAGGGCATTCTTTTCCTTGATCTTTTTGATGGCGCCGGCAAAGTCCCGCCCGGCCACCAGCTTAATAAACGCCGGAATATCTACCTCCACCGGGCAACCCTGCCGGCAGGGTTCCTTTTTACACTGCAGGCAACGTTTCGCTTCCGCCACCGCAGTTTCTTCGTCATAACCCAGGGCCACTTCGTTGAAATTCCTGGTCCGCTCTATGGGATCCTGGGCAGGCATCGGGTGTTTTTGAGGGATTATTTCCTTCTTCTCGGCCATTATTTGCCACCTCCACATCCGCACTGGCATGTATGACGCTCTAGTGCCCGTTGTTCTTCTGCCCGGAAGGTGGCTGAACGACGGGCCAGTTCAGCAAAGTCCACCTGGTGACCGTCGAATTCAGGACCATCCACACAAACAAACCTGGTCTGGCCGCCCACGGTCACCCGGCAACAACCACACATCCCCGTACCGTCCACCATCAGCGCGTTCAGGCTGACAATGGTTTTGATGCCGTAATCTTTAGTGACATTACAACAGGCCCGCATCATGGGCTGGGGACCGATGGCCAGCACCAGGTTGATGTTGTCCTTGCCCCGCTCCTCAATAATTTCCTTCAGGACATCGGTAACAAAACCCTTGCGCACATAGGAACCATCATCGGTGGTCACAAAAAGCTCGGTGGAAACTTCCCGCATCCGGTCTTCCCAAAATAGCAGTTCCCTGGTGCGGGCACCGATGATGCTGATTACGTGATTGCCGGCCTCTTTCAACGCCCGGGCAATGGGGAACACCGGAGCTATCCCTACACCGCCACCGACGCATATGACCGTGCCGAAGTTTTCAATATGGGAAGGGGTCCCCAGAGGTCCGACAAAGTCTTTGATATAATCTCCCGCTTCCAGTGTTCCCAGCTGTTTGGTGGTTTTGCCGACCTCCTGAAAGACGATGGTAATGGTACCCTTCTCCCGGTCAAAGTCCGCAATGGTCAGTGGAATACGTTCACCTTCTTCGTGAATGCGCAAAATAACAAACTGACCCGGCTGACATTTCCTGGCTACCCTGGGTGCTTCAATAACCATTTGTTTGATAATGGGTGAGAATACCTGCTTATCTAAAATTTTGAACATAAATTCCCTTCCCCCTCCCTTAAATGCATTTTAAATAAGTATGGAACCTCTTTAAAATAATTATCTTATTATTCTAGCTATGATAGCAAATTCCTGCCACGTCCCATAACTTATGAACAGCACTTTCAAAAAAGAAAAAGGAGATTTAGCCCATCTCTCCTTCCGGTGGTGGATAATAGCAGCCCGGATCCTTAACCACCCGGCCGAGAATGCCGTTAATAAAACGGCTGGAGTCCTGTCCCCCAAAGGTTTTGGCCAGCTCCACTGCCTCATTTACCGCCACGCTGTTGGGGATGTCCTCCCGGTGGAAAATTTCAAACAGCGCCAGACGCATGATATTCCGGTCCACTGCGGCTATACGGTATAGCGGCCAGTCCCGGCTTAAACGGGCAATGACCTGATCAAAGGCTTTCACATGGGTCAGGGTGCCGGTGACCAGTTCACGGGCAAAAAGCAAGTCCCTGGAGCTTAGGGAAGCCATTTCCGCATCTTCTTCGTTTTCTTGATCACTTTCATCAAAGTTCCCGGGGTTTTGAGAAGCCATTTTCCACAAGTGATTGAGGGCTTCTTCGGGATCAACCTGTCCTACATCTACCTGGTAGAGAACCTGCAGTGCCGCTTCCCTGGCCTGCCTCCTGCCCATACACAGCCCCTCCTGCTTTTAACAAAATGCTTCATCTCTCCTGGAACAGCCGGGAAAACAGCTCCCGGAAATCCACCCGCTCATCCAGGCGTTTCCCCACATAGTAGCCGGCAAAAACACATGCGCCCACAAAAAGGGCCTTAAGAATCCCGTAGATAATGGCAAACCATCCGAAGGCCAGACCTAAAATGACACCGGTAATCTTACCCCGGTGCCGCTTCCATAATTCCGCAAGGGTATATGCATCCATCGGTTGAATACACCCCATTTACTCCACCCGGGGTTTACGGGCGGAAATACTTTTGACCGTAATGGCGACATCCTGCACCGTCACCCCGGTAACCTCCAGCACCCGGTTTTTCACCTGTTCCTGCACCATGGCGGCAATGGCGGGAATGTTTATGTCTGGAGTTACCGCCACCCGTATACCAATGCGGATGCCCTCTTTGCCCGGGTAGACCCGGGCACCGGCTTCCCGCACCCCATTTTGTGCCAGAGCCACCTTTTCCACCAGGTCCTGGATGGCGGTAAGGGCAATACGCACCTGTCCCAGGGCTGCCTCGTGAACCACCGCCTGCCGGCGGCGCGGGCGTACCCCCACCCAAAACAGGCGGGCGCCGCCTAAAATAAACAGGCCCAGGAGGGCAATGACGGCCTGCGGTTGCCCAATGACCATGTTCAGCCCGCCCCACACCCGGTAGGGTGGAATAAAACCGGCCACGGCAGCGGCAGCCCAGACCAAAGCAACTGTAACAATAAAAGTATAAACCACCAGGAGGCCGCGGTCAAAGGGCCCCATAAAAATGTAACCCCCTAATATTATATTTCCCTGTTTTCGCCGGATCCCTAACGGACCCGGTGTTCTTCCTCTTTACCCTCCTGGCTGAAAGCTACTCCCTGGACATTGACATTAACTTCGACCACCGAAAGGCCGGTCATTGACTCTATGGCTTTTTTTACGTTCTCCTGAATTCGAAGGGCCACATCGGGAATGCGGGTGCCGTAATCGACGATGACAAACAGGTCTACGGCCGCTTCCTTCTCGCCTACCTCCACTTTAACACCCTTGGACAGGTTTTTTTTACCCAGCATTTCTACAATACCGCCCACCACTCCGCCGCTCATTCCGGCTACACCCGGAACTTCAGTGGCGGCCAGGCCGGCAATGACCCGTACTACTTCATCGGCAATCCGGATGGAACCCAAACTGGTTTGCTCTTCCCGTACCACCATTTCCTTATTATCCATCATTAATAAACCTCCCCGTGCTTGTCATATTTTACCTCCATGTCCCCCATTATATCAGAACGATAGGGAATCTGCAACCAATTAGTCCATCAGGATGCGGCGCTGAATGAAGTTGGTGTAAATCTCGCCCCGGCGGAAAAAGGCGTTATGCAGCACCCGCTGATGGAAAGGAATGGTGGTCCTGATTCCCTCAATGATAAACTCCCCAAGTGCCCGCTGCATCCGGGCAATGGCTTCATCCCGGTCCTGGCCCCAGGCAATCAGCTTGGCGATCATGGAATCGTAATGGGGCGGAACCTTCCAGCCAGGGTAGGCCGCACTGTCCAGACGGATCCCCGGACCGCCGGGAGGCAGGTAAGCAGTAATTAATCCCGGGGAGGGAGCAAAGTTACGGGCGGGATCCTCGGCGTTAATCCGGCATTCAATAGCCCAGCCCCGGATCTGGATGTCTTCCTGGGTATAACCCAGAGGTTCTCCAGCCGCCAGGCGTATTTGTTCTTTGATCAGATCAATGCCGGTAACCATTTCGGTAACCGGGTGCTCCACCTGGATGCGGGTGTTCATTTCAATGAAATAAAAGTTCTGGTGCTTGTCCAGCAGGAATTCCACGGTCCCGGCGTTATAATAACCCACGGCCCGGGCGGCCCTTACCGCCATTTCACCCATTTTCCGGCGCAATTCCGGGGTAAGAGCCGTGGAAGGGGATTCCTCGATCATCTTCTGATTGCGCCTCTGAATTGAGCAATCCCGTTCACCCAGATGGATGATATTGCCATGCTTGTCGCCCAGGATCTGAAACTCAATATGACGGGGTTCGTCCACATATTTCTCCACATAAACCTGGGCATTGCCAAAGGCCGCCTGGGCTTCCGTCTGGGCCGTCTGCACCGCCCGGATCAGGTCCTCGGGGCCCTGAGCCACCCTCATGCCCCGGCCGCCACCGCCGGCAGAAGCTTTAACCAGCACGGGGTAGCCAATTTGTTCCGCCACCTCCAGGGCCTCCTGCACGTCCCGGAGCACACCGGGGGAACCGGGTACCACCGGTACCCCGGCTTTTAGCACCGTTTCCCGGGCCACGGCCTTGGCACCCATTTTTTCCATGGCGGAGGCCGGTGGGCCAATAAAGGTCAGGCCGCAACTTTCACAGATTTCCGCAAACCCGGCGTTCTCAGCCAGAAAACCATAACCGGGGTGGATGGCATCCGCCCCGGAAACCATGGCCGTACTGATAATGTTGGTGATATTGAGGTAACTTTTGGCTGCCGGGGCCGGGCCAATGCAGTAGGCCTCATCGGCCATACGCACCGGCAGGCTGTCCCGGTCGGCTTCGGAATATACCAGAACAGTTTTAATGCCCATCTCCCGACAGGCACGAATGATTCTTAAGGCAATCTCTCCCCGGTTCGCAATCAGTATCTTTTTGAACATGTCCTGCTCCCTGCCTATCTATTTTTCCCGAATCAGGAATAGCTCCTGTCCGTACTCCACGGGCTGGCCGTTTTCCACCAGGATGTCTACAATCTCACCGGCCACTTCGGATTCAATTTCGTTCATCAGCTTCATGGCCTCAATAATACAAAGCGTCTGGCCCTTCTCCACCACATCTCCCACCTGGACAAAGGGCGGGGCATCGGGAGCCGGAGCGCGGTAAAAGGTACCTACCATGGGAGCCCTGATCACGGCAAGGCCCGTAGTATCAATGGTTTTTTCCGGCGCCGGTGCCGGCGGGGCAGCCGTTTCCCGGGCCGGCGGCGGCACCGGGGAATCCTCACCCGCAGGTGCAGGCATTGTTCCTTGCGCGCCGGCTTTCCTTATGGCCACTTTCACCCCCGCACTCTCCAGGGATAGCTCGGCAATGGCCGTCTGGTCAATTAGTTTAATTAACTCCTTGATTTCCTGTAAGTTCATGCTTCCATCCTCCTTACGACCGGGTTTTTGCTCGCGGGTTCCGTTGCGCAAAGGCGCAGCAGAATCCACGGGCTGGTGACCCGGCCGGTTGCGGTTTTCAAAGAATCTCTTCGCCACCTGGGGAAACAGGGCGTAGGAAATGAAATCTTCTTCCGACTTTGCCAGGTGCTTGATCTCTTCTCTTATTTTATCCATTTTGGGCTCCAGTAAATCGGCCGGCCGGCAGGTAATAGGCTCTTTGTCCCCCAAAATCTTTCTGGCCACATCCGGATCTATGGGGGCCGGTGGCCTGCCGTAAAGCCCTTCTACATAGGCCCGCACCTCGCCGGGAATGAGTTTGTAGCGTTCTCCGGTGAGAACGTTCAGCACGGCCTGGGTGCCCACGATCTGGCTGGTGGGAGTAACCAGGGGTGGGTAACCCAGCTCCGCCCGCACCCGGGGAATTTCCGCCAGCACCTCGGGCAGGCGATGCAGGGCCTTTTGTTCTTCCAGCTGGGTAACCAGGTTGGAAATCATCCCTCCGGGCACCTGGTGTTCAAAGACCCGCATGTCGTTGATGCGGGTGACCCCGCGCTCGTAACCCAGGGACTTGCGCAGGTCTTCAAAGTAAGCGGCAATCTCAAAAAGCAGGTGGAGATCCAGGCCGGTATCGTAGGGCGTCCCCTGCAGCGCCCGCACCACCGTTTCCACCGGAGGCTGGGAAGAACCAAAGGCCAGGGGCACCGAGGCGGTATCCACCACATCCACCCCCGCCTCGGCCGCCTTGAGATAGGCCCCCAGGGCCAGACCGCCAATGTAGTGGCTGTGAAGCTGTACGGGCAGACCGACCCGTTCCTTAATCAGTTTTACCAGTTCGTAAGCTTTATAAGGGGTAAGCAGCCCGGCCATATCTTTAATGCAGATGGAATGAGCTCCCATCTGGGCCAGGCTGACCGCCGTTTCCACATAGTGCTCGGTGGTGTGTACCGGGCTGATGGTATAAACCACCGCCGCCTGGATGTGTGCCCCCGTCTTTGAAGCCACCCGCATGGGTGCTTCAAAGTTGCGCAGGTCGTTCAAGGCGTCAAAGATGCGGATAATGTCTATGCCGTTTTCCACCATCTTATTAATAAAGGCCTCGACCACATCATCGGGATAATGCTGGTAGCCCACCAGGGACTGACCACGTAAAAGCATCTGCAAGGGCGTGCGCTTAATGTGCTTTTTTAAAGTCCGCAAACGTTCCCAGGGATCTTCGTTCAAATAACGCATGCAAACGTCAAAAGTGGCCCCGCCCCACACTTCCAGGGAATGATAGCCTACCGCATCAAGTTTCTCCAGGATGGGCAGCATATCTTGAGTACGCATGCGGGTGGCCCAGAGGCTCTGGTGGCCATCGCGCAGGGTAGTGTCGGTGATCTTTAAACCCATGGAAACCTCCCCCAAAACACGGCAAAACAAAAAATACTCAGGTTGCAATAAATACAACCTGAACCATTAGCCTGTTTATTATCAACTTGATGTTATTATATTAAAATCTACAGGTCCCGGAAATAGGGTAAACGCAAGTATACAATATATCTGTTTAGTAATCCTCTTTACAGGCAAAACCTCCCCGTGAAAGGGGAGGCACAAATTTAAAAATTATACGGGAAGGGTCGCCCCGGTACTGCGGGCTGATGGATGCCCTGCACTTTGTCAGGGTTTTATGACCTATCTAGTTACATATCGCAATAAATATTCAGGAAAGGTGGCCCGGGGATGTCTTGCTGCCAGGCGCCGCAGGCGCACCACTGCCGTAGCCACATCCAGTTCCTGGGGGCAACACCGGCTGCACCGCCGGCAGCCGATACACGACCAGAGAAAACGGGAAGTTAGCACCTCGTCCAGCCGGCCGAGCTGCAATAGACGCAGCACGCGGGCAGGCGAAAGGTCCCTGATACGGGCAAGGCAGGCTCCACCACACCGCCCGCAATTGGCGCAACTGCGGACAGTACGAAGAGTAACCGGATCAAGTCGTTCCAGATCCTGGAGGGTTATTTCCCTGAAGGGATGCTCCTCATGCATGGGGATAACCTCCGGCTTGAATTCATTCTTTAAAAGGATTGGGACCTAATTCTTGAAGCTGCTTCACAAATCTTTTTATTGCTGCCACCAGGCTCTGCCCGTCCTCAATACCGGCGGTGAGCACCTGCACCCGCTCGGGTTCCACCAGCATGCGCTGCAAGGTTTCCCGCAAGTTGTTGACCCGGGATTCGGCCAGGGATATACCCCGCCCGTAATGGCACTCCGTAGTACGGCAACCTACCACCAGTATACCGTCTATCCCGCTGAGCAGCGCATCATTGATCCAGCCCGCATTCACCGCTCCTGCACAGGGAACCCTGACCGTCAATATATTAGCCCCATAGCTGGTCCCCCGGGTGCCGGCCAGATCCAGCGCCGGGTAAGCATCGTTAGCACATAAGAAAGCCAGGACGCAAGGTTGCTCATCCATGCTGCCCGGATCCACCGCTTCTATAAGTCCGGCCATTTCCCGGGAACTGAATCCCGGCAGGTAAATACATCTCAAGGGACATCCTCCTTGACAGATACCACATCCACGGCAGGCCAGCGGATTTACCGCCGGATAACCGTCCGTATCAAAGCTGCAGGCACCGTAGGGACATTCCTCTACACAGCGCCCGCACCGGTCGCACTTGTGCCGCTCCACTACCGGTGGAACTACCACAGATTGGTTCTGGATGGCAGCCAGACATTCCGCCGCTGCAGCCAGGGCGCTTTTGACGGTTGTACTCACATCCATCGGTTCCTGAGCACAACCGGCCACATAAATACCCGCACGCCGCACCTCCATGGGCGAACAGGGCAGGTGACCGGTGATAAAGCCGGTTGTGTCCTTTTCCAGGCACTCGAAAGCCGAGACGGTACAGGGTACCATACCGGTGGCCAGTACCACCAGTTCGGCCCGTACCGCTACCCGTGAACCACTTAAGGTATCATCAGCCGTGACGACCAGTTCTTCTGCTACAGGATCCCATTCCACTGCATAGGGGTTACCCCGGATAAAAACTGCACCGTGTTCTTCCCGTGCCCGGCGGTACAGTTCTTCCAGGTTGCCCGGAGTACGGATGTCCATGTAAAAGACAAAAATGCCGGCTTCCGGCGCCGCCACCCGTACGTAATCAATTTGTTTTAATGTGGCCGCACAGCATACACCGGAACAATAAGCCAGGTGCTGTTTATCACGGCTGCCGGCACACTGGATAAAGGCCACCCGCCTTACGGGCTTTTTATCGTGAGGCCGGATTAACTGGCCACCAGTTGGTCCGTCCGGGCGGGCCAGAACCTCCATGTCCATGCTGGTAATTACTCCAGGCAAATGCCCGTAGCCGTAATTGTTAATCCGTCCGGCATCGTAAGGTTCCCAACCCGCAGCCAGAATGATCGCGTCCACACCAATGCTCAGCCTGTCTTCCTCCTGGTCCAGGTCAATGGCCCCGGCCGGACAGACTTCCACACACCGGCTGCAGGATTTACCACGACAAAACTCACGGTTGACGGCATAGTTAAGAGGATAGGGAAATAACCCCGGGCCTTCAATGGCCCGCTGCCTGCCCGGTGGCAATGCTGCGGAGGGTGCTACCTCCACCGGGCAAACCTCAAGGCAGGCACCACACCCGGTGCAGGCATCCTTGACGTAACGGGGTTGTTTTAAAAGTCCCACCGTAAAGTTACCGGCAGTACCACGCACACCGGTTACCTCGGTCAAGGTGTGCACCGTTACCCTTCCCGTAGCCAGCAAACGCGCCATCAGTACCTCCAACCCACACCGGGGTGAGCAAAAGCGCGGGTAATAGCGGTGCAACCGGGCCACCTTGCCTCCCAGGAAAGGGGATTTTTCTACCAGCGTTACGTTAACCCCGGCCCGGGCCAGATTCTCTGCTGCGGTTAGCCCGGCAATACCTCCCCCGACTACCAGTACAGACCGGGAAGTTGAAGAACTAACCGGTTCAAAGGATTCTGCCGGGCTCAACCGCCCCACGGCCATTTTTAGCAAATTACGGGCCTTTGCCATCGCCAGCGCCGGCTGGTCCCGGTGGGCCCTGGTGCACTGTTCCCTTAGGTTACAACGTTCCAGAAAGTGTTCGTTCAAGCCTACCTGCCGTGCAAGACGAAGAAAGGTATCCCGGTGTACGGCCGGTGAGCATGCTCCAACCACTACCCGGTCTACACGCCCCTGACGCACATCCTCAGCAATTATTTCCAGGCCGTCAGCGCTACATAACGCAGGATAATGGATGCTGGCAACAACCCCGCGCCATTTGCCTGCCTGCTGGGATAATTTCTCCAGGTCAAGAATTTTACCAATTTCACCGTAACAATGACACAGGTAGACACCGATTTTTGGCGGCACTGTGTTCCCCCCCCTGAAAACACCGGGGGCCGGCAATGGGCCGCCGGCCCCTTAATTCTTAGTCATTCCTGTTTTTAAAGGTGAAGCGTTCTACCTTACCGTGAATATCCACAACAGTCCAGCTGATTTTATTGCTTCCAACCAGCGGAATAAGCTTGGCCGGGTAATAACCCAACTGGTAAGGTAGACGGGTTTCAATGGCTCCGTTGGGACAGGCTTTCACGCAGGACATACAATCCCAGCAGTCCCGTGCCGAACGGCAATATGCCTTTCCATTATTTTCATCCAGAGCCATTAAATCCCCAGGGCATATTTGTACACAAAGGGCTTCGCTTTCAGCACGGCAACCGTCACATTTTTGGAGATTAACCTTTGGCGGCACCAGTAATCAACCTCCTGTCAGAATTATGGCCGGTAACGATCTCCAGGGATTATCTGTTCGTATGGCCTGGTAAATACTTCTATCTCGCCGGTTTGCGGGTTACGCCGGGAGTTGACAAAGCAATCGAAACGGGTATCATCCCGCTCGGGGAAGTCCACCCTGTTCTGCCAGCCCGGCCAGCGGGTTTCCTCACGGAACAACAGGTGATGTACCAGCACTTCCGCTACATCCAGCCGGTCAATTATTTCATGAGCTTCCATTAGCTCGTGTAAATCGTGGGCTACAAGATACCTGGTTTGATCCTTCAAAATAGCCAGGTGTTTCAGGGCATATTCCAGTCTTTCCCGGTTCATCCGGTAAAACTGGTGCACACCACCTGCATATTCATCCATAAGCCGCTGAAGGCGTTCCTCCATTTCCCGCGGGATAACACCATCCCCTTCCCGAACCTGCCTGATGGCCGGTGCATAAACCCGCGCCTTTTCCGCTGCCACAAGAGACTCATCCACCTGACCCCTGTCTGCCAGGGATTCCAGGTATTCGATAGCCCCCCGGGCCGCCAGCATTCCTTCGGCAGCACAACCGCCGACAAACTTGTTCGGTACCCCACCGGCCACATCGCCGCAGGCAAAAAGACCGGGCAGGGTAGTAGCACGCTTAACATCAATCCAGTACCCGCTGGCCGTATGGCCTCCCACGATGTAGGGGTCGCTACCGTAGACCTCAATGGGCTCCCTGGTAATGTCCTGACCGCGGGCAGCCAGGAAGAGTACAAAGCTGGGACGCTCATTCAGATAATCTATTTTCAGGGTCTTGACCTGTTCTGGAGTCATATGACGGGTATCAACATAACAGGGGCCCCTGCCGGCCAGCCATTCTTCCATCGGTGCGTTGGCCCGCACGAAACGAGGAGAAGCATCACCGCCCATGTGAGCGTACCGTTCGGCTAAAATTTTCTCCCCTTTGGCGTTAATCATAGGCGCTTTATAACCTACCGAAATGGTGTCAATGGGCCCGTTAAAATCCTTGGTACGCACAGCGCACCAGCGCATCTCGAAGGTGGTCATTTCCGCACCGGCACGAATACCCATGGCATAACCGGTACCCACGTTAAAGGGGCAATACCAGATCTGATGGTGGCTATCAACGCCATCGTTGGTATAGGGTTTATATAGCCCGGCTGCTCCTCCGGTGGCCACAATGGTCGCTCCGGCTTTAATAATATAGAACTTGCCGTCCCGGACACCAAACCCCATGGCGCCGATAACGCGGTCACCATCGAGGAGATAATTGGTGGCCACCACCCGGTTTAAAACTTCGCAGCCGTATTCCCGCACCTTCTCGGCCAGGATCACCTTCATCTCTGAACCCTGGATGGCAATATCCCAGCGCCCCCGGGCCAGGTATTCCCCGTTTTCGTCCTTTTTAATGGGCAGGCCCCACTCTTCCCATTCTTCAATGGCCTGATTTAAAAGTTCGGCCATGGTAATGGTCAGGTCTTCCCGCAAGAGACCTCCTGCCTGGGCGCGGCTCCAGCGAACCAGGTTTTCCACGGTTTCGTTTTTCTTAATGTAAGTATTGATGGCATCCATGCCTGAGGCCAGGCAGCCGCTGCGATCGATGTGGGCTTTTTCCATCAGGGTGACCCGCAGATCGGGACGACGGCGCTTGGCTTCAATGGCAGCATAGCAGCCGGCGTTACCGGCACCGATAATCAAAATGTCAGTCTCAAGCCTTACCTCTCCCACCTCTTCAAGTTTCGCAGGCAGTTTTGCAGCCATATTCTAAAACCTCCTCAAATCAATCTTTATTTGATAACTCCTTACAACTAACTGAACTTAAACCCGGGCTTCATCACCTCCATGTGACATATCCGCCCCAAACGGGTAAGCCGTTAACAGCGTACCAGGGCATCATAACCAGCACAAAGTAAAGGAGAGTTGCCACCATGATCGGTATTCCTACTCTGGCGTAGGTCTTCGTGTCAAAAGTTCCCGTCCCGTAAGCAATCACACAGGCGGTTACCTGAGTGGGAACAAGGAAGGAGAAGGTATCAAAATTCGCCACCAGCAAAGTAAAGGCTACCGGGTTTAAGTTAAGTACCCTGGACAGGGATATCAGTATCGGCGCCAGCATGGATACCGCAGCCACGTTGCTGAGCATAAATATCCTGACAAATGCGGTGAGCACGATGAAACCGACCACGATAACCAGGAAATGCTGTCCTTTAAAGTACATTCCTGCATACCCGGCAATCCACTCCGAAAGACCCGTAGCACTGATTGCGCTGGCCAAAGATAGTGCTCCGGCCAACAAAAGCCACGTTCCCCAAATGGTTTTGTTCTGTAACGTTTTCCATGGAGTGGGCAGCAACCCGGGTATAAAGAAAATTCCCAGGGCAATTAAGGTGGCCAGGCCTGTCTTTATCTTGTGCTGGGGTTCTGTGATCCAGAGCAGAACCGCAACAGCAAAGATTGCCAGTACAAGCCATTCTATAAAGCTCATTTTACCCATATTTTTTTTCTCACACTGAATGAAATCAGTTCCGCCGGGCACTGAGATTCCGCCCACATTCAACTGCTTCCTTATGATCAGAAACATAACAGGGAGCAGGCCTATAATCGGCCAGTGCAACCAGAACCACCTTGCATAATTTAACTGATACCCCAGCTCTTTTTCGAATAGACCGGCCATTATCACGTTAGGCATGTGGGCAGTAAGAAGCAGAATTCCACCAACCATGGGGAAATAACATAGGCCCGTTATAGCCAGCGCTCCCCTGGCCCTCCTGCCTTCAGGGGTTTCTTCAAACAATTCCATGATGCCCTTGACAATAGGCAGGAGTACAGCAGACCTGGAAACCGCCGCCGGGATGATCACGCTTAAAGCAATATTTACAGCCATTAATCCTTTGATCACCTGGTCAACGCGCGGCTTAACCCTGCTCAATACGGCCAGGGCAATCCTTCTATCGAGACCAGTGCTCTGCATGATAGCGGCAAAAATGAAGGAACCCAGAACCAAAAAAGATACGTCCTGACTAAAACCCCCAAAGGCCTGGGGAATTTTTTTCTGAGCATTAGTTAACACCAAAAGGAGCGGAATGAGCAGTCCCGTCACTCCAACCGGCATTGCTTCGGTAATCCACATAATGACGGCCCAAACGGCTACCGCAGCCGCTGCCAATCCCGCGGGCTCTAACCCCGGCGGAACGGGTAAGGAAAGAATGATGAAAAAGGCGATCCACGCTGCCACAAAACCAGGAAAAGCCGTGTTTGGATCCAGTCCTGCCTTTCTGGCATTCTCGACCATAAATCCGGGTACGAACCGTATGTACCACCTGAGATCGCCATTACCCCGCATAAAGTCCCCTCCACTTTTCCAGGTGAAAATTCTTCCTTAATAGCAGCTTGCTCACCATTTTAACCTTTTCTTTTGTCGCAGTACTTTATTTACTTTCTTTTAGTTCATAAAAAGCTTTCACTCCCCCCTTTTTTGCACAGCTTTATTCAGCAAATACTTATGGCCAATATAACAGAAACTTTTAAAACCTGCAGTTTCCTAACATACTGAAGATTTGTTATCTTGCTTACAAAAAAATAAAACCCAGTTGAAACTGGGTTGCTCTTTATTCTATCCATTTAAGTAATTTTGCAGGTCGAATTGCTTTGATCTCACGCCCTTCCACAGTAATGGCTCCTTCTTGTTTAAATGTGTTTAAAAGGGTGGTAACAGTGGGGCGAGAAGTACCAATCATGCATGCAATTTCCTCATGGGTGAGGCGCAGGTTGATTTCTACCAGTTCCATTTTTCCTGTTGTTTCTGTGCGTTCGGCCAGTTTAAGGAGCAGAAGAGCCAGCCGTCCTGCAACGGGCCATGAAACAATTTCGTATATGGTGTTCTGGGCTTCCCGGATTCTCTTCCCCAGAATTTGCGCTATTTTTACCGCCAGGACAGGTTTTGAGGTGAGGAGTTTAAGAAAGTCATCTCGTTTGAACACCAAAATATTTACATCTTCCACGGCCTCGGCAAAACAGATACGCTCCATGCCGCACAAAGCCTCGGCCAGGCCAACAAATTCTCCGGGATGACGTAAGGCCACAGTAACCCGGCGGCCGTCTCCGGCCAGGTAGTAAATTTTAATTAACCCCTTCTGAACGAAATAAACCCTGTCTGCAACTTCCCCAGAGGAAAAAATTAATTGACCCCGGGGATAATCAATAGCCGTACCGTGACCCTTTAACTGCTCTTTTAACTGCTCATCCTCCAATCCTGCTTTTTTAACCTTCATTACCTCTCCTCCACCAAATAAATAATGTCAGGTAATTGACAATCCAACTGCCACCTACCGGACAGCAAAAACACCCTTATTTTTGTCATAATGTTTACAGTCCTGATGAAGCTTTTCCCGGTGAAAGGTAGCAGTTTGCTTATTATTACATTGTAGCATTTTTTCGTGTTTTGTGTTTCAGGAAATTTTTAAGGGAGCACCACTTGCGGTTGCTCCCTTTCTTTACTACGGCCTGGGAATAATTACCACATCCTGTTCCGGTACCCCGGCACCCCGGGACACCAGTTCGGCAATGCGGGTGGCCTCCTCGGGGGAGATGCGGGCCGCCTGGACTACCACGGTGGCACCCCGGTCGTCTAATGATACGGCGGCATCCTTGAAGCCCTTGGCCCGGAGCAGATTTTCCACTTCAACTTCCCGGGCCATGCTCTGGCTGATGGCCAGCAGCCGCTCCTGAGCGGTCCTGCGGGTTTCGGCCGCAGCCTGGGGGTTGTTGATAATTTCCCGGAGCAGTTCCAGCTGCTGACCCCTGGTGCGCTCCCGGTCCAGACGATACTCCACAAAAAAGGCCGCTCCATCCCGGGACACATCCTGAACCTGCCGGGGCGACTCCGGCACAGTTCCCGCTACTGTCCCCTGGGTGGCAGGCATATTATTTGCGGACACCGGTGCACCGTCATCCTGCCGTTTCATCTGTCCGGGAACACCCTGCCAGCCCAGAACAAGCAATGTTAATCCCAGCAAACCCAACAAGAAGGCCAGAAGGATCCGTTTTTGGATCAGGATGGTATGCATTTAAATCTCTCCCCTTTCCCGCGGTAATACCAGGATTTTTTGCGGTTCAATACCAAGGGCCACCTGCACGGCCTGGAAAAGCCGGGCCTTCACCAGGGGATCCCGGGCTCCATCGGCCACCACCAGCACTCCCGCCACCCGGGCGGCAATTTCCTGTTCCACCACCGGTATTTCCCCCTGGCCGGAACGGATTAAAACCAGCTGGTCGCTACCGGTATCTTCACTGGTTACCCTGGTCCCACCCGCCTGGTCCTTTTCCTGGGTGGTTTTGCGCCCGGTGGTGGTGTTCACGGCATATTCCTCCCGGCTGGAACTGGCCAGGCGCACCGTAACCTTCACCTTACCGGCCCCCTCTACTTGTCCAAGCATTTCCCGCAACTTTTCCTCCAGGGCTGCCTCCTGGCGGGCCATATTCGAGTCACCCGGTTGTTTTGCCAGGCTCTCCTGGGGGGGATGGTTCCCTTCATTCACCGGCAGTTTTCCTTTTGCCGGAAAGCTTACACTGCCCAAAAGGAGCAGGACTACCCCCAGGGCAACCAGGCCGCCCAGTACCCCGAGCTGGCGCCGCGTCATTTTCGGAGGGAGATCCCCTTCCTCCCGGTTTCCAAGGAATTTCTTCCATGCATCCCAGATAGACACCTTCACCGACCTCCTCAAAAATAGTCGTCAGTCGTCAGTAGTCAGTCATCGGGATAGTCGGAATTCGCTAAAGCGAATTCCAAATTGAACTTGCTTGATCGATTTTCATGATTAATGGAGAGAACGAATGTTCTTATGAGTAACTCCTCAAACTAACTCACCCAGTGTACCTTAACCTGTTCAGGCGAAAGGTTATAGAAATTGGCTACCGTTTTGGCCACCTGTTCCGCTGCCCTTTCCGCTTCCGGCCCTGGTTTCAAACTCATGCCCTCATTCCCTGATAGGCCCCGGCCGCCCACATCAATGGTTACCGGGTCCACTAAAGGGTCATCCGGCCTGGCCCCCTTTTCCCGGGCACCAGGGGAGGCCGCGGCCAGTAAAAGTAGAACCTCCCGGATTTGTCCAAAACGCCTGTCCTGGGGATCACTATAAACTTCCACCTGTGCTTTTACTACCTGTACCTCCTTGTTTAAACCTGCCAGGGCGGCGATCTGGCGGGAGAGGCCCTGCCGGTACTCCTCCAGGGCTTTTTGCTGGTGCCCGTCCTTTAAACGCTGCCCGGCAGCCATAATATCCGTCAAATCCGGTACTCCTGATGGAGTACCGGTTAAAGCCGGTTCCGGCAGGTCGTGCTGCCATTCCCCCCGCACCACCCCCCCTATAGCCTGCAAAACCACCACGATAATTAACAGTCCCATAACCATTTTCACATAGCGTCGCATGTCGCTGGCCGGCAGCAACATTTCCAGAAAAACCGCCAGGACTACGATAATAATCAGGTTCTGGACCAGGTTACGGACGAGTTCCACATCATCCCTCCCCCCCTAACGCAGCATGACGGTAAGGTTGCCCACCCCTACCAGGATGGCAATGGCGAAGAAAAAGAGTAAACCCACTGTGGCCACTGTGGCAAAGATGATGATTATACTGTTGCCCAGGTCGGAAAGACAGGCCACCACCTGGGAATCACCTACCGGTTGAATCAACGCCCCGGCCAGTTTATAAATAAAAGCCAGGGAAATGAGCTTGACCAGCGGCAGGGTCATAATCATCACCACTGCCACCACACCGGCAATACCCAGGGCATTTTTAATCAGCAGGGAAGAACTGATCACTGCCTCCAGGGCATCGGAAAACATTCCTCCCACTACCGGTATAAAGGCATCCAGAGAAAACTTAGCCGTGCGCAAAACCACTCCATCCCCTACAGCCCCGGCCACCCCCTGAATGGCCAGCAGACCCAGGAAAACCGTCCCCATTATCCCTAAAAGCCCCACTGCTGCACCCCGCAACAGGCCGGCCAGGCCGGAAACCTTAAAGCGGGGGGAAAGGTGACTGACCAGTCCCAGCACGGCGGAAAAGAAAACCAGAGGCAACACGACGTTTTTAATCATGGTTCCAATAAAGGTGATGCTGACCAAAATCACGGGGTGAAAGATGGCCGCCGAAGCAACCCCGCCCAGGGCCACCAGCAGGGTGAGCAAGACGGGCATCAAGGCCTGCATAAAGGTAACCATCTTGTCCACCACTTCCCTACCGGTTTGCACCGCCAGGGCAAAGGAACCAATGGCAATAGTAACCAGCACCAGGTAGGTGACGGTATGGGTAAGCTGGCCGGTGGTCCCCCGGTCAAAGGCGGCGGTAAAATTTTGCAGTACCACGCATATTATGGCCAGGACGACCAGTTTGCCCAGGAGGGCGGAATTGGCCACCACCTCGCGAAACAAATAGGAAAGGAGACTGCGAAAGAGTTCCCCGGCGCTCAAGTCAATTTCTCCACGGATTAACTTCATGACCATTTCTTTAAAGTTAAACCCGGGAATGGCTTCTTTAATTTCCGCGTCCAGGGTGTTTATGTAATCCTCCACCCCGCTGATATCCAGTGTCTTTTGCACCGGCTCCAGGGAGGAAGTAGATTCGGATACCCCCCCCGGTAAAGCCAGGGCGGCAGCGGGAAAGAATAACAATACCACACAGAACACGCAAAACCAGAAAGGCCGGAGCATCCCCTATCACCTCAGGGTACAAGTTTTAACAGGGACTGGAGCACGGCGATCATTATAGGCACTGCCAGGACAAGGATGAGAACCTTGGCCGCAAATTCAATTTTGGAGGCTACTGCCCCCTCACCAGCATCCCGGCAGATCTGGGCGCCAAAATCGGCAATATAGGCTATGGCCACAATTTTGAGGATTGTCCCCAGGTAAACCATATTTAAATTGGCCCGGGTGGAAAGCTCCTTGAGCACGTCAATTACCGCACCAATCTTGCCCAGGACCATCATGAAGAGGATAATCCCTACAGCAATGCTTAAAAGCATGGCCATTTCCGGTTTATTGTGCCGGATGGTTACTGCCAGTACCGCCGCCACTATCCCCAGGCCGACAATCTGCATGATCTCCACTGGTGCCACCCCTCTAAAACAACTTGAACACCGACCTTACCTGGTCAAAGAAACCGCCCAAAAGCTGTACCACCCAGATGAGCACAATGCCAAGACCGCCCAGGGTAGCAATAACGGCATAATCCTCCTTTCCGGAATTTTTCAGGACGTAATGGGCAACCCCGACGAGAATTCCAATGCCGATAATCTTAAAAATTAAACTGATATCGTAGCCCATATGGCTCCCCCCTTCTTTAATACAACATCAGAACCAGGGCTAAACTGCCGAGAAAGCCCAGGTAGTTCCAGAGCCTGACATAGCGGGAGGCTTCCTCTTCAGCCCGCACCATTTCCACGCCCAGTTGCTCCATGGCCAGGTGCAGGTGTTTGCTCTGGTCCTGTACGCTGGAAATACCCAGGGCCGGACCCAGCTGCCGGAGAACGGCCAGATCTGAAGGCACCAGGGCGCTGGTGGGATAAAAGGCTTTCAGGGCACTCTCCCAGGCCTCCCGCGCCGTACGGCCCGATGGGGATAGGAGCTCTTCTTTGGCAAGGTTAAACAGCAAAGCCACCCGCGGGCCCGCCCGCTCCGCCACCCGGCCCAGGGCCTCGGGTAGGGGAGTGGCGGTATAGGTGATCTCCGTTTCCAGCATCTTTAAAGCTGCCTGTAAACTGCGCAGGTCCCGCGGCCGCCGGGCATAATGCCCGGCCATGGTCATCCCTGCCCCGCCACCGGCCAGGAGGATCAGGGCACATCCAAGGATCTTCAGCATCACCTCACCCCCAGGGAACGCATGGTCTGACCATCCAGGATATCTTCCACCGTACCCACACCGCGGGAACGCCCCAAAAGGACAAAGCGCTGGATTACCTTAAGCTTGAAGAGATGTTGCAGGGCCGGGCGGCTGGCCAGCTCGGCCAGGGAAGCACCGTGAACGGTAACCAGTACGCGCACTCCGGCATGGAACACCTCTTCCAGAGCGGCGATATCCTCGTCTCTCCCGATCTCGTCGGTGGCAATCACCTGGGGAGCCATGGAACGCAGCAACATGATCATACCCTCGGCCTTGGGGCAACCGTCCAGAACATCCGTACGCACCCCCACGTCCCGTTGCGGCACCCCCCGGTAGCAACCGGCCAGCTCGGAACGCTCGTCAACCACCCCTACGGTCAGGCCGGGCAGGTCCAGCTCCGGCGCACCGTTGCTGAGCTGGCGGATGATATCCCGCAGCAGGGTGGTCTTCCCGCAGCGGGGTGGGGAAAAGATCAGCGTGTGATAAATGCTTTTTAGCCGGCGGTCAATGAGGTGCGGCAGGAGGGGGGTGGCCAGCCCCGGCACTTCCCGGGAAATACGGATGTTCAGGGAACTTATGTACTTTAGGGTTTTCACCCGCCCCCCTTCCATAACCGCCCGCCCGGCCAGGCCGACCCGGTGCCCGCCGGGAAGGGTGATGTACCCGTTGCGCAGTTCCTCTTCCAGGGCATAAAGGGATGAACCGGTAACGAGCTGGAGGGTACGTTCCAGGTCGCCGGCGCTGACCCGGTAGGCCTGTTCCGGGCTGCTCACCAGGTTTCCCTCCGGGCTGAGGAAGGCATCCTTATGGACCAGTCCCAGGGCCAGGGGCCGCTCCTGGCGCAGGCGAATTTCCTCCAGCCGTTCCAGGACTTCCGGGGGCAGCCCGGCAATCAGGTTGCGCAGCTGAACCGGCAGCACCGGCAACACTTCTTCCACGGGATGGCTTTTGCTGGATTTGACCGGTCGAAGCAAAGGCGCAGTGGCCATGGTTTGTCCCTCCTTCTTCAGTCCATAGATATTTGAAAGGACAAGTTTTTATACCCCAAAAAATTGTCAAAAAAAAGAACCCTCCACTTTATGTGAAGGGTCCAAAAAATCCAGGTTTTATTCCAGCTCGTAGGGCCAGCCCTGAAGGCCGCCCTCCAGGAATTTTACGTCTTTGAAGCCGGCCCCGCTTAAAGTGCGCATGGCTTCATAGGCCCGCACGCCCAGGGCGCAAAGGGTAACGATTTCCTTGTCCCGGGGAATTTCGTCAATGCGACGGCGCAGGTCGCCCAGGGTCACCAGCATCACCCGGTCGTCCTCAATGTGCCGGTAGTTGAACTGTTCCGGGGTACGCACATCCAGCAGGATAAAATCGTCGCCCCGGTCAAGCTTTTCCTTGAGCTCCCGGGCGGTGATGGTCCGGGCCAGGCCGTCCAGCTTGTTGCGTACAATGTTGGCCGTGTGGTGGCTGGCATCGATGGGGGTGCTGAAGGGCGGGGCATAACCCAGATCCACATCAAACAGGTCGTCCACCGTAGCCCCGAAGTGCAAAGCCGTAGCCACCACGTCAATGCGTTTAATCGCGTCACCACCACCAATGGCCTGGGCGCCCAATAGTTTGCGGCTCTTTTTATCCACCACCAGTTTAATGAGCAGGTTGTCGTGACCGGGGTAGTAATGGGTGCGGTCATGGGTGGCGTTGATGGCAGTAATTACATCGTAACCCAGATCCCGGGCCTGCTGCTCGCCCAGCCCGGTACGGCCTACGTTCCAGCCCAAAACTTTCAGCACTGCCGTACCCAGCACCCCCTTGAATTTACTCTTCCGGCCGGCCACGTTGTCCCCCGCCACCCGGCCCTGGCGGTTGGCAGTGGAAGCCAGGGGAATATACACCTTGCGTCCGGAAACCAGGTGCAGGTTTTCCACGCAGTCTCCCACGGCGTAGATGTCCGGGTCGCTGGTCTGGAGGTATTCGTTTACCGCAATGGCTCCCGTCTCGCCAATGGTGAGGCCGGCGGCCCGGGCCAGCTCCACATTGGGCCTTACTCCCACAGCCACAATAACCATCTGGGCATCCAGGGTACCGCCGTCGGTCACCACTCCGGTGACATGGCCCTCTTCATCACCCTCCAGGCGCAAGACCTTTTTACCCAGGTGGAATTCCACGCCTTCCTCTTCCAGGCGGAAGGCCAGCACCGCCGCCAGGTCGGGATCGAGCACCCCGGGCAAAATCTGCTCCTTGAGTTCCACCACCGAAACAAAGATCTTCCGCTTGAGCAGGGCCTCCATTGCCTCCATACCAATCAGGCCTGCCCCCACAATTACCGCCTCACTGACCCCTTCCAGCTGCTCCACAATCTGCCGGGCGTCATCGGGGTGATTGAGCCGGTGGACGCCCTTTAAATCCAGGCCGGGTATGGGGGGAACCACCGGGCTGGATCCCGTGGCCAGCACCAGCTTGTCATAGGGGATGGTGCTGGTTTCCCCGGTATCCAGGTTGGTCACCGTCACTTCCTTCTTCTGCCGGTCAATAGCCCTGGCCTCGGTACGGGTGAGCACTTTTACCCCTTTTTCGTTCATAAAATAGTGCTCGTCCCTGATTACTCCATAAGATGTACTGAATAACTGGTCAAAGTCCTTAATTTGACCGCCGACATAAAAGGGCATACCGCATCCGGCATAGGAAATAAGGCGGCCCCGTTCAATAATGGTGATCTCGGCATCCGGCATGAGCCGCCGGGCCCGGGCCGCCACCTTGGGGCCTGCCGCCACACCACCGATAATGACAATTTTGCTCATGGTGTTATCCGCCTCCCTTGAAATCTCTGGCCTATTGTAAACCCGCCTTTAGCCGGAAGTCAAGGGGTATTATCGTGCCGCACCCGGCTCCTAAAGATGAAAAAAAGGTTTCGGCATCACCGAAACCTCAGAGGTCATCCTCATGCTCTACCTGCGTGCGCCCTTCCAGCAGCTCGGGCTCATCGGCAGAGGCATAGGTGTCGTCATTAACGAAGACTACCTCATCGCAATTGGGACAGGTTACTTCAATTACATCTTCGTCATCGACAATGTCCCGGTCAAAGCAAACGATTTCACCGCAGCGCGGGCATTCCACTTCCATGTAATCTTCATCCTCCATACCCGGGCGTCCGTCGTAAATCTCGTCTTCCAGGGAATAAAGGTCCTCGTCAATGCTTTCCAGGTAGTCCTCCAGCTGTCCCTGGGCCTCCTGCAGTTCGTTAAAGGAATCAGCAAAGTCACCGAGAACGTCGATGATGCTTGAAAGCAACCGGCCCTCCTTACTTTCCTTTTCAAGGTCCATACCCGCGGAAAGGCCCTGCAGGTAAGCCACCCTGGATTTCAGGTCCTCCATTACAAAACCCCCTTTGGTTTGATGAGTACCCAACTGGACTGTTATAGTATTGCTCTTTTCCGGGGGTTTTAAACATATATTTCCTGGGGACAATGCCGTCCCTTTCGCGTTAAGCCCGCTTGATATATTGACCGGTGCGGGTGTCGATTTGCAAAACATCCCCTACTTCGATAAAGAAGGGAACCTGGACGACATATCCGGTTTCCAGGGTGGCCGGCTTGGAGCCTCCGGAGGCGGTGTCTCCCTTGATGCCCGGGGGCGTGTCCACCACTTTCAGCTCCACAAAGTTGGGTAAATCCACGCCAATTGACTTACCCTGGAACATGAGGAGGTTGATGGTCATGTTTTCCTTCAAGAAGTTGATTGCATCGCCCAGCTGTTCCCTGGTCAGGGAAAACTGGTCAAAGGTTTCCATATCCATAAAGTTGTAGCTGGTCCCGTCATTGTAAAGGTACTGGACTTCCCGCCGCTCCACGTGGGCCCGGGGTATTTTTTCGCCGGCATTAAAGGTCTTTTCAATTACCGCCCCGGTACGCAGGTTTTTGAGCTTTGACCGGACAAATGCCGCCCCTTTCCCCGGTTTGACGTGCTGGAAGTCAATCACCTGGTACACTTCGCCGTCCAGATCAATGGTTAATCCGGTTCGGAAGTCGTTGGTGGAAATCACCTTTAGCTAAACCTCCTTTAAAATATTTCATTAAACGGAAACACGGTTTTGCTGAATAATTTACACGGGAACAACGGGCAGAGGATCCTTTGGGGCGCGGGTGAGAATACGGCACCCCTGTTCCTCCACCACCACCATATCCTCAATCCGTACGCCGCCCCATCCCGGAAGGTAAATGCCCGGTTCCACGGTGATGACCATGCCCGGCTGCAGCACAGTTTCATTCTTTTTAGATACGGAAGGATCTTCGTGTACCGCCAGGCCCACGCCGTGGCCGGTGCTGTGCCCGAAGTTTTCCCCGTAACCGGCGGAGGCAATCACTTCCCGGGCCGCCCGGTCCACATCACAGGCCTTCACTCCGGCCCGCACGGCTGCCAGAGCGGCCCGCTGGGCGGCCAGCACCAGGTCGTAGATTTCCTTCTGGCGGGGATGGGGCGAACCCACCACCACCGTGCGGGTGAGATCGGAATTATAGCCCCGGTACAGGCAGCCGAAGTCCATGGTGACCAGATCCCCCTCGCGAATGACCCGGTGGGAAGCTACGCCATGGGGCAAAGCTCCCCGGGGGCCGGAAGCTACAATAGTATCAAAGGCACTTTTACTGGCACCCAGGCGGCGCATAAAACATTCCAGTTCCACGGCCACATCCCATTCGGTAACCCCGGGTTTCAGGTAGTCAAGGATATGCTCAAAAGCCCTGTCGGCCAGAGCCACCGCCCGGGACAGAAGTTCAATTTCCTCCTGGTCCTTGACCTGCCTTAATTCCTCGACCAGACCGTAGAGGGGGGTGACCGGGATGTTTTCCAGCTTCTCCTGGAGGGTGACTACCTGCCTATAAGTAAGGAAATCTCCTTCACAACCCAGCCGGCTACCCCCCCACTGGGGCAGTTTTTCAGCCAGTGCATCATAAAGGGATTCCTTGAACCCTACCACCTGACAAAGGGGGCATTGTTCTCGCGCCTGCTCAAAATAACGGAAATCAGCCAGAAAATAAACCTGCCGGGCAGTAACCACCAGGGCACCGGCAGAACCGGTAAAGCCACTTAAGTAAAACCGGTTTTCCGGACGCATCACCAAAAAGGCGTCCACATTCTCTTGAGCAAGTCTGGCCAGCAGGCGTTCAATCCTACCCTGCACGTCCATGCCCCCTGCTCCGTGCCAGTTCCACCGCCGCCCGAAGGGCCAGCCGGTAACCGAGCACACCCAGGCCGCTGATTTGACCGGCGGCTACCGGGGCAATTACTGAATGGTGGCGGAATTCTTCCCGGGCATAGATATTGGAAAGATGCACTTCGATTACCGGCAAGCCAATGGCGGCCACCGCATCCCTTAAGGCGATGCTGTAATGGGTATAGGCACCGGGGTTAAAAACCACCGCATCCTCTTTACCCACTGCCTGGTGGAGCCTGTCCACCAGTTCGCCTTCGTGGTTGGACTGGTAAAAGGTTACCTCCACCCCCAGTTCCCCGGCCAGCCGTTCAAGGGAAGCATTGATCTCGTCCAGGGTAAGGGCGCCGTAAACCTGGGGTTCCCGGCGCCCTAATAGATTTAGATTGGGACCATTGAGAACCAGTATTTTCACCCGAAGCACCGTCCTGCCAGAAGAGGATCGCAAAAAAAATTTTACCATAACCCAGAATAATTGCAAAGCCCGTTGTTAGTGGCCGCTGATGGACATTCCGGCCACCCTGATGGCCGGTGCCCCCCGCCCTCCAAAAAAGGTCAGATTACTGGCCACGCCATCCACCTGCTTGAGTAAATCAAGAAGATTGCCGGCTATGGCTACGCCCCGTACAGGACGGGTAAGCTGCCCGTTTTCAATTAAAATCCCTGCCGCTCCTACGGAAAAGTCGCCGGAAATGGGGTTGGCCGTGTGCATTCCCAATACTTCGGTTACATACAGTCCCTGTTGCGTGTCGCGGATGAGGTCCTCTGGGGAAATGGTTCCCGGCTGGATGAAAAAGTTGGTCGTCCCCACTTCCGGGGGGCTTTTAAAGGAGCCGCGCACCCCGTTGCCGGTGGATTTGACGCCGTCTCTGGCGGCAGTGTAAGTATTATGTAGAAAGCCGCGTAAAATTCCGCCTTCAATCAAGACCGTACGGCCTGTGGGCACGCCTTCGCCGTCAAAAGGAGCGGAAGCAATACCCCCGGCCAGGGCGCCGTCGTCAATGATGTTCACCAGCGGGGAGGCCACCTCCTGCCCCACCTTACCGGCAAAGGGCGACCGGTTCTTCTGCACTGCTTCGGCAGTAAGCCCGGGACCCAGGAGACCCAAAAAGCCCGTGACCACGTAGGGCTCCAGGATTACCGCCGCCCGCCGGGTGGTCACCGGTTTGGCCCCGAGCATGCGTACGGCGCGCTCCGCGGCTTCCCGCCCTACTTTGACGGGATTCAACTGATCATACTGCAGGCGGTAATCCATGGCAAAGCCCGTCTGGCTGTCGTTGTTTTCTTCAGCTACCAGCGACATATAAAGGCCGCAGTAAGCGCTCTGGTAAGTGGCTTGAATACCCCGGCTGTTGACCAGGGTAACCTCTACTTCAGCGTCATGGTAGGCGGCGCTTTCAATAATTTTAACCCGGGGATCAAAATCCCGGGCCGCCCTTTCCATGGCCCGGGCCAGCTCGATTTTTTCTTCCACCGTGGCCTTTCGGATGGCCGGGTCATAAAGGTTTAGTTCCGGGTAGGCGGAAGCGGGTTCAGGCAGCACCCGGTAAGGATCAGGGGCTGCGCTGGCGGCATTGCTCACGGCCTGGCGCACAATATCCTCCACAGCCGTTTTGGTAAGGTCGGTCGTAAAGGCAAATCCGGCACACTTATTAACCATCACCCGCAAGCCCAGACCCCGATCGCGGGCCAGCTTCATGGTTTCCACCTGTCCGTCCCGCACTTCAATGACCAGTTCCTTGCCGGCATTCAGGAATGCTTCAACCTGGTCGGCCCCCAGGCTGGCAGCCCGCTGCAGAGCATACCGGGCAATCTCCATAAAGTCGGCCAACGCAAATCCCACTCCTTTCCACGTCAACATAAGTATTATTCAATAACCGCCAGCCTATTCCTTTAGAGCCCAACAAAAAAACTGCCTGCCGGCAGCTAGTGTACATAAAGATTGGTGGTGAGAGCAAATATACCTCTTGGGGATACCGGGGCAAGTTCCTGTACTGAAGCTTCCACTATGGTGGTGGGGTCCAGCATGGCCAGAATGGCCACCCGTTCTCCGGTGCTCTGTTTGGTGTAAAAACCCAGAATACAAAACTGCATATCTTCCCCACATACCTTACGGGTCACAATATCACCAATTTTCATGCAGCCTACCCCCTGGATAAGGCCTAAAGTAAGCATACTCCCTATTCTTTTGTTACCATATGCCACTGTTTAAAGAGGTGTGTATTCCTTTTCTTGAATAAGACGGTGAAAAGAGGAACAAAATAGAAATAAGCCCTGCCAGTAATCAGGAGAGGAGTGTTAAAATTGGATATTCGCCAGGTTAGCACGGACTGGGATAACTGGAAACGTTTTCTCGGCCAGGCGGTGGAATTTGCGGAGGAGCTGGGCATTTCCCGGGAGCGCATTGTAAATCTGGCTCAGCAGGCCGGTCAGGTGCTGGCCGATCACGTACCCCCGGCCAACCCGGAACAAAAAGTGCTAAAAGAGTTATGGCAGGTGGCCGACCAGCAGGAAAAACAGGTCATCGCCAGCCTGATGACCAGGCTGGTTTCTGAGCGGCCGGGAAATTACACCGCGTTTTAAGAACAATTTAAGCAGAAAGATAAAACATTAAAAGGCGGGGTTCGGCAGTGAACCCTGCCTTTTGTTAAATCAAACCCAATTCTTTCAAACAGTCAATAGCTGAAGGAAGGGGTTCCTGCCACAGCCAGCTCACCTGCAGCCAGAAGCCGGGGATGGCCTCCGAACAATAGATCCCCTTTTCGTCCGGATGAATTGTGCGGTAGCGCCCTTCTTCAGCCAGCCTGTAAAATTCCGCCTGCCGCCGGTCCGGGTCGATAAGCCAGTATTCTTTAACGCCTGCAGCCTCATATTCCACATACTTCTCCCCCCGGTCCCGGGCCAGGCTTTCCGGAGAGGTTATTTCCACAATCAGATCGGGGGGGCCGTCCATATAGGTTTCCTTTAAAAGAGGTAGCTTTTCGTTGCTTACGTAAAAAATATCCGGCTCCCGGCCCCGGCGCAGGCTTTCTGGCAGGCGCACCAAAAAAGGAGCGGTCAAAACATCTCCCAAGCTCTGCTTTAGAACAAATTCCCTTAGCAAGGTTGATAATAAGGCAGTTATTTTTTGATGCTTTCTGGCTGCCGGCGTCAATATAACGACCTCCCCATCCACCCACTCCGCCCAGGTATCTTCATCGCACCAGGCCAAAAACTCCTCAAAGGTGATCTTGCCTTCCGGCAGCGGCCTGGTTTCGTAAACCGGTGCTGTTTCCTTAAGCCGGCTCATTATTGCCCCCCCTTAGCTTTTGCCTGTGACCGACGGTCCTACAGGCGCCGGATCCTGCCGCTGGGCCGGCTGTGGCTTGTGCCGCCCACGATGAGCTCCTTGATGGCCATGGTGGGCTGGGCGTCGCTTACCGGTACCCCCTGCCCGTCCTTGCCGCAGGTACCGATGGTGAAGCCCAGGTCCTTGCCGATCATCTCCACGATGCGCAGGACTTCGGGGCCGTTGCCCGTTAAAGTAGCACCACGCACCATGGGGCCCACTTCCCCGTCCTGAATCAGGTACCCCTCGGCCACGTCAAAAACAAAATCCCCGGTGGTGGTATTCACCTGGCCGCCGCCCATTTTCTTCACCAGAAGACCATTTTTTGTCTCCCGGATGATCTTTTCCGGGTCCATCCTGCCCGGGGCTATGTACGTATTGCCCATGCGGGGGATGGGTTTGTGCTGGTAGGACTCCCGGCGGCCGTGGCCGTTGGATGCTTTCCCTTCCCGCGAAGCGGTGAGCCGGTCGTACATGTAGTCCGTAAGCTCGCCTTTTTCAATCAGGGTTACTTTCCGGGCCGGCACTCCCTCGTCGTCAAAGCGGTAGGAACCGTAATGGCCGGCCATGCTGGCGTCATCGATAACGGTAACAATGTCGGCAGCCACCTTTTGACCCTTTTTGCCGGCATAAACCGAAAGCTTCTTCTGTACCAGATCCGCTTCCAGGCCGTGGCCGCAGGCTTCGTGAACCATGGTCCCCCCGGCCTCCCCGGCCATCACCACGGGCATTTTACCGCTGGGGGCCTCCTTTGCCCTGAGCATCTCCACGGCCCGCCGGGCCGCGATTTCCGCCACCGACTCGGGGTGATAACGCTCCAGCAGCTCAAAGCCGGTCAGGCCGCCCACGGCCTCGTAACCCGTTTGAATGGTCGGCCCCTCGGCGGCCACCACCTGCACCATCAGGCGGGTGCGGATGCGCTCGTCTTCCACATATTCACCGGCGCTGTTGGCAATGATCACCTTCTGGACCACGTCCCCGTAGCCCACCATTACCTGCTTGATTTTCTCCACATCCACGGCCCGGGCGGCCCGGTCGGCGGCCTGGACCGCCTCCACCTTGCGTTCCGGCTTGACCGCATCGGGACGCTCTGCTATAGAAAAATCCACCAGTGGCCGCACCCGGCGCAGGTCCAGGTGGTAGTCCTTTTTCTCCCCCCGGGAAGCATGACTGACAATGCGGGCGGCCTCGAGGAGGCCTTCCCTGCTCAGGTCGTTGGTATAGGCATAGGCCGTGGAATCACCGTTAATCACGCGGATGCCGGCACCCATGTCTATGCCCGAATGGACCCGCTCAATCTTGCCGCCTTCAAGGCCGACACCCGTAGCCCGTTTGTGCTCGACAAAAATATCGGCAAAATCTCCCCCGCTGGCCAGGGCGAGATCCAGAACTTCTTTCAACAACTGTTCGTCGACCAAAAAGAATCACCTCCTGGTGGGATTAATCAATGCACATTAAGTAATATTGTTAGTAAGAATTTAACATTTATACCTCTTTACTATAACCTAAATTAAGCCCATTTCTTTAAAACAGGCAATGGCAGATGCGGTGCAACCGGGGTTTTGAACCGACTTTTTACAAGATTATACCCTGAGTTATCCCCACTTTCCAACTACCCTGTTTTGGCTCCCGCTCGCTCCGGTGCAGACGCCGGAACAGGCTCCCGGCCAGCCGGCTCCGCCGCCTGTTCCGGCAATGCAGGAGAAACAGGCGGCCGGCCTGAAAAGAAGGGGTTGGAACGGCCCAGGGCCCAGCGTCTGACCTCCTCCAGCTGCAGGCGCCCGGCGGGAGTCGGCCGGGAGTAGAGCAGCAGCGTCGTACTTGCCGTCACCGTACCATCGGGCAGTGCCGGGGACTGTCCACCCGCATTTTCAGGCTCGTAACGGGTAATTTGAATATTGCGCAGCTCACTCAGGTTGGGGAGATTTTCCAGATAGTCGATCACCAGCGTCACCTGGGGAAACAAACCTCTCAGCTCTATTTCCACAGGCAAAACCAGCACATATCCCCTGTCCACGATGGCCAGCGGTTTAAATTTCAACACCAGTACCCGGTTTTTTTCCGTCACACGGCTGAACTGAACGAGAAACTGGCCGTCCTGCATATCGGTGTTGAATCTGTTGTTCAGCTCCAGAAAACGCTTTCTGGCCTTTTCCAGGACCTTTTTTTCCTCTTCCAGGGAACCGGCCCTGGCGGACAACCGGGAAATGAGGGCCCTGGCTTCGTTCAACTCGGTTTTTGTCTTCTGGTAAGCCTGGATTTGGGTCATTATTACGAAACGGTAACCGGCATAAATAAAGGCCAGCAACAGTAAAAGAATGAGTATGGTTCTGGTCTTCTTATCCAGGCCGCGTGCCATCAACCCCCACCGCCCCCTTTTAGGCGGGCGGAAATACTAAAAGTGGCGACGCCCTTTGTCTCATCGTATTTAATTTCGTTCAGGTCAACCCGGGAGAAATAGGGTAGTTTTCCCAGGTGATAAATGAATACCCCCACGGCGGCCAGGGAGGTAGTGTTGCCTTCCAGGGTTAAAGTATCGGGCGGCTGGGGAATGGCATTCCCGTCCTCGCGCCGGACCTGGCTGCCTGCCTGCCCCGGCTGCCCGGTTTCCCCGCCCTGGCTTGCCGGCACGGCTGCCGGTGCCCCGGGCTGAGCGGATACCTGCTGGAGTGCATCATGCTCCAGGCTGCTCTGCAGCAGGGAGGGAACGGAACCCGGTTTTTGAGCGGTGGCGGGTCCGGTCACATTCTGGCCTGCTCCTGAAACATTTCCAGCCGCCTGCAATCGCAGAGCAGTCAGCCAGATTTCCCGGGGGACCACTTTATTGAGGTCCAGCAACATTCTGGACCAGGTGTGCCTTTGCTGGAGCAGGCGTTCCAGTTCACCGGACGCCGCCTCCAGCTCCTGGCGCTGTTTCTTGAGCTCCTCCAGCCGGGCAACCGTTTCCTGGAGTTTGGGCACCTGCCGCTTGACGGCAGCCAGCTCAATACGCATGTGGTGAAAATTTATGCCCCAAAAGACACAGGCAGTAACAAGCCCCCCTGCTGTGAGGGTAGCCAGTGAAATCAACAGCAGGCGTTTCGGTTCCAGGACGGGCCCGGGTTGCAGTTCCGCAGGCAGGAGGTTAACCCGGTAATTCACTTTAGCACCTCCCGCAAAGCCAGGCCCACCGCCACGGAAAAGCCCGGGTCCAGCACCTGGGGAGTATTCTTAACATCCCGGAAGGGCAGCCGGGGAAAACCGGCCGCCACTCTTATTCCCAGCTGGTCAGCCAGATAAGCAGGTAACCCCTTGATTTTGCTGAAGCCGCCGGTAACCACCAGGGTTTCCACCGGGTTGTCCCGCTCCTGCAGCTGGTAAAAGTCCAGGGAGCGGCGGATCTCCCGTACCAGCTCCCCCAAAAGTTCGAACTGTGCTTCATCATAACCGGCATATTCACCGGACAGTTCTTCCGCAGCGGCAGCGGCTTCCCCGCCCGGTATTTCCTCACCCCCGGGGGGTGGTGCAGGTTCTGCCGGTGCCGGTTCAAAAACGCCCGCGGGCAGCAACCTTCCCAATTCGACCGGCAAAGAACGCACATAAACCAGTTCCTGTCCTTTTAAAACGATAAACTGACCGGAAGAAAAACCCAGATCCAGCACTGCCCGTACCCCACCGTCATGAACCGGGTATCCAAAAGAACCGTGAAAGACCCGCCACAGGGCCAGGTGATGCAGGTCGATGGCCGTAACCTGCAGGCCGGCCCGGTCGAAGGCCTCGTAATAACGGTAGACAAGTTCTTTTCTTACGGCCACCAGGAGGACATGAAACAGCCCGCTTTCTCCGTTCTGGCTTTCCCCAAGCACCACGGGCCGGATTACCAGTTCATCGACGGGCAGCGGCACCAGTTTCTCCGCCTCCCACACGACCGCCTGTTCCAGTTCCTTCATTGGCATTGCCGGCAGGCGCAGCTGCCGGGTAATCACTCCTTGCCCCCCGATGGCGGTAATTACCTTTCTTCCTGCTCCGGGTGCAGATTTAAAGGCCGCCTTGAGAGCTGCGGCCAGTTCATCAGTCCTGTCCTCTTCCAGGTGCTCCATGCCGGGGCTCAAGTAACGATGCAGCAGGTTGCAGATCACCCTCCGGCGGCAGCAGGAAAGAACCGCAATTTTGATTTCGCCCGCTCCGATGTCAACAGCAGTAAAAGTTTTGCTTCTGAACATTGGTGACCTTCCATTATTAAATAATCTGGATTAACCTGCCGGAGGCAGAGGAGAAACTCGCACCCTTCCGGTAACAGGGGCGACAATGACGTAATACCGTCTTCGGGTCAATTTTTCACTCAAGGTAACCGTCCCGCCACCGGAAATGGGGATCCCCCGCAGGTTAAATTTAAGCTCATTGGACGGAAAATTTGTCGAGACCAGGTCCAGGTAAACAGGGAGACACTGCTTTTGTCTGGATACATTATTAATCATTAAATGATAGGCGTCGTTGAAAGGATCAAACTGTATGCTGTAAGTAGACATGGTATCCCCTGCGGAAAGGGCCTGTTGCTGCCAGCCGCGAATATCTGTAGCTATCTGGCGGGCGCTGGTGTACAGGGCGTACTTGCTCAAACCGTTAAGTACGGCGGGCACCGCAATTAAAAGCAGGGTGGCACTGATGGCCGTGGAGACAAGAACCTCGAGTAAAGTAATGCCCCCGGGCGAGGATATAACTTTTGGGAACGAACACTGCCGAAACATGCATATATTTTCGTGGCGAAAGTAAAAAAGTCCTGCTTAAAGGAAACCCTGAAATGGATATGTTACCAAATTTTCAGGACGTACGGGCAGGCTCGGGAAATCAAAATACGGGGTATTCCTCCTGCCAGGAAATAATTTTCACAGTGACCAGGTCTGACGGCAGGACGGGAACGGCGTTCTGGATCAGGTCATTATCCTGGATCAGGCTTACGTTACCACTGACATCAAAAGATTGGGCAACCACCGTCCCCCTGATGGTACTGCTCCCGCCGGCTTCGAACCGGCACGCATATATAACGGCGCTGACGTTTTCATTCCCGTGTACGCTAACCGTACCGTCTACATGCAAAACCAGGACGTCCCGGCCTGCATTTGCCGGCTGCAAATCGCCGCTGATCTCCACGTTCCCTTTAACGGCAATAACCCATTTCCCGCTGTATGTACCCTCAAGCCAGAGTTCCTTTCCACCGGTGTCCAGGTAATAGGTCCCGGCAGACCTGCCGGTAAGATTGCTCTCGAACCTGTTTCCCGTTTCGGTTACACCCAAACGGGGATAGCCCTGGTAGGCAGCCACTTTTCCCGCTGGATCCAGAAGGGCGGCCGGCTCTACAAGGGCAGCAATATTTTCCCGCGGGCCGTCCAGCCGGGGTACCTGGCCGTCATTTTGAATGATAAACGTGCCCGCCGGATATTGCGTGGCGGGGGTGAAGTAGGTCCCGCCGGGGGAGAAAATCACGGTGCCTGAAGAATTATCGATGGCACCGTCTGCCTGGAGGTAGCCCGGTGTTTCAATGCGGCCGTGTCTATTATAGAGGTTGCCTCCCACCAAAAGGCTGCCTCCGGACAAAATGTTGATGCTACCATTTTTATTATCCAGATTGCCCTTCACCACCACCAGCCTGGAATTGGTAAGGCTTATACTGGAGCCAGTTTCCAAATTGCCGTTAATCAACAAGTTACCGCTAATAGATACGTTGCCGCTTAAGTTAGGGGAATTTCCGGCACAAAGGGCGTTCTGCAGCACGGGAGTAGCCGTGCGCTGCACCCGCACTTTGAGTGCCTTGCGGGCGTTGCCCGCCCGCCCCTCGGCCAGGATCTCTCTGGTGCTGGCGTCCACCGGGTTCACGGTAATTTTGGAAATCCGGCCGTTCCCCAGCACGATTGGCGTGGACGGCGGCCCGGCATCAAAATTCCCGGCCAGCCGGACGACCATCATTTCCACTCCCGCCTCGGCCAAATAAAGGGCCTGGGTCATGGCTACCTGGCTGGCGGACATTCTTTTGTCCACCGTGGTCAGCTGGACCAGGGAGCCGGCAAAGACCAGGAGCAGGAGGGTGAGCAGGATCACCGTGACCAGGGCCGCGCCTTTTTGTGCTCCGGCACGCATGTTTTTCCAGAAAGCAGGGAGCCTCCGGCATACCTGCCCGCTCTCGAATTTTCCCTTTTGCCCGCCGGTCAATACAGGTCGCCCTCCCAAATCACTTCCATACAGAACATCTATTCCCGGAAAAATCAATTTTGTTCGCGCATCATCCGCACGGTCACACGGGAAGTTAAGACAAAACCGTTGGTGCCGGTGAGCTTTATCTCCACCGTAGCCGGCAAGCCGGTAACTCCCTGGAATGATACCGCCTGAACCCGCCCGGCCACGGGATTATTCCCTTGCCAGGAGGCTTTATCAGTGCTGGTGGCCCGCTTGATCTCGCCGCCGTAAAGATAATACTTGATGTATTTTGTATTGTCCGGGCTCTTAAAAATGATGTATGATTGGGGATTTATTTCGTCCACCCCTGCACTGACCCTCAGTTCCCGGGTCAGCCGGTCCATGGCCAGCCGCAGGTTCTGCTGCACGTCAACCTGCTCGTCGCCTTTTTTCCAGTTGAGCATGGTGCTGTCGACGACGAAATAGGCCGCCCCCAGGATTAAAGAAAGAAGGACGGCCGTCACCAGAACCTCGATCAGCGTCAGGCCCCGGCGGTCAACCGCCAGTCCCGGCAGGGCGGCCCGCCGACCAGAGGCCGGTGTATCAGCCGTGCCATATTTTACGTACCCGGCTCCTTTAGCGGTTATAGCCGCGTTATTATCGCCAACCGCTCTGCGCACTGCAACTTTTTTAACCGGTCCCATCAGGCCTCGTCCCGCCAACTCATCAAATTTGCGCCGGCCGTCATCCCCTGCGTTTCAGCGTTACCAGTTCCAGCTGCCGCTCCCGCCCCTGGTGCCGGTAGTGGACGTTGACCCGCACCTGGACCAGCCGATCATCCGGCTGATAGGTCTCTACCGAATATGTGTAAGTATAACCGGACGCGCCGGGAAAGGGCCGCGGTTCATCCTGCCTTTCGCCGCCGGCAAGGGAGCCGGCCAGCAGTTCCTCCATCACGGCCTGGGCGGCGTTAACGGCCACCGTGTCCTCCCAGGCTGCTTTAGCCGCCATTTTGCCCGAAACCATCAGATTTACGGCAGTGGCCGCCACCAGCACCAGAATGGCGGCGGCCACCAGGACCTCGATCAGGGTAAAGGCGCGGTCATGTCTGGAAAATGTACGCATAATCATAACCATTCCTCGTCTACTACATGAAGCATTGCAGGCGTACTTAAAGGTTCGATGACCACCAGAAGCTCCACCAGGGTGAAGCCGCGCTGATCGCGGCGCAGGTTTGATAGACGAAACCTCACCGGCTCACATCCTTCCCCGGAAGAAATCGCATCTACTCACCACCCACCCCTGCCGGAAAATGGCGGGGCAGATTAAGGTGGGGCCGGGTAGCCTGCCCCGGCACCCGAACGCCGCAGGCAGACTACTCCGACCGCGCAATATCTCCGTTGCATGCTCGCTGCTTTTACTCAAAGATTTCACCGGTACTTTGCTCTAGCCGCTCTCTTACTTCAGAGAAACGACACAACATCACTTTTATAACATTACAACTTCTTAGTCCTTCGAGATTAGAATGTCGACGGTGACAGTAGCACCCGAACCGTCTATCTCGACTACATCATTGCCAAGGTCAGCTTTCATTTTAGTTGCGGCGCTGGAGGGGACAGAATTAAGTTCAAGACTTCTTTTTGAGCTTTCATTTTTAAAAGTATAAGTCCCGCCCCACGGGTTCTTGCTGGGCCAGCGCTCCAGGTAGGGGCCGTTCCAGCCAGCGGGGTTCTGGGAAGAATCTGATTTTCCTGTAACAAAACACTCTGTTTCGTCGGACCAAGAATTATCAGTAGCCATAGGCCATTTACCTGTATCTGTATAGTAGTTCAGCGCCGCCGCCTTGATGGCCTTGTAATCCGCTTCCGCCGCCGCCACCTTGCCCTTTTCAATGGCCTTGAAGGCGTTGGGGGCGATGATGGCGGCCAGGATGCCAATGATGGCGATGACCACCAGCAGCTCCACCAGGGTGAAGCCGCGGTTGTCCTTGAGTTTTTTGCGCATAGTTTTTCCCTCCCCAAAAAGTAGTGTCTTAATAAAAAGGGTTGTCAATTAAATAATTGACCTGGAAACGGTGCCTAAACGGCCGGTTAGAGTATGTAAGAACACCTTTGAAACCACCGCCCTACCTGCCCAGCCCCTGCATCATGCTGGTGAACATGGGCAGGAGCACCGAAAGGACGATGAACCCCACTATGCCGCCCAGGAAGACAATCAGCACCGGCTCCAGCACGCTGGAGAGACGGCCCACGGTGATGTTCACTTCCTGGTCGTAAAAGGCGCCGATGCGGACCAGCAGCGCGTCCAGGCTGCCGGTTTCTTCCCCCACGGCAATCATGCGGATGACCAGCGGGGGGAAGATGCCGCTTTCTTCCAGGGGGCCGGCCAGGCCCTGCCCCTCCCGCACGCTCTCCTGCGCCCTGGCCACGCCGGCCGCCACCACCTGGTTGCCGGCGGTTTTCTTCACCACTTCCAGGGCCTGGATGATGGGCACCCCGCCTTTGAGCATGGCGGCCAGGGTGCGGGCGAAGCGGGCAATAATTATTTTTTTCAGCACCGGTCCGAATACGGGCATTTTCAGGACCAGGCGGTCCCAGATCTCCCGGCCCCGGGGCGAGGCCCGCAGGCGCTGAAAGCCAAAAGCCGCCGCCAGCGGAAACAGCGGGAGGAGGTACCAGTAGCGCCCCACCAGGCGGCTGGCTCCCATCACCACCCGGGTGGGCAGGGGCAGGGACACACCCAGGTTCTGGATGGTATTGATGATGGGGGGCAGGACGAAGGTGAGCACGAAGGTGAGGATGACCACGGCAAAGCCCAGGACCATGGTGGGGTAGGTGAGGGCCGACTTCACCTTTTCCCTCACCTCGTGTTCCCTCTCAAAATGTCCGGCCAGGCTCTCCAGCACCTCGTCCAGCACGCCGCCCACTTCCCCGGCCTCCACCATGCTGATGAAGATCTCGGGGAAGACCGAGGTGTAGGCGCCGAAGGATTCGGCCAGGGAGTGTCCCTGCTCCAGGCGGGCGGTCACCCCGCGCACCACCTCTTTGAGCACCCGGCCCTCCACCTGCAGCTCCAGGATGCGCATGGCCCCCACCAGGGGCACGCCGGCGCTGACCAGGGTGGAAAGCTGGCGGCAGAAGAGGGCCAGCTCCCTCAGCCTGACTCCACGCCGGAATGAAGGCAGCCGCATAGGCAGGCTGACGCCCCCCCGCACGGCCCGGATCTGCACGGGGATGAGCCGCTGGCCCTGCAGTATCCTGGCCGCCTCCCTTGGTCCGCTGGCTTCCAGCCGGCCGGAAACCACCCTGCCGGTTAAATCCCGGGCCCGATAGGCATAGACGGGCAAAGCTCCCCTCACCACCTCCCGGAAATAAAAATCCAGGCGACGCGCCTGGAAGTACGTGCCGGAAAGTTCGGCAGCCCGGCTGCCATGGCGGCCTTGCATGCCGCTTTAGGCCCGCGGCTTTGCGCCCCTGCCTTTCGGCAGGTTTGCCTTTTTTCGCTTTGCCGCACTCTTCCTGAAAACTATCTTAACGGCAGCTGCCCTGCCAGTCAATAACCAGCTGGTTGTTTTAAATCATTTTTAACAAATTTTCGGCATCAGCCGCCCGGGCCAGGGCCTCCTCCCTGCCGATCACCCCTGTACGGACGAGGTTTCTTAAAGCCATATCCAGCGTCTGCATACCGTACCTGGCCCCGGTCTGCAGGTGGGAGATAATCTGGTGGGTCTTCCCCTCCCGGATGAGGTTGCGGATGGCCGGCGTGGCCACCAGGATTTCCAGCGCCGCCACCCGGCCGGGACGGTCCCTGCGGGGCAGCAACTGCTGGGCAATCACTCCTTCCAGGGCGCCGGCCAGCTGCAGCCGGACCTGCTGCTGCTGATGGGGCGGGAAAACGTCGATGATGCGGTCGATGGTCTGGGCTGCGCTGGTGGTGTGCAGGGTGGCCAGCACCAGGTGACCGGTTTCGGCGGCGGTGATGGCCGTAGCGATGGTCTCCAGGTCCCGCATCTCCCCCACCAGGATGACGTCGGGGTCCTCCCGCAGGGCCGCACGCAGGGCGGCGGCAAAAGAAAGGGAGTCCCGGCCGATTTCCCGCTGGTTGACCAGGCTCTTCTTGTGCCGGTGGACGTACTCGATGGGGTCTTCCAGGGTGATGATGTGCAGGCGGCTTTCGCTGTTGATGAGGTCGATCATGGCCGCCAGGGTGGTGGACTTGCCGCTGCCCGTGGGCCCGGTAACCAGCACCAGGCCCCGGGGCCGCCTGGCCAGGTGGGCCACCACCTCGGGCAGGCCCAGTTCATCGAAGGTGGGGATGCGCTCCGGGATGAGGCGGATGGCCAGGGCCACCGTACCGCGCTGCTTGAAGGCGTTCACGCGGAAGCGGCCCACTCCCGGGATGGCGTAAGACAGGTCGCTCTCGCCCACCTGCATGAACTGCTGGAACCGGTCCCCGGGGATCAGCTGGCGGGCCAGGGCCTCGGTATCCCCGGCGGTGAGGACGGGCAGATCCTCCACCCCCGGCACGGCCCGGGCGCCCAGCTCGTCGGCCGCAAAAAGCTTCCCGTGAACCCGGAAGACGGGCGGACGGCCGGCAGTAAGGTGGATATCGGAAGCTTTCAGCTCGAAGGCCAGCTTTAAAAGTTCATCGGCATGCATTCCGCCGCAACACCTTCCTTTTCCGTCACCACTCGTTATAGGCCACGCGCATCACTTCCGCTATGGAGGTGATCCCCTGCCGGGCCTTGTCTATTCCATCTTCCTTCAGGGTGACCATTCCCTCGGCCACCGCCTTTTCTTTGATCACATCGGCAGAAGTTTTTTTATTTACCAGCTCCCTTATGGCCCGGGTCACGGGCAGCACCTCCTGGATGCTCGTCCGCCCCCGGTAACCGGTGTGGTTGCAGTGGTGGCAGCCGGCGGCCCGGTAAAGGGTCACCGGCTCACCGGGCGGCAGGCCCATGAAAATCCTCTCCGGCGCGTCTTCCGGGAGCTGGTAGGGCTCCCGGCAGCGGGGGCAGAGCAGGCGCACCAGGCGCTGGGAAACCACGCCTACCACCGAGGAGGCCACCAGGAAGGGCTCCACCCCCATATCGATGAGGCGGGTCAGGGCACCCGCGGCGTCGTTGGTGTGCAGGCTGCTGAGCACCAGGTGGCCGGTGGTGGCCGCCCTCACCGCGATCTGGGCCGTCTCCCCGTCCCTTATTTCCCCCACCATGATGATGTCCGGGTCCTGGCGGAGGATGGAGCGCAGGCCGGCGGCAAAGGTAAGCCCGGCTTTCACGTTGATCTGGGTCTGGTTGATCCCCCGCAGGAGGTACTCCACCGGGTCCTCTATGGTCACAATATTGCGCTCCGGGGAATTCAACTGGGCCAGTACCGCGTACAGGGTGGTGGTCTTGCCGCTGCCGGTGGGCCCGGTGACCAGGATCATGCCGGAAGTGCGATGGATTACCTCTGTAAAACGCTCCAGGTTGTAGCGGTGGAATCCCAGCCGGTCAACGGGCAGGATCCGCCCGCTCTTAAGCAGCAAACGCAGGACCACCTTTTCCCCGTGAACCGTAGGCAGGGTGGATACCCTCACATCTATTTCCTGTTCCCCGTACTTAACCTGAAACCGGCCGTCCTGGGGGAGGCGCTTTTCGGCAATGTCCAGGCCGGCCAGGATTTTGATCCTGGTAGTAAGGTTGGAGCGGATATGCCGGGGCAGAGTAAGGGCTTCCCTCAACAACCCATCCACCCGGTAACGCACCAGCACCCGGTCCTCCTGTGGTTCAATATGAATATCGCTGGCCTTTTCCGACACCGCCTGGGCAATGATGGTATTGACCAGGCGCACCACCGGTGCTTCCTCCGGGGGCACCTCATCCCCCGCCGCCAGGGTGAGGGTCTGGATTTCCCGCTCCTCCGGGGCGGCCGGCTGGCCGAAGGCCTGCTCCACAAAGGTAAGGCCGAATACCTTCTGGAGGACGGCGTCGATTTCCTCTTCCCGGGCCAGCACCGGCTCCACTTCCAGCCCGCTGGCCAGGCGGATGTCGTCCAGGGCAACCAGGTTCAGGGGGTCGGACATGGCCACGATCAGCCGCCGTCCCTCTTTTTTCACGGGCACCACCTTATGCCGGCGCAGGACGGCCTCGGGGAGAGATTTGATCAGCACGGGGTCGACTTTGTCCATCAGGGTAATCTGGGGAATGCCCAGCTGCATTTCCAGGGTGTTCAGGATGTCCTGCTCCGTGACCAGGCCCAGGTTGATGAGAACCCGGCCCAGGCGCTCCTCGGTCTGCTTCTGCACCTCGAGCGCCTGGTTCAACTGCTCCCGGGTAATCAACCCGGTTTGCAGAAGGAGGTCCCCCAGGCGCTTTCTGGTGTAAACGGCCATTTTCAACCACCCCACAGGTTCAGATACCAGGAAATAAGCTTATCCCCTGTCAACACGGCCAGCATGGCTCCCGATGAAAGAAACGGGCCGAAGGGGATGGCCGTTTTAAGGGTCCTCCCCGTCCTGAGCGCCCATAAAACCCCCACAACCGCACCCAGCACAAACGCCAGGAACAGGGCCACCAGGGTCTCCTGCCAGCCCAGGTACCATCCGATGGCAAAGGCCAGCTTCACGTCCCCACCGCCCATGCCGCCCCGCGAAAACAGGGCCACGATCAACAATATTCCGCCCCCCAGCACAGAGCCTATGAGGCCGTCTTTGAGAGCCTCCGCACCCTGGAGGGCGGCCAGGGGTATGCCGGTGGCCAGAGCAAACAGGGTGAGCCGGTCGGGGATGATCCGGTGGTCCAGGTCAATGAAGCTGGCCGCCACGAGGACGGAAAACAGGACCAGCAGGCCGGCAGTATGAACGTGCAGGCCGTGTTCCCGGGCAATCAGCAGGAAGCCGGCCCCGGTCAAAAGCTCCACCAGGAGGTAGCGGGGGGAGATCGCCCCGCTGCAACGACGGCACCGGCCCCGCAGGAAAAGATAGCTCACCACGGGGATTAAATCCAGAGGGCCCAGGCGTGCGCCGCAGGCCGGGCAGTGGGAGGGGGGCGCCAGCAGGGACATCCCCCGGGGCAGGCGGTAGATGCATACGTTTAAAAAGCTGCCGATACAAAGGCCGAGGAGGAAAGAAAAGAACCAGAACCAGGGCAGCGGCAAGTGACAATCTCTCCTTAAAATTTTAACTTTTGATTACAGCATAAACGCAAAACCCGCCCCACCGCTTCTTCCGGCGCGTCCCGGACGATCTCCACCCGGCCTATTTCCACCGGCAGGACGAAGGTAAGCCGCCCGGCCAGCACTTTCTTGTCCCGGCGCATGGAGGCCAGCAACTCGCCCGGAGAGATCCCGGCGGGCACTTCTACCGGCAGACCGGCCCGGCGGATAAGGTTGATTACCCGCGCGGCGTCTCCTTCCGGGAACATCCCCAGGGCCACCGCCAGCCGGACCGCCGCCGCCATCCCGATGGCCACCGCCTCCCCGTGGCGGTATGTGGTGTAGCCGGTGAGGGCCTCCAGGGCGTGGCCCAGGGTGTGGCCGAAGTTGAGGATGGCCCGGCGGCCCTGTTCGGTTTCGTCCTCCTGCACCACCCGCGCTTTAATGCGGCAGGAGACGGCCACGGCATGGGCCAGGGCCCGGGCCTCCAGAGCCAGCAGACGCTCCAGGTTCTCCTCCAGCCAGGCAAAGAAGGCCTGATCGGCAATGACGCCGTACTTGATCACCTCGGCCAGGCCGGCCCGCACCTCCCGCGGGTCCAGGGTCTTCAGCACATCCAGGTCGGCCAGGACCAGCCGGGGCTGGTAGAAGGCGCCGATGATGTTCTTGCCCCGGGGGTGGTTGACGGCCACCTTGCCCCCCACGCTGGAGTCCACCTGGGCAAGCAGCGTGGTGGGCACCTGGATGAAGGGCACGCCTCTTAGGTAGGTAGCGGCCACAAAACCGGCCAGGTCCCCCACCACCCCGCCCCCCAGGGCCACCACGGGGCTCCGCCGGTCCAGTTCGCGGGTGTAGGCCAGGTCGTAGAGCTTTTCGGCCGTGGCCAGGCTCTTATATTCCTCCCCGTCGGGTATCTCCGCCCGGATCACCTCAAAACCGGCATTCCTGAGGGCGGTTTCGGCCACCGCGCCGTAAAGGGAGCCCACCACGGGGTTGGTAATGAGGAGCACCCGGGGAGTTAATTTGAGGACTTTCAGGTACTCCCCCAGCCGGGGCAGCAGGCCGGTGTCAACGTAAATGGAGTAACTGCGGGCGCCAAGATTTATGTAAACTTCCTGCATTGATGATGTCCTTTCTTCGGTATCCCTTTATGTTCTTCTACGTTTTGTACGGTTTCAAACAATTCCGCGTTCCTTCAGGTAGGCGATGATCATCTCCACCACCTCGTCGATGGTGTGCCGGCCGGTATCCACGGTGAATTCCGCCACCGCGTAGGCGCCTGCCCGGGCGGCCAGCAGTTCTTTGATCCGGGCCAGGATGTCCCCCGGGCCGTTTAACAGGGGCCGGTTACGCTTGCGCTTCACCCGCTGGTAAATTACCCCGGGGTCGGCCACCAGCCCGATGAGTACGCCGTTCTGCTGCAGTGCCCGCACATTTTCGGGGTTCAGCACCACCCCGCCCCCGGTGGCCACCACCAGGTTGTCCCTGGCGGCTACCTTCTTCACCACCAGGGCCTCCTCCGAACGGAAACGGATCTCCCCGTCCCGAGCAAAAATCTGGGGAATGGTTTTGCCGGTAACCCGCTCTATCTCCTCGTCGGTATCCACAAATTCCCGCCCCAGGCGGGCAGCCAGGCGCCGGCCGACGGCACTTTTCCCCGTACCCATAAAACCGATCAGGACAATATTTTTCATTTCCTCTCCTCCGCCACACTCCCGTCCTACCCGGCAATCATCATCATATCCTGGTCTTGAGATAATCAAGGTATTGCTGATAATTTGCTTTCATTTCCTGCAGGGTGTCGCCGCCAAATTTCTCCACGCAGGCCGCCGCCAGTTCCCAGGCCACCACCGCCTCGCCCACCACGCAGGCGGCCGGTACGGCACAGACATCGGAGCGTTCCACCGAGGCAGTAAAGGGTTCCTTAGAGGCCAGATCCACACTGCGTAAAGGTTTATATAAGGTAGGGATGGGTTTCATGGCCGCCCGCACTATCAGTGGCTCACCGTTGGTCACGCCCCCCTCCAGGCCGCCGGCCCGGTTGGTGCGGCGGTGAAAACCCCTCTCCCGGCTGTAAAATATCTCATCGTGCACCTGCGAACCGGGCAGGGCGGCACCGGCAAAGCCCAGCCCGATCTCGACCCCTTTGATGGCCTGAATGCTCATCAGCGCGCCGGCCAGGCGCCCGTCCAGGCGGCGGTCCCAGTGGACATAGCTGCCAAGGCCGGGCGGCAGGCCGTAAACCCGGATCTCAAAGACACCCCCCAGGGAGTCCCCGGCTTCCCGGGCCCGGTCGATTTCACGCATCATCGCCTCTGCCGTCTCCCGGTGGAGGCAGTAAACGGGGGAAGCATCCAGAATCTCCCGCAGCCGGCGCAGATCCACGCCCGGGGACCCGCCCGGCCGGCCGGGCCCGCACCCACCATCTTCCTCCGCTTCATCCGGCCCTTTACCGGCCCCGCCCGGAGGGGTGGACGGCATTTCCCGGATTAAGTCCAGTTCCGGTGCCGCTACCGGCCCGATACGCACCACATGACCGATGATCTCTATGCCCAGTTCCTCCAGAAGACGGCGGGCCACACTGCCGGCGGCCACCCGGGCGGCCGTCTCCCGGGCGCTGGCCCGTTCCAGCACGTTGCGGATATCCCGGTGACCGTATTTTAAAGCCCCGGCCAGGTCGGCGTGGCCCGGCCTGGGCCTGGTGACCACCCGCTGGTCCAGCCGGGCAGCAGCACCGGGATCCATAATCTCCTGCCAGCTGGCCCAGTCCCGGTTTTCGATGTACAGGGCTACGGGGCTGCCCAGCGTAAAACCACCCCTGACTCCGGCCAGAAAACGCACCCGGTCCTGCTCGATCCGCATGCGGCCGCCCCGGCCGTAGCCGCCCTGGCGCCGGGCCAGTTGCCGGTTTACATAATCTTCCGGCAGGGCCAATCCGGCGGGTAACCCTTCAATGATGACCGTCAAAGCAGGACCATGTGATTCTCCGGCTGTTAAATAACGCAACATGCGGAATGTTCCCCCTTATTTCAACAAGCTCTTCTGCAGGTCATCCACCCGGGGTGGTGGGCGCTCTTACGTACCGCGAGCAGGATCAAAAAGGCAGAGCCCGGCGCATTACTTCCACCGGGGCCTCCTCCCCGGTCCACAGTTCAAAGGCCAGTACCCCCTGGTACAGCAGCATGCCCAGGCCGTTATATACCCGGGCGCCGGAACGGGCGGCCCGTTCCATAAAGAGGGTGCGCGGCGGGTTGTAAACCAGATCCACCACCGCCTGTCCCGGCCGCAGGCAGTCAAAAGGGAAATCCGGGCAGGTGTCTTCCCGGGGGTGCATGCCCAGCGGCGTGGTTTGAACGACCAGATCCACCAGGGCAACCAGTTCTTTGATATTGCCGTTATTTGTATCCAGAACGAAAGTGCCCTTTCCCTCTTCAGGATCATGGCCGCCCGGCGGCTTCCTCTCGAGTCGTTCAGGCAAAACCCGGTCATCTTTCGCCGGCCAGGGCACGGCCCACGCCCGGGCGGGTGTCTCCTCGTTAATCAGAGCGGCCAGTTCTGCCGCCCGGGAAAGGGTGCGGTTGGCCACCAGCAGCTGCTTAACCCCGGCCAGGGCCAGGTGGACGGCCACCGCCCTGGCCGCGCCCCCGGCTCCCAGGAGCAGTATCCGTTTGCCGGCAGGATTAAACCCGGCGTCATCAGTCAGGAAGCGCACAAAACCGGCCCCGTCGGTATTGTGTCCCACCAGGCGCCCGTCCCGGTGAACGATGGTGTTCACCGCCCCGGCCAGCCGGGCCCCGGCGGTCAACTCATCAAGATAAGGTATAACCTTTTCTTTGTGGGGCACGGTCACATTGACCCCGGCCAGGTTCAGCGCCCGGATCCCGGCCACCGCCCTTTCCAGCTCCCGGGGAGGCACGGCGAAGGCCACGTAGACAAAATCCAGGCCCAGATGCCTGAAGGCCGCATTGTGCATGACCGGCGAAAAGGAATGTTCCACCGGAAAGCCGAAAAGGCCGCAAACCCTGGTGCGACCGCTAATCAGTTCGCTCATGGAATCCCCCATTTACAGAATAGTTAGCGGGCAACCGACCCACCCGACATTTTCCTGGCCAAATGCCAGAGAACCACTTTTTCCAGCCGGCGGCTGAAGAGCCGTGTGGCCCAGAATTCACGACCGGGAAGGGGAACCACCAGGATGGTATAGAGGCCCAAACGGTTGCCACCCAGCACATCGGTAAAAATCTGGTCACCAATGACGGCAGTCTGGTCAGGGGTCACCCCGAGCAGTTTCATGGCTTGAATGAAAGGACGCCTGGCAGGCTTAACCGCCCGGTAAACCGCCGGTATGTCCAGGGATGAAGCTAACGCTTGAACCCGCGCAGGAGAATTATTTGACACAATACAAAGCTTGAACCCGTGTTTTTTTGCCTTCTTTATCCACTGCTTTATCTCATCGGGACAACAATCCTGATCTCTGGGAACAATAGTGTTGTCCAAATCCAGAAGAATGGCGTAAATACCCTTTTCTTGCAGTTCAGCCAGGTCGATATCAAAAAGTTTAGCCACATACAGTTTGGGGTAAAGCAGCTTGAACATTCTGTTCTCCTCTACATAAAGGCTAATCCAGCAGTTGCAATGCTTTCTCCAGATCACGGGGTGTATTAATATTCATAAACACTTTATCAACATCGGCAACAGCCGACAAGTCCCCGCGTTCAATATATTTTACCCGTACGGTAGAAAAAAAGTCCACTACCCTCGCCCGCAAACCCTTACGCAATAGTGAATCGATAGGCTCATGGCAACCCTTGCCGTAAACAGCAAAAAGGGGCTCCAGGTAAGGGCCATCCCGCACCACCACCACATCATACCCTGGTGCCTGGCGTGCCAGGTAAAGGGCCAGTTTGGGATCGACAAAAGGCATATCACAGGCCACCACAAATATGTAAGGGGTGGCGACGGCTGACAAAGCGGCATGAATGCCGGACAGCGGCCCTCGCCCTGGGTAAATGTCCCTGATAACCGGCAGGCCGAGATAATTATAGCTGGCGGGGTCGTTACTGACCAGTATCACCCGGGGAAAGGCTTCCTGCACCCGGGCCACGACCCGGTCCAATAACCTTTCCCGGCCGAAGTGAAGCAGCGCCTTGTTGGCACCCATGCGGTTGCTGCCCCCACCCACCAGGACTACCCCCGTAACCGTTCCGGCAAAACAGCGATCACCGCCCGCGGCCGGTATGTTGCATTCAGACGTGGGACCGGCAGGTCCCACCCCTTCCCCATGTTTCATTCTCATCCCCATTTCCCGGTCAGGCTATCCCAGATACCGTTGTACCAGACGGAGTACCTGTTCGTATGTATAAACCATGTTATTTTCCGCCGGTGGCGTACGCTTGATGATTACCACCGGCAGCTTTAAGGCCAGGGCGGCCTTGATCTTGGTATCGGTGGTGCGGCCACTATCCCTGGTTACAATGACATCCGCCTTGTAGGCCTGAAAGATGGCCCGGTTAAAACGGGTAGAAAAAGGTCCCTGCAGGGCCACGATATCCCGGGGCAAAAAACCTAAATCCTGGCATTTTTTAATTATGCGATGGTCCGGCAGTACCCTGACCACCAGGCGTTTTCCCTTCATGACCGGAGAACGCACAAAAAGTTCTAAATTATTGCTCCCCGTGGTGAGAAAAATAGTATCCCCAAGCCGGGCAGCTGCATGCACCGCTTCGTTCCAGGAATCCACGGGGTGAATAAGCGGATCATCCGGCAGGGTCGTTTCCTCACGCTGATAGCGGACATATGGCACCTGCAAATTATTGCAGGCCTTCCGTGCCATTTCGGACAAAGGACCCGGGAAAGGGTGGGTGGCATCCACCACCATGGCAATACCGCGCTGCTTCATCTGCCCGGCCAGATCAGCCACACTTTCCGGGGCCGGCAACACCTCCACCACCCCACCCATGCCGGCCATGGTACCCCCATAAGCCGTCAGGGCGGTAGCCAATACTGGATAACCACCGGCACTAAGCAAAGATATTAGTTCCCGAGCCTCCGTAGTTCCGTAAAGAACTAAAATCATTGTACTCACCTGGAAACATACTTCGACCTGTGGTCCACCAAGTCCTGCTACAGCCAACACGCAATCTGCTGGACAGGCACAGCAAATTCAACCGTTCCATATTATCTACTGATTACCCGGTGCAGCCGGTTCTGGGGGGAAGGCGCGTGTTTTCCGGCCTCTGGGCTTTGCTCTGTTTGTCCCTGGTCAACGGTTTACTGCTCCTGGTTTCCTATATAGCCAGTAACATTTTCCCGCAACCGTTGTCCGAGGAAGAAGAAGCACACTACTTAAACCTGGCTGCCCGGGGAGACGAAAAGGCCCGGGCTGTTCTGGTAGAACACAACCTGCGCCTGGTGGCCCATATAGTGAAAAAGTATGAGGGCACGGGCGAGGACACAGACGATTTGATTTCTACAGGAACTATCGGACTTATTAAAGCCATCAACTCCTTTGATCCCAAGAAAGGAACCCGCCTGGCCACCTATGCTGCCCGGTGCATAGAAAATGAGATCCTCATGCATTTAAGACTGATCAAAAAAATACGCCAGGAGGTCTCTTTATACGATCCCGTTGGCGTGGATAAGGAAGGCAATGAAATCGCCCTGATCGAAATCCTGGGTACACACCCGGAAGTAGTAACCGAAATAGTTGAGAACCAGTTTGAACTAAAACACCTGCTGGAAAGAATTGGCCAGCTAAGCCCCCAGGAAAAAAAGGTTCTGACCCTGCGGTTTGGTTTAAGCAGTGGCATCCGTGCAACTCAACGGGAAGTCGCCCGGAAGCTGGGAATATCCAGGTCCTATGTGTCCCGTATTGAAAAGAAAGCCCTCTACAAGTTAACCCGGGAGATGAAAAAAGAAAGCCCCCCTGCACCATAGAAAATTTCCCGTAGGGGTCGAAGATACCCTGCCATCTCGTGCCCGCCCAGCAGCAGCGCAAAATCCTCCCCCCGTAACAGCAAACCGCAGCGGCAAGCCCCCGGGCCAGCGTCCTGTAAAAATCGTCGAGCTGGACCCCGAGGTTATTTACCGCCTTCAGATAAGCTTCCGTATTACCGAAGGCAAGGTCGACACCAGGTTCTCCCCGCGGCAGCAGGCCTTTTTGATGCGCCTCGGCCGCCCAGGCCAGCAGGATACCTGTGCAAAGCTTTTTAGAAAAACCTGCTACAGCGGCCGCCTACGCCCGATAACCGGCCGCCATCACCTTTAACGGGACACGACGCGGAACATGCCGAAACCCTGGCTGTTCCCTGAAGGAGTCTCCCCACCGCACCGCCCCTCCACCGTACAACAACCAAACCCCTGGGAATTTTTCCCTCCAAGTCCGGCGTCAAGGGCTACCTCTAAAAGCTGCGGATCCCCAGCAAGCCTGTATGTACCCATCCACCCCTTAATAACCGTTCCCTTGTATTCCATGATTTTCAGGTCGGAAGGCCTTACCCGGACCGGCGAGATATCAAAACCCTCCCCATCCCCGGGCCGCCCAAAGATCAAAAGGTACTTTTTGGACAAGTTGGTCAAAATGAGCTCTTTAAAACGCGGCTCAAAAGGTGAATAGTAGTAAGTGTAGCGCTTTCCTCCAGTCTCCAGGGTGCTGTACACCACCACCGGGGAAAGCATCCGCACCAGAATGGGGCTTGACCGCACCACCACATCCTCCACTTTAACAGCACGTACCTCTAAAAGACTGTCCCCAAGGCGCATGTTCCCTTCCCGGAGAAGGCCATTTCCTATCTCCTCCAGAACAAAGGGGATGGGTGAACACACAACAAGATCAAAGGGAGGCTTGAAAATAATTTTACCTGCCGCCCGGTCAAGCCGCAACCGTCCCATCAGGCGTGAAAAAGTAAATAACTTAAAACGGCGCTGGCCCAGAGCAAAGCCCTTCTCATGCAAAAATTCCCGCAAGACCGGCCGTGTAATCTGACGGTAAATGGCAGCCTGTAAGAGGTAGTTGTAATGGACGGGAAGTATAATTTCCCCCGGGCTCTCCAGAGTTACCATAAGGCGCATGAAAACACCACCCTTCCCTAAAACATTTTCACTTACCAGGGAAACGACAAACATTGCTACCTGCTCTCTTATCGGCTGCCGTAAACAGCAACAGCCGGGCACGACCGATTCTATACGCTTTGATCGACGGCGAAACTGCGGGCTTTTTTGGCGCAGGGCTTTTGCCCAGGTGTATTTGCTACTATAAAACTGATCCACTTCCTTCAATAATCCCCTATACTGGATGTACATTCATCCGGGTTTGGGGGGAGAAGGGAAGTGATTGAAATTAATCTTTACGAACAAATCAGGTACCTTTATGCCGTGGAAAAACTTTCTAAAAGAGAAATTGCAAGAAGATTGGGCGTATCCCGCAATACCGTCAAGCGTTACTGTGACGGTGAAAATGTACCCTGGGAAAGGAAACCCCGGCAGGGTAAATGCCCGGTTACCGACCCCATTAGAGAGACCGTTAAAGAGTGGCTGGAATCAGATAGGGAAGCACCTGCCAAACAACAACATACTGCCCAGCGCATTTACGAACGCCTGGTAAATGAACAAGGTTTTACCGGCTCTTACTCGACAATTAGAAAACTGGTTCGGGAATTACGACCAAAAAATCTGCAGGCGTATATACCTTTAGAATTCGACCCCGGCGAAGCGACCCAGGTGGACTGGGGGCAGACAGTGGTCATTGTAAATGGTGAGAGGATACGTGTAAACATCCTCTGTTTCCGGCTCTGTTACAGCTGTGCACCCTATGTGGCCGTTTTTCCCAACCAGAGCAGCGACAATTTTCTGGCCGGCCATGTTTTAGCCTTCAACTTTTTCGGCGGTATATCAAAGCGGCTGATATACGACAATCTTAAAACGGCAGTAAAAGACGGCTGGGGGAAATATGTACAGAGCCTGCAGAAGGACTTCCTGGCCCTGCGCAGCCACTATGCCTTTCAAGCGGACTTTTGCAACCCCGGAGCAGCCCATGAAAAGGGTCTGGTCGAAGGGCTGGTCGGCTACATTCGCCGGAACATCTTCGTTCCCGTGCCGAATGTTAACGCCATAGAAGAGTTGCAGCCCGAACTGGACAAAAGATGCCTGAAATACCAGGACAAGCACCTGCAATATCGCCCCACTACGATCAAAGAAGCGCTCACCCTGGAACAACAGCACCTGACCCCCCTGCCGGCCAGGGAGTTCGACTACGCCCGGACCAGAACGGCAGAGGTGGATAGCCTGAGCCTGGTTAAGTTTGACCGGAACCGTTATTCGGTACCGGTGGCCCTGGCCGGTAAAACAGTAACGGTGAAGGGTTATCCCTTTCAAGTGAAGATCTATTACCGCTCCAGGGAAATAGCCTGTCACCCACGCTGTTACCAGCAAAACAAAACCAGGCTGGAATGGGAGCATTACCTGCCGTTGCTGGTGAAAAAGCCCCGTTCTTTGCAAAATGCCCTGCCCTTACGTCAGGCAGTCCTGCCACCCGGTTTAAACCAGCTGAAAGAACACCTGCTGGCCCGGGCTCAAAGCTACGAACTGGCCCAGGTGCTGGGCCTGGTTATAGAATACGGCATTGAAGCGGTGGAAGAAGCCATTGTTCAGGCCCTGGCAGCAAACCAGTACAGTTTCCAGGCTGTACACTACTATCTGACCAGCAAGAAAAAACCGGTGACCTGCCAGCTCGAACTGGAAACAGGCTTGCCCCAGGTAAAACCAGTGGACCTGCACATCTACGACCAGCTCCTGGGAGGTGCGGCCCGGTGAGTACCCCCCAGAGCATAGCACTGTTAGCCAGGGAATTGAAACTTTCCACGTTTGCTGATTACCAGCAGGTATTGCGTCTGGCTGCCGAAAAAGGCCTCGGCTATGAAGAATTCTTGCACGAGATGTTGACCCGGGAAGTATCTGTCCGTAAGGAGAATCAGGTGAAGAAAAGAATCCGGGATGCCCGCTTTCCCTTGATCAAAACCCTGGACGAGTTCAAGTTTGACGCCCTACCTCACGTTAAGGAGGCCCTGGTCTGGCAGTTAGCACCGGTGAATTTATACAATGTCGCGAAAACATCGTGATAATCGGCAATCCTGGAGTCGGTAAGACCCACCTGTCAGTAGCCCTAGGCATTAAGGCATGCATGGCCAAATATCGGGTAGTGTTTATTACTGCCCAGAAGCTGCTGGAAGAATTAATGCTCAGCGCCAGGGACGGTAGCCTGGCGGACAAGCTGCTGGGCTATTCCCGGCTTAACCTTTTGATCATAGATGAGCTTGGCTATATGCCCGTGAGCAAAGAGCAGGCCAACCTTCTCTTCCGTCTGGTCTCCATGCGCTATGAGAAAGGGAGTATTATCTTAACCAGCAACTATAACTTTAACGAATGGGGGGAGATATTTTCCGACCAGGTGGTGGCGGCGGCCATAATTGACCGGCTTGTCCATCACGCCCGGATATTTTATATCAACGGGACAAGCTACAGGCTTAAAGGCAAGCTAAAAACAGCAAACAACCGTTAAAATGGTAAGCCCATAACCTCATGCTCTTTTTAGCTTGAGCTGAGCTCCCCTTTGAAATGCGAAAATTTTGCCTGCCTTGACAGGTGGAAGCAACCGGTACAATGGATTGGAGCGAGGCGGTTCCTTACCCCCATCATGCTCCCCATCGCCGTCGCCTCGCCCGTGTATTCCTGCACCGGCTGCTGCCGGTTCCTGTCAAGGCCGAGCGAAGCGAGCCAGGCAAAATTTTCGTCTCATCAGGGGGGATCAATGCTGGTTATTTTTGTTCTCCAGTGGGTCAATTTTATTTGCACAAAGTGGGTCAATTCTATTGACAATCAACAACGAGACCATATTCTTCTATCAGGGAAACTGTGAGCTTTCGATACCCATAGGGAAAACCATCGCCACAGACCAGTTCGCACAGCCACTCCTTGATCTGTTCGTCGGACACCTTTCTGCCGTCATGAGTAAAGGAATATGCCGGTATGGGCCTTCCGCAACGCTTCGGAGTTGCTGCAAGCGGCAGCTGTTCTTTGTTAGCATCGTTCTGACGCCGGGTCTGTCTGGACATGAACTCGTAGTAGGTGGATGGAGCCAAGCCGACAAAGCCGAGGACCCGGCTTGTGCTGTAACCCTTGTTAATCCACTTATTTGCTATGACGACTTTGTCGGCTACCGAGGGTTTACCCTGTTCCTGAGGTCCCTAAGAATGGCCAACTCAAGTTCTTTCTCTGCCACCAGCCGTTTGAGTCGCTCGTTCTCGGTGCTGACTTCTTCAAGCCTCTTCTCAAGTTCGTTGATCCGCTTGTCCAGGACCTTGGGGAGGGGCTTAACGGAACCGTTCTTCCGATGCGCCTTTATCCAGCTGTGGATGGTGCTTTTAGAAATGTTGTGGCGTCTAGCAACCAGAGCGATATTCCCTACTTGGCTGCACTCCTCAAGGATTTGCTCTTTGAATTCGTCGCTGTAACGTTTCATGGGTGTTCAACCCCCCTAACCTGATTGTACAACCTTAACACAGATTCTCCAACCGGATTAGGGGGCTAAATAGTACGCAGTTTCAATCCCTCATAGGTAGGCTCCGAACTGCGGTAGTAGCATAACTTACTGTTAGGTGGTGCTGGTTTCAATCCCTCATAGGTAGGCTCCGAACGGTCTTGGGAGAGGATACAGCAGTTGACTGGAGTACGTTTCAATCCCTCATAAGTAGGCTCCGAACTAAATGGCTGGTTCTGTATTCCAAGTAGGTGAAGCGTTTCAATCCCTCATAGGTAGGCTCCGAACATTATTTTACAGGCGGTAAAGGATTGGAAGGAATATCCGTTTCAATCCCTCATAGGTAGGCTCCGAACCAGTCTACTGGGAGGACACCGGCGGTGTAAAACGAGTTTCAATCCCTCATAGGTAGGCTCCGAACGAGGACGGCAGCGGGAAGATTTACCTGGTTAACGGGTTTCAATCCCTCATAGGTAGGCTCCGAACTGACCTCCCTTCAGGCTGAAGCATATTCCGCATGGTTGTTTCAATCCCTCATAGGTAGGCTCCGAACTCCATCTCCGCTTTAGGATTTACTCGTAAGCGTCAAACACAACCCACCTTGGCATAATACCCAAGTTTAAGGGATAATCTTCCTATCTCAATATTTTTCATTGATGCTCTAAAAAGCTCACTCTATCTGCCATTTTTAAAAAATTTATCTTGGGTGGTCTAACCCACCTGCTCGCCCCCTGCTTACCCTATCATGTCTCCCGGGGTCAAAAGCCCTTACATTCCTTCGTTCAGCATAATGGGGGCGGGTGGGGCACCGTTACTCAGAAGCAGGGTCATGCCCTAATGGAAGTTTTTTCGGTTTCCCCCACCCAAGATTTTTGCCTCATGATGATTCCTTTACGCCGTCGGGCTTGTGGATATGTGGGCAACGCTTTAGCTTTGTCCAAGCGAGTGTGGACCCTGTGGACAGGCGGAAGATAAACCATGCCTAAACCTCCAGGCTCCTCTTAAGTGGCAGGAGGCCTCCCGCAAGTCCACACGAGCGGCATATCCACAAGCCTTCTAGGCCGCCAGTTGCTGCCGGCGGTAGCTACCCAAAACCTTCTCCGGGTCGTACAGGCGTTTTTCTTTAGCTAAGGTGAACATTACCCGGAGGAGTTTGCAGGCGATCACTACCAGGGCCTGCTTGCTTTTCAGCGGGTTTTGCGGCCGGGTCACCAGGTAACGGTAGAGCGCTTTAAACTGAGGGTTTTTGGCCACCAGGACCAGGGCAGCCTGGTAGAGGATGCTCCGCAACCCCGCCCGGCCCCGCTTGGAGATCTTTGTAACCCCTTTTTTGGAATCCCCGGATTGGTTGATGGTCAGGTTGTAACCGGCCAGTTTGCGGATCTGGCGCCAGTCTTCGTACCGGGTGAAATCCCCCACTTCCCCTAAGAAGCTGGCGGCAGTGACGACTCCGATCCCGGGGATGCTTAAAAGGTACTCGGCTAAGCCGGTTTTGGCCAGGGCCTTTTCCATGGCCGCTTCGGTTTGGAGCAATTGCTTTTGCCAGAAGAAGATTTCTTCCAGGCACTGGGTCAGGCGCAGACGGGCAGCATCTAAACCTTCCGGCACGCCGATGGATTCATTGGCGGCAGCCAGTAAAAGAACGGCCCGTTTTTGACCCACTTTCCCGCCGCTGGCTGCCTTAAGTTCAGCGGTCAGCTCTTCTGTCGTGAGCTGTTTTAGGTCGGCCGGGAAGGGCCGGTGGGTCAGGATGTACAGGGAGGCTTTCCCTAGAAGGTTCTTAAAAACCTGCGGATATTCGGGAAAGCGCTCGTCCAGGATCGCCACCAGGTTGTTCTGGGCGGCGTTTAGTTTGGCCTTTTGCTGGTGGCGGTTTTGGGTGTACCCCCGGAGTTCCGCCCAGATCCCTTTGGGTAGATAGCAGTGGAAAAAGCGTCCTTCCCAGGTTAAAGTGGCGATGATCAGGGCGTCTTTCCGGTCGTTTTTGGTGGGCGAGTTATCGTCGAGTTCTTTTTGCTTTTTGACGTGGTTTTGAAAAACTTCCCAACCTGGACCCTAAAGACAGTAACGCCCTGGATCAGTTACTCCCCTGGTCCGATTCGCTGCCCCCTGTGTGCAGGGTTAATAAATAAGCCAGATTATGTCCCCACCTGATTGCAAGGTGGGGTTTATTTTACGCTTACATTTACTCCAAAGTTAACATGTTTCAATCCCTCATAGGTAGGCTCCGAACTGACCTCCCTTCAGGCTGAAGCATATTCCGCATGGTTGTTTCAATCCCTCATAGGTAGGCTCCGAACGTAATGCCGCCGCATCCACTCGGCGGCAAGAATGCCGTATTTCAATCCCTCATAGGTAGGCTCCGAACTTATTGGTACCATAATCCACGCCCACGAAGTAGCGGAATTTCAATCCCTCATAGGTAGGCTCCGAACGGAATGATGGTAGTGTTGATATTAGGGGCGTGAGGAATTTCAATCCCTCATAGGTAGGCTCCGAACGGTACCGGAACGGCGAGGCCTACGACGAGGTCATCAGATTTCAATCCCTCATAGGTAGGCTCCAAACGGCTTGTAGTCCTCCCGGCCGGCCAGGTCCTTGAGGATTTCAATCCCTCATAGGTAGTCTCCGAACGTCTGTGCCCTGGTCGCCCGCCGGTACTGTTATCTGAATTTCAATCCCTCATAGGTAGGCTCCGAACTTCCACTGCTCGGGAAACATATATTCTTTCTCAAAGATTTCAATCCCTCATAGGTAGGCTCCGAACAGAAGAACAGTTGAGACAGGCCGGAGAAATCGCCGAATTTCAATCCCTCATAGGTAGGCTCCGAACGCGTCAACGGCGGCCTCAGCCGCGACGTAGCCCAGATTTCAATCCCTCATAGGTAGGCTCCGAACTTCTTGACTTCCCACAGGTGCCGTTTGTCCCCTCCAAATTTCAATCCCTCATAGGTAGGCTCCGAACGGCAGATGTCGCAAGAGAGGTGATTGCTGGTATGTTATTTCAATCCCTCATAGGTAGGCTCCGAACGAATATCTGATAAGAAAAGCTCCTACCGCCAAACAAATTTCAATCCCTCATAGGTAGGCTCCGAACGTGCTAGTTTGAAGCGGGAGTTAATCTTGTCCTCCAGATTTCAATCCCTCATAGGTAGGCTCCGAACGAAAAGGCAAATCGCACACTGCCTGCCTGTATCAGATATTTCAATCCCTCATAGGTAGGCTCCGAACGTACGCGGCGGTACTCAATGCGGCGCAAAAACTTGATTTCAATCCCTCATAGGTAGGCTCCGAACAGGCGATGGAAATGACTCCAGGACAGTTGATTCGAATTTCAATCCCTCATAGGTAGGCTCCGAACGTCTGCACCAGGAGTTTGTTTACCTGCGTCTTCAGGATTTCAATCCCTCATAGGTAGGCTCCGAACGAAGAATGCGGTTTGCAAATGTCTTATCGGCAGGAATCAATTTCAATCCCTCATAGGTAGGCTCCGAACTCATCCGGCGGGCGGAGAGGGAAGAAAAGAAAGCTAATTTCAATCCCTCATAGGTAGGCTCCGAACTCGAAGCCTGAATTTTCCGGGTCTTGCGGTATTTGTCATTTCAATCCCTCATAGGTAGGCTCCGAACTGGTCAAATTGACCACGAACTTAGCCATGTTAATTTATTTCAATCCCTCATAGGTAGGCTCCGAACGCACCTAGCATCGCAATGCCTGCTATCCCTTGCATCAATTTCAATCCCTCATAGGTAGGCTCCGAACTCCGCATACAGAAGAGCAAAGACAATCCCTACGTAAATTTCAATCCCTCATAGGTAGGCTCCGAACTTCCTGCAGTTGAACCCGTGTTCCCTGCCGATGCAGCGGATTTCAATCCCTCATAGGTAGGCTCCGAACTGGATCGCCCTCTGTAAAAAACCCGTTACCGGTGGAGATTTCAATCCCTCATAGGTAGGCTCCGAACTGAGAAGGCGCACGGCATCATCAAGGGAGTCACCGGCATTTCAATCCCTCATAGGTAGGCTCCGAACGGTCGCCCCGGCCCGCAGCCAGGAGGCGGGGGCGCTATTTCAATCCCTCATAGGTAGGCTCCGAACTCAGCGCGGCCACGTCACCCGTCAGGTAATGCCGCAATTTCAATCCCTCATAGGTAGGCTCCGAACTGATACGACGGGGGCAGCTAAATCCCGGGCAGTTATATTTCAATCCCTCATAGGTAGGCTCCGAACTAGTCCATGTCGAACACGAAGCCCCAGCCGTTGTAGATTTCAATCCCTCATAGGTAGGCTCCGAACCTCCCGGCAGTAGGCGTACAGATTGTGATTTTTACCTATATTTCAATCCCTCATAGGTAGGCTCCGAACGTAAAGCCTTGCTGTGGTTGTTGGAGCGGGAGGCGAATTTCAATCCCTCATAGGTAGGCTCCGAACGACTGAAAGCAGTTTTGTTGAATGGATTGATACAACATTTCAATCCCTCATAGGTAGGCTCCGAACGGAAGGAGGCAGTCTGGTGGGAGTATCAGGTGAGGGTATTTCAATCCCTCATAGGTAGGCTCCGAACGCACCTGGAACGCCGAGCGGGAGGCGATAAAATACATTTCAATCCCTCATAGGTAGGCTCCGAACTTATAGCGGCAAGAATGAGTTTCTAAACAAGTTTGAATTTCAATCCCTCATAGGTAGGCTCCGAACGCAAACGTGGTAACATTCGACAAAATGCAGGTAGGCCGATTTCAATCCCTCATAGGTAGGCTCCGAACTTGATTAACGAACCCGGTCTATACTCTCTAATCCTTAATTTCAATCCCTCATAGGTAGGCTCCGAACCGAAGCAGCCACCGCATTCATGTCGGCTAAACTCTATTTCAATCCCTCATAGGTAGGCTCCGAACCGGCAACGGACTAACTGCAAAAAGCTACTGGATCGGATTTCAATCCCTCATAGGTAGGCTCCGAACCTATAAGGAAGCACGCCAGGCTTTTTACACTGAGACATTTCAATCCCTCATAGGTAGGCTCCGAACTCGTTGATGGCTAGAACAACGGTAGTGCTGGAAGTATTTCAATCCCTCATAGGTAGGCTCCGAACTCCTTTAGCAAAGTATCTTCCTCAATTTCTACCCGATTTCAATCCCTCATAGGTAGGCTCCGAACCTTGCATACTCAATCACCACGTGCTAAACTGGTGTTGGATTTCAATCCCTCATAGGTAGGCTCCGAACGAAACTTGCCGCGCAGTATGCGCGTGTGGACACACAATTTCAATCCCTCATAGGTAGGCTCCGAACTACAAAGCCCAGCCGCTGCGATAGTGAGTAGCAAGGATTTCAATCCCTCATAGGTAGGCTCCGAACGCAAGGGGCCTTCGCTTTGCCGCCTGCCGGGCGGCTTATTTCAATCCCTCATAGGTAGGCTCCGAACTCGGGTCGAATTCCAGTTTCCTGACGAAGTACCTGAATTTCAATCCCTCATAGGTAGGCTCCGAACCTTCGGGGGAGCACAGTACGGGTGAATCGAACTTGAATTTCAATCCCTCATAGGTAGGCTCCGAACGGAGATACCCCCTGGAAGTGCGCTGCAGAGTAGGGGTATTTCAATCCCTCATAGGTAGGCTCCGAACATAACCGAGGAAGAGGGACTGGAGTGCCGCAAGTTGAATTTCAATCCCTCATAGGTAGGCTCCGAACCACGGGGAGGCCGATAAATCAGGTCGTAGCCTTCTTATTTCAATCCCTCATAGGTAGGCTCCGAACAAACAAAGAGGGCTGGCAGAAGCTCATCGAGCGCATATTTCAATCCCTCATAGGTAGGCTCCGAACCACTTGGATGCCGCAAAAGTTGGGCAATTTTTATTTGCCCTTCGCTAGCTATTATTTTACTACTTTCATGCTCCAGATCAAGGGTATTCCGGGCGTTCCGTGAAAAAATTTGTCGTCGACCTCCCAGGTTTTTTACTCTATCGAAGGTCGACGACAAAAAAAAGAGCCGTCTATGCCTAAATTATTTGTTCTTCCCCTCCCTTTTTTAGTCCCAAAATTTCCCTGGTAGAGTATCTTGTGGTTCTCAGGTTATAAATGATTACCGAATCTTCCTCTTTGTCGATAAGACGGTTTAATTCCATTCTCAGCTTTTTCAGGTTTGCCTCGGAAATTTCTCCTTCCAGGACAGAGTTTTGCACCCAATGCAAGTATTTGCGGCATGTTTTAAGGACTTTGCTTACTCTCTTCACGTTAACATCATAGACTAGAATGATGAACAATGTTGCACACCACCATTCTAACACCATGCACCATTCAGCCCCAAAACATTTCGGGGCGAAAAATGGCTATTGAAGTCACGTGGCCCCCATACCAGTGGTGAAAAAGCTAAATGCTTATCACCATGTAGCTACAAAAGGCTCATACTTTTTCTCGCCCATGAGATGCTTTTCCAGCTTGTACAATTCCAGGCGAATCAACCTGCGGTAAGAAACCGGCCTGCCTATTTCCCGGTGGCTGATGGTGGTTTTTAGCTTTTCTTCCAGTTGCTCCACGAAGGAGCGTTTCGCTTTGTCCTTCATTAAAATACCTTCGGTGCCGCGCTCAAAGTCGTCTGCTGTAATCATTTTCCGCCCTAAAAGGGTGAAAATGACCCGGTCCACAATTACCGGCTTAAAAATTTCCGCCAGGTCAAGGTTCAGGGTAAAACGCCTGAAGTTTGTAGTATGTAAATAACCAATACGAGGATCTAGATGGGTGCGGTAAATTTCCGATAAACAGATCGTATAAAGAAGTGAATTGCCAAAACTAATCAGGGTATTTAAATAATTTTTCGGCGGTCTTCGGCTGCGTGCTTCAAAAATGAAATCCGGAAGGCCAATGATTTCATCAAAGGCCCGGTAGTAGTGCTCCCGCATATTCCCTTCTATGGCCATGAGAGCTGCGGTCTCATGGCACTCACCAACTGCCGGCAGCAGTTTTTGTATGGACTCAATTTGCTCCTCAACCTGCTTCCCCCGGGCGCTGTAATATTTCAGCACGCGCAGAATATTTTTGGCTGCACCTTCTACCAGCAACCGGGCAATGGTCAGGCGCTTTTCCTGGTCCAGATAGTGCTCGGCCTGCTTTAAAGTCATATAACCTGAGTTCAGGTGTTCCCGCGGGTAGAAACTCCCCATGTAGTATCCATGATGGTTGAAGTAGTGCAGCACAATCTCTTTCTGAGATAGGAATTCCAAAAATCTTTTATTTATTGCTACTTCACCAAAGACCATGATCTCGGCCGTATCCTCAACGGGAATAAATCGTCTTTCCCCTTGCTCGGTCTCAAAGTAAAGGGTATTATCTTTCCGGCGAAAATCCCCGCTGGAAAAAATGTAAAAGGTTTTCTTCATGCACCATCCACCCTGACGGAAAAATCAATAGTACTCTCTAAGACCAGCAAAACTCGGCATAAGCACACTTTTTGCAGTAACGGTTTTTTGACGGTGGTGGTGGTTGTGGAAGGTACACAATGCGCAGGATCTCCCGCTCCACCCTTTCCAGTTCTTCTAAAGTTTCTTCATCTAAAACCACATCCTCCCGTTTTTTCTCTTTTGGAAAGCGCAACTCTCCCCGTGCCGGTATGCCCCGGCTATGTAATTCTTTCAAATAAAAGGCCAGCTGCATGCGGGCGCTGTGGCGGTATTTGGAACTCTTCTTGACTTCCCCCACCACCAGTTCACCGTTGGCTATGTGGTAAACATCCATTTTGCTGGATCCTACGGCCAGTTCTTTTTTTTCCCTGGCATAAGACATTTCCCCGATAAAACGCCCAATGGCCAGGTTATCGTCCTCCGCATCCGGTGTAAGCTGGTGGGCAATCAACCACACCTGTCGGGGACAGATGTAGTAGTACCAAACCAGCGTTCCGCTTACGCCAATTTCTCCAGACCGCTCAGATAAACCAGGCTTCGTGCTCATCTTTCATATCCACCACCGAAAGGCCCGTGTCATCCCGGTAGCGGGAATCATATCTCAAACGCAACAATGACCTGTTGGAAGCAGGCTCACCGATTTCTTGAGCCACTTCTGCGGGGACCTGGACGACAAAGTGGTTCATCAACCCCATGAAAGCTTTTCTCTCCATAAAGCTTAACGACCTTAGAAAATCTTTGCCTGCATACAACTCCCAGATTTCATCAGGACGGGAAATATGGAATTTCCGCAAAGCAGTCTTAATTATCTCTGGTGGTTCACCCCACCACCTGGGTACAAAGATGCCGTACCCGGGAACCTCGGGACCGAATGGATGCACATTTGCGGGAGCAGAGTAATAGCCCGAGGCAGCCTCCAGGATTTTCTCCAGGACGGCCTGATGGGTGTTGCGGCGAAAACACTCACGGTAAAATTCCCGCACCACCTGCGATGCCTCATATTCCGAAAAAACAGGATAGTTTGTCAAACACTTATCTGTAACTTCCCTTTGATCCGGGTCCCGGTAGACATAATTACGTGTGTCAGTTTCCCCTCCCCGCAATAAGTTCAGCACGTATAAACGCCCGGTTTCCCCTTCCCCGTGACGGTTGCACCTCCCGGCCGCCTGTACTACAGAGGGTATAACCGGCAGGGCTCGAAACACGACGCGAAAGCTTAAATCCACTCCCGCTTCTAGCACCTGGGTACAAACCACCAGGGCCCTGGAACCATTTTTCAACGCCTGCCTGATCTCCTCGATGCGCGCCTTTTTATGCAGGGGGGTAAGCCTGCCGGAAAGAAAATAAACAGTTTCGCCAGGGACTAATTTTATTAACCACCGGTAAACCTCCGCCGCATCCTTAACGGTATTGCAGATTACCGCTACCGACCCATAATCCTTGTAGGCTTCTACAGCCTCCCGGGCCAGGTACTCTTCATCCCCCTCACCCCGGACTTCTACGGAGAAGCGGGCAATCACAACTTCGGCTTTTCCGAGGGATACAGCCGAATTGAAAATACCCCCTTCCAGCTCCGGGAGGGTGGCAGTAGTGAGGAGAACTTTGGTGTTCAGTTCCGCGGTAGTTGCCTCCATCAGGGCTAAAAAGAGGTTCCAGACGCCGGCACTGATAATTTGAGGTTCATCCACAATAACAAAGGAGTCTTTTAAACCGTGAAGCCTCAAGGTATGCTGGGCCCGGGAGGGGAAAAGGGCGCGGAACAGCTGGTTGAACGTGGTGGCCACCACAGGAGCCCGCCACGATTCCAGAAGCACATCTTCGTCCCGCTCTTCTTCCATTAGCCTTTGCAGTGTAGAAATATGGTGATGGGTCATCACATTTAAACCCGTGGAACCCTGGATTTCCGTTGCCGCCTGGGAGAGAATGGAGATATATGGCGCTACATAAACGATGCGCCTGCACAACCCCAATTCGATGGCCTTCAGGGCTATGCTCAAAGAGGTGAGGGTCTTCCCATATCCCGTGGGCAGTTCCAGGGTAAACACACCATTACCCCATTCCCGGGCAAATGCCTCTACCGCCTTTCTCCGCCATTTTTCCCTCGCACCCAGCAACAACCGGTCTGCCCCGGCCGCTGTTAAAACTTGCTTCCGGGCGGAGCAAAATTGTTCTATCCTGGCTTGCACCTGGCGGGCCAGGCCGGGTGAGATATATTCTTCCGGCAGTTCATCAACCCGGACGCCTGCGGCATGGAAGCGGTCGGCGGCAATTAAACGGGCATTTTCCCGCTGAAGGCACAACCGCGCACCTACGGCATAGCGGTTGCCGCTTTCCAGCAATCTGTCTACATGGCGCCATGCATTCTGAAACCAGTTCTTCCAGCGTAAATTAATTTCTTGCAATCTCTCGTCAAGGGCGGTAAATGAAATGCCTTTTTCATCCAGCTCCGGGAAATATTTTCTCACCAGGGTAAATATACCTTCCAAATCACACTCTTTTAAATCAGAAGGTACAAAACCTCCTGTCCAGGGTGGGTAACAATCATTGATATCGGGTATCTCACCGTGGTGCTCGTAAAGGAAGTGGACGAGGCCCAACCCCAGATGGAGGAGGGCCTGTTTTTCCTTTAGCTTTAAGTCCCACTTCTTTATGAGTTCGTCCAAACACACGGCGAAAAGCATGGCCCCGGCAAAGGCGTGGGGAACTCCTTTACCGCGCCCGCGAATATACTCCTGCCAGTTGTAACGGCTTTTTCCCGCATCATGTAAAAGCCCGGCCAGGAAACGTAAACGGTCATAAATGTCTTCTTGAGGATTGCCCATACCATTAGCTACGGCCAGCAGGTGATCGACCAGCGGATAATCTTCTCCCCCAGGTCCCTTAGGACGGGCGATACACTCGGATAAGGGATAAGCCTTCACCACAGACACGCAACTTCTCCCCCCGGCAGTTCTACGGCAAGGTAGGGAAATGGCGGCTTCTCCTTGAAACGAACCTTTAAAGTTTCACCCTTTTCCTCGTAAAGCACCGTAACGGTTCTCTCGAAGATTCTTCCGCCGCAATGTTGATAGGGCATGGCCCTTGCCGCGGCATAGGCAGCTCCCGCCTCCAGAGCTATGTGGGCCGCCAGCTCCCGTGGTACCACGGTATGCACAGGGATTGGATCTTCGGGCACAGGTTGCAACAACCTGGCTTCTACTGTATCCTCGTATTCGGGAAACGTAAGGCAGTAGGCGCTGCCCAAATAGGTGTGGTAAACGCTTTTGTTGGCACGTATTTTTTCGGATAATTCTTCTACCCATTTACCGGCATAGTAAACGCGGTAGCGGGGCTCAACCACCATCTCCACCACGGTGGGGCGGTTAAAAAAATCCCCCTCTCCGCTGACAAAGCCTTTGCCCAGCAATGACATCTGCACACATACGGTGCGTACAGGTGAAAGGAGGGACAGGCCTATAAAATGCGGGTCATTGAGAAAGGCCTTTCCTTCCCTTGTGGAAAAGTCAATCCCCAAAACCGAAGCTAAAAGCCCGTGCATGGTTGGCCGGGGTGGAAAAGGATAGGTCGCCTGGGTGATGATGGTATCGGGTTGCCGGAAATGTGCGATTTTAGCCCGTAAGGAAAAGATCAATACTTTCAGGTAATCGGTCAATGCTGCGGCACCCCCTTCCAAGACGCGCCTACCACATCTTTTCCTCGCTGCCGGAAAGCTCGCCTAGTAATCTTAACTCCGGGTTTTTCCACCAGCGAACCCTCTTAATCTGGGAGGCAAAGGGGCCGTCCGAACCGGTTATTTTTGCCAGTTCCCTGACGTCCAGGGTTACATCGGGCAGCTGCGTTGGGGGGCTAGCACCCAGCCATGCTTCCCTACCCGGCTCCAGGGTTATGTAATCTTCCAGGTAACCGATGCGGAAGAAGGGATCATTGTATTCCACATGAACTAAAAGCAAGGGCTGCTGCAATCCCCTGCCCCGGGCCTGGCGGTAAAGGGTGCCTTTCCACAATCCCTCCAGCAATAACTCCACGTCGGCTTCACTCATTTTGTTCTCTTGAGCAATGGTAGCATTGATTACTCCCGGCATGGCAAAGACGGCAAAGGGAAGAATATAAGTGGTCCAGATGGTACCCTGCCCGGCCTGTTCGCCGCTGGGCATGACCACGGTACCCTGGACATATTTCGTCTCCACGGGATGCAGGGAGTGGGCCCAGCCGAATTGAACCGGTCCTGTTTTGTGGAAACTTTTGTTCTTCACGCTGAACACAGCACCGAAGACCCGCATGTCAAAAGATGATTTCAACAAGGCTTGTTCTTCGTCCGTTTCATTTTTACGCACCGCCCGTTCTAAAATGAGTTCTGCCAGTTTATCCCTATCATACAGTTTCCCCTCGGGAGTACGCTCTCCCCTGCACCAGACGAAGTAGCGTTTATCGGGACCGCCATCCGGATATTTGGCCAGGACATAGTCACGCACATCCCTTTTTATGCTCACATCGGAAAGGGATATGCGCCCGTCTTCCTCTCCAAAGATGCGCCGGGCATCGCTGTCGTTAAGCGGGTCCCTGTTTGGAATGCCGTCTTTAACGGACTTAACAAATAAAATTTCTCCGGTGGCCACCGTCATTTTCTCTCACTCCCCAGTAATTTTTAATCGGATTGCTTTGCTGGAAAAGCCAGCGCATAGCCGCTCCAGAAGGCTCCTATGAAATCGTCTTTATGGGCCATGACCTGTTCCTTTAAGCGCCGGTACTCGCTTTCCACCACACCCGCCCGGCGGCGGAAATCATCCGGTAACCCCATGTCCAGCTTCAGGGCATATTCCTGGAAACGACTCAACCCTTTCTTCCAGATCATTTCCGGAGTCAGGCTGGAACCAAAAGCCATTATTCTGTGTTTTACGAAATTCTTACCACCCCTGTCTCCACCTGTTTTCGTCCAGTACCAGCGGTCAAAAAGTCGTACAAGATACCCCGCGGCAAAGCCGAGCTCCTCTACATTATCAAAAGAAAGCTCTGCTGGCGAAACACTCGATACCTTATTCAACATCTCCCGCCAATCACCCACTTTTCTTCCCCCTCCCGGCAGCAAACTGTTGTACAAGTTGTAAAAACGGCGGAACGCCAGGTAAAAGATAACCTCATATCGCAAATTCCAGTAACTGAGCTTTTCATCGCCCAGGCGGGCCCAACCGTTCATCCGGGCGGCGGCCCCGGCAGTAAAAGCATCCCAGGCAATGGGTCTCCTGTGCAGAACAGAACGCAGGGCATGCCATAAATAACATCCCCCGTAAGCCCTGGTAAGCAGGTAAAACAGGGAGTCGTAGCGTCCATCCCGTTGTTCCTCGTTACGTTCACCCACCAGGCGGCGTCGCACATGTACCGCTTCTTCCGCCACCTGGGGCATGTAATCTAAAAGCCTGCTCACTGTTGAAGGGAGCACATCTTCAATGACCGCCCTCAGGTGCACATCTCCCTGGGCCGGGTTGCCGGAATAGTAAATTAGCGTAAGACGGTACTGGTCGGAGTTAAATTCATCGGGCAACACGGCTTCAAAACCCGTTATGGCCGTTATAAGCCGATCCTGCCTGTCCGGGCGAATCTGTTTGAGCCTTAAAGTTTTTAAGGCATCAGTAAAAAATTCACCCTGCTCCTCCCCTTGTTCAGCAAAAAGGGAAACAACGAGAGCACATCCCCAGATACCCGGAGGCTGGCTTTTAGACCTCCTGGCTACCTCCCTTCCCCCGGCAGAAGCCACGGGTACAAAAAGTTCCCTGGTCAAGGATAGGGGTAAACGGGTGGAAAGCTCGTCGAAAACACCGGCGCCGACAATCAGTGAAGAATAACATTCCCGGCACAATGCCCCGATGGCAGCAGCTAAGTCTATGTTTTTGCCTTTTTTTAATTCCTCGGAAATGGGAGGATGCCACGTGGGGGCCAGCAACGGCCAGGCTTTACTGTATGCAGATACCGCTTCCCCCTCCCGGCCGCACAAAGAGCACCTTTCCCTCTTCCCTTTCTCCGCTCCTTCTTCCATTTTGGAAGCCCAAAAATACCTGGCCACGGTGGGCAAATGGGCCACAATATACTTTCCCGGATTAAGGACGCTCTCCCCCACCAGGGTGTAATCGCGGTCGCCTTTTACCGGCATTTTATCAGCGTAACGGTAGGGGCCTTCCGGTTGCGGCGAAACCAACACCACTAAAGCATGACCCTGGCTTTGGCTTTCCTCCATCTTTTTTGCTACATCTGCCGCGGCTCTTTTCAACAACCCGGCAAGACGCATTTCCTCATCCTGGGAGAACACTCTCGGCAAGCTCAAAGTCCTTTTAAGCCGGCCCTGCCAGAAGCTAAGGGCTTCCTTCTCACTGGCAGCAAGCAGGGGTATATGGCTGGGAAAAACCGGATAAACCGGCACACCATACCTGCCCTGGGGGGCCCTTTTGTTTCCGCCACTGACAATGACAAAAGGCGTGCCCAATCCCCGGTCTACTTCAGCTTGAAAAATTATTTTCTTTTTCCTCCTTGTACCCCCTTGCTCATCATACCTGCCCCAGGTCTGTAAAGGTAAAGCATCTGTTTTAAACTTCTCTTCCCCTTCCGCCTCAATCACAATCACATTTTCTAAAAAGCGTCCTTGCTCTTTGACATCCGAAATCTGCCGCAGGGTCTCCGCGGGAGACATGCCGTAGGCCAGAAAGGGACGACCCTGGGCTACCAGCTTTTCAATGAACAACCAACTACACCCTCCCTTAAACAAAGTTGGAGGCACCGGTTGGAGTAACTATGACGAAAAATGTCGATAAAATTTGGTACAACAACCTTTACTTCCCTATTTTGATACTTTTGCTCATTTTCCTTCCCCAAGGGACAATTTTTTTCTTAAAAAAACTCGGCTCAAAATTACGACTTTCAGGCTCGAAATGTACCCCTTTTGCTACCACAAAAACCGCGGCCTGGGGACACGCCTCCTTCAGAGGGCAGGGAATTTCCTGTTAACACTATTTATAAATTATTCCGACAAATTTAGACAAAAAGGTGGAAGCCATGGACAACCAGGAGGCTCAGCCGTGCCTCTCGACACGGGTTACCCAGCACTCAGTTACCTGAGTGCTAGGCTTATCCGGCAGGCCTCCCCGAATTTCATTGACAAGACAGATTTTGCGGTTTACAATTATAACATATACGTTATACCAGAGAAGGTTGCTCCATGCGCTGGGAAGTTGAATTTTACAAAAGCGCTGCGGGCAGGAAACCGGCGGCCGATTTTATTGTGTCGCTGCAGCCGAAAGAACAGGCGAAAATTGCCCGGGCCATCGACCTCCTGGAAGAATTCGGCCCGCAGATCGGGATGCCTTATGTTAGGCACCTGGACGGCGGTCTTTGGGAATTGCGCGTGCCATTCGGCGGGCAGACGTTCCGACTGCTGTTTTTCATCGAGGGTAACACCCTGATTATGGTGCACGGCTTTTCCAAGAAGACCCCGAAAACGCCGCTTAAAGAGCTGAATACCGCCATTGCAAGGATGAAAGACTACAAAAGAAGGATCGGTGATAACAAATGAAATGGAGCGATTTAAAAAATGAACTGATGGAAGATCCGGCTTTCCGGCAAGCTTACGAAGAGCTGGAACCGGAATACCAGCTTATCAGGGCCATCATTAAACAGCGGAAATTAAAGGGAATGACCCAGGCCGAACTCGCCCGTAGAGTCGGCACCCGTCAGTCGGCCATCGCCAGGCTAGAAAGCGGAACCTACAATCCTTCCCTTCGGTTTTTAAAGAAAGTCGCGAAAGCTCTGGGCGGGAAAATCGAAGTGTCGTTAAAATGCGACAACTGAGCAAGCGTCCACAAGGAAAACCCACACCGGGCGCAGGCCTGGCATGAAGGTGATGAAGAGCGCCAAAGAAGCATAGCCGTCAGGTAAGCTTCCTGTAGACCGGCCAGAAAGGCACCAGACCGGCTCAGATCCAAATGGGTGGCCTGCCGGGCCGTCAGTATCGCGCCGCCCAGGGCAATACCCAGCACCATTCCCACGTTCCGGGTAGCGGCCAGCACTCCCCCGGCAATGCCCAGTCGGAAGCCTGTCACTCGTAAATGACCGAGGAAGTCATGCACTACATCTTAAATCACCCCCATCCAAAAGTGTCGGCAAAAATGCTCCACGATATCATGCTGCTGAACGAATTCGGATTTAGTTTACCGGACAGATATATTCACCGCATCTGGGAAAGCTCGGAAAAATTATGGGAACTGCGGACGAAATTTTCCCGGTACGATGAGAGAACCCTCTTCTTTTCAGTTCTGGGTGATAAGTTTCTCTTAACAAATTGCTTCCGCAAAACATCGAACAAGGTACCGCAATCTGAAATCCGCAAAGCTGAAAATATTCTTCGCAAATTTCTACAAACACGACAGGAGGGAAAATGAATGGCTGAATTTGTGACCATTGACGAAATTGCTAAACGCCTTGAAAATAAGCCGCAAATCATAAAGGAGATGCTTGAATACGAACCGCGCTACCAGATCGCCAGGGCAATCATCGCCGAGCGAATCCGGCGCGGCTGGAATCAGGGAACACTTGCCCGAAAAGCCCGTTTAACCCAGGCTCAAGTGTCCCGGTTGGAAAGGGGCCGTATTGGAAATTTTGCCACTGTCGCGAAAGCTCTCGACGCCTTAGATCTCAAACTGGAGATTAAGCCGAAACGGCAAGCGAATTGATTCCTTTTCGGGAGTATCCTATAACCCAAGAAATTAAAGGGGCCGGTTGGTTAAAACCACCGACCCCGATCCTAAATTTTGCCGGCGTTCCGCGCGCCAGCAATCAACCTGTATTGCCGCCGGAATTCCGTGTTCCGGCGGTTGTGTGACTGCCGTGGGTGCCGGTACCACCGTCACCCTGATATCCCCGACCTGGCGGTAGTACTATTTGATGCCAGCTTACTACTGCCTCGTCATTTCAATAACGGCTGTGATAATGGCCGCAATAAAAATGGCGGGTAAAAGGTTTCCCACTTTAATCCGGGCAGCCTTGATTAAATTCAACCCAATGGCCACAATGAGTAGGCCACCGGTGGCGGTAAGCTCCGCCACCACCCAGGGGCTTAAGCCTGCACCTACGAATCGTGCGGCAAGGGTAATGCTGCCCTGGTAAATAAGCACCGGAACAGCCGAAAAAAGCACCCCGATGCCCATAGTGGAGGCAAAAATAGTGGCGGCGATACCATCCAGCATGGCCTTGGCGATCAGGGTTTTGGGGTTGCCGGTGAGCCCGTCCTCGATGGCACCCATTACGGCCATAGCACCAACGCAAAAAATCAGGCTGGCGGTAACAAAGGCATAAGCCATGCCGCTCTCCCCGGGGCGGCCAAATCTGGCCTCGATGCGTTTCCCCAGGGACTCCAGCCTGCCCTCAATGTCCAAACCTGATCCCACCACACCGCCCAGCGCAAGGCTGCCAATGACAATAAGCGGGTTTTTGGTTTGCAGGGCCATCTGGGCACCAATCAGGATGACGGCCAGGCCGAGCCCCTGTATGACCGTATCACCCACTCTCTGCGGTATGCCTTTTTTAAGTAAGGCACCGAGCACCGCACCTGCACAAATAGCTGCTGCGTTAATTAATGTGCCAACCAACTACTGTAGCTCCTTTCCGGGCAATTAAGTTCGCCATATTCGAACAGGGTTCCTGCCAGAATGGAAAAAAAGAACCGGCCTTTTGCATGGGGCCGGTTCTTTTAAGAAAATCTCGACTTTACTTAACTGCAGTAGCACCCCAGGCCTTCCTTATTACCAGCAAAATACCGGTCTATCAGGCCGGCCAGAGTACGGGCGTGCCTGGCCTCATCCCGGGACGATTCGTCCATAATATCATGCACCGGGTCCAGGTTTAACTCCCTGGCCCGTTTGGCCACTTCCTTTTTGCCCCGGTTGGCTTCCTGCTCACCTTTAAGCATTTTGAGCAGATTTTCCCTGGTGCTTTCGGAAATCTTCCCGTTTAACTCGGCAAAATGGGCGGCATGCCAGGCCTCATCCATGGCAATGGACTTGAGTGCTTCCGCCACCTCGGGGTAGCCCTCCCGCTGGGCCTGCCGGGCCATGGCCAGGTAGATGCCCACCTCCCAGGTTTCACCCCGAAACTCCTTATCTACTGCCTCTTCCACTTCAGTACCTTTGGCCACACCCAGCCGGTCCTCATTGATTAGTTCCAACGGCCATTCCTCCTTCACCGGCGTATATAATTTATCCCAGGATCAAAAAATAGAATTACCCGCAGGGGAAAAATCTATCCACCGGGAGGTATTTAAAGTGACTACGGAACCCGTAACGGTGTATACCACCCCCACCTGACCCCACTGCCGCACGGTGAAAGAGTTTCTTTCCCAAAAGGGCGTGAAATTCACGGAAAAGAACGTGGCCGAGGACGAAATAGCCCGCAGTGAAATGGTGCGCAAAACCGGCCGCCTGGCCGTGCCCACCATTACCGTGGGAGAACGGGTGGTGGTGGGGTTCAACCGGGAGGAACTGGAAAAATTGTTACATTAAATGCAGTGAAAAATGGCGGTGACCATCCATCCTGCGGCAGGCATCCCGCGGGACAGGCCACCGCCATTCCGGCTTTGAGTTTAAAAATCCGTTCTACAGCAGGCTTTCAAGCTTTTTAGCCAGGACCCCCTTGGGAGTATAGCCGACCATCTGGCCCACCACCTGTCCGGCCTTAAACATAATTAACGTGGGAATGCTCATGACACCGTAACGGCCGGCCAGGGCCCGGTTTTGATCCACGTTTACCTTGGCCACCTTTACCCGGCCGGCAAATTCGGTGGCCAGTTCATCAATAATGGGAGCCATACTGCGGCAGGGACCGCACCAGGGCGCCCAGAAATCCACCAGTACCGGCTGGGTGGATTGTAAAACTTCGCTGTCAAAATTGCTTTCATTTAATTCCAGGGCCATAAAATTTCACTCCTATCCTTGGTTAATAGATTAAGAAGGGCTACCAGCCCTTTAGATTAAATCCCTCAGCCGCCGGCAGAACCAGAACTGCTTTGCCCGCCACCGCAACTGCCGCCCTTTATGCGAACGGCACAGCCGGTAATCAGCTGGCGTACATCCCGGCTCTGGCACTGGGGACAGGTAACCTTGTCCCGGTCATCAATCCCCACCAGCAGGGTAAATTTGTGGCCGCAACTGTTGCACTGGAAGTCGTAAATGGGCATCTATATACACCTCCCAAAATATGTTTATACTTCATCATCAGGCAGCCGTGATGGCTCCGTTGGGGCAGATAAAAACGCATTCTTCACAATCCCGGCATAACTGAGGGTCAACCGTTGCCAGCCTGGCGGCAACGGTTATAGCTTCATAGGGACAAACGTGAGCACAGGCTCCGCAGCCGGCACAAAGATCCTTTACTACATAGGCAGGCATGGTTAAGTCTGCCTCCCGTTTTTCTACTATTATACTACAGAATATTTTCGCTTGCAATATATTTATTTGGGGTTGGATATGTTCACCATAGTTTACCATTACTCCAATAAGTCGTCAAGCTCTCCCGTTACAGAGCTATTTGCGTTGTCAACATTTTTACCCTCTGGGAGGCTAAAGCCCATACCAGACAGGGACGTTTTCCAAGGCATAGGACAGGGAGATTAACCTTATATTGGGACAAGTGGCTTATTTATCCTTTGCCACCCCTGTCAAAGGGCATACTTAACCTAACACCCCCCTTAGGGCGCCCTTTTGGTAGTGTAGTTTCTCCGATTGGTTCTTGTCAGGCCGCCTTTACCAGGCTCCTCAAATTTATTCCTTGTTTTTGTCGTATCCGGCCTACGGCCACCGCCAGC